>CAZXPJ010000044.1:0-2578 GCA_964642925.1 uncultured Eubacteriales bacterium | reverse complement strand
TGTTTTTGTCAATCGAAAAGTCCCCCAAATTCCAGTCGAATAATCCCCTAGTTGAAAAAAAGATTATTGTTCTTCTAACCAAATCTTAGTTTCTTTTAACCTATAAGAATTGCCATTCATATTAACAATGTAGGACTTATGTGTAAGTCTATCTATCATAGCTGCAGTCATTACAGGGTCTTTAAATATTTCATCCCATCTTTCGAAGGATAAATTGGTAGTTATTATTGTCGATTTTCTTACTGCCCTTAAAGATAAATACGTAAACAATAATTCCGAGCCTTCTTTATTAAAAGAAATATGTCCTAGTTCGTCTGCTATGATTAAATCATATTTTTCAAAGTTTTTTTCAAAGGCCCTTAGAGTTTTATGAGAACGACTTTCTTTTAGTTCATTTACGAGTAAAGGAATCGTTGTAAATAAAACCTTGAATCCTGAATTACATGCCTTTATACCAAGTCCTATAGCCATGTGAGTCTTACCCGTGCCCGGATTACCAGCTAGTATTATATTCTGTCCTGTTTTAATAAACTCTAAAGTCGAAAAAAGCTTCACTTTTTTTCTAGCATCTTCTGGCAAATCCTCTAAAACCAGGTTCTCAAGATATCTTTTATATGGAAACTTAGCTATTCTAATCCTATTCTTTTTGCCATTTTCTTTTCTTAATTCATATTCTCGCTCTAATAAATCATATAAAAAAATATCATAAGCTTTATTCTCCAAGTTAGCCTCTGAAATTTCATCTTCAAAATTCCTAATTGTATAAGGCAATTTTAATTCTTTTGTAAGAAATTTTATTCTTTCATTTAATTCATTTTTGTTCATATTATCGCTACCTCCTTATCGAAGGCTACGTCAGAATTATTTAAAATGGATCCATACTGTTTTAATATTAATTTTGAATGTAATTCTATATCATTTGTTATTTCTTTTCTGTCATTTAAAACAATATCTTTATTCCTATTACATAACATTTTAATCTTTTCTGTATTTACACCAAAGGGATTTATTTTATCTAGCGTTTTTATTATATTTTCTATAATATCTATTCCTTGAATAGATATTATTTCAATTAAATCTATGAAATCTTTTGGGTTTTCAGTATAATAATTATTGAATATAGATTGAAGTCTGGGATTCATTTGCTGCATGGCTGTGCTTGAATGAATCGCTCCAGGCTTCTTTTTTAATGTCTTTAAATAGTGTTTAATCTCTATTTCCCAAATATGAACCCCGTAATTTCTTATGTGATCAGCTACTTTAATATTATTATGATAAATTAATATATTCTCAGGATATATTTTAGCTGTTACGAATTTACCTACTAAAGAATCAGGGACTGAATATTTATTTTCATCAATTGTTATTACTGAATATTTGTTTACTCTTAAGTCCGTAGTTCTAGCAATATCATAATTAGGCATTAATGGTTGCAAAAATGGGATTTCTTCTACCAAAAGATCTTTGGGGCTCTTATTTTCGGCGCGTTTGCATACTTTGTTGTTTAGTTTTTCTAATACTTCTTTTAAATATTTATTAGCCTCATCTATATTTTCAAAGGAATCTTTCTTACTAAAAGATTTCCGTCGTATATATTCAACACTTTTTTCTACGTGACCTTTTTCATTTCCGCGTCTTGCATTACAAAACCTATATTTAAAACCATAGTAAATTGACAATTTTAAAAGATCATCAGTAGGTATTTTTTCTGTACGACTTACAAACTTAGCAACTGCTACTTTCATATTATCGTAAACTATTGTTTTATGTATGCCTCCTACTTTATTGAAAAATTTTACATGAGAATCTAGGAAACTTTCCATTTTTTGATTGTGGTAAAGATGTGCAAATCTAAAATTACCTTTAGCTGTTGTAAATACAGCCATTTGAAGTGTCTTAGGTTTGCTCTTAATTGTTAAGTTAACATTACCCCAGTCAAATTCAGCAACATCACCAAATCCATACTCTTGCCTAATAAAGGCTTCTTTTTCTTCGTCAGTTTTCATCTTAATGTAGTTACAAACTGTTTGATAACTAATTTCGTAGCCTTCTTCTACTAAGCATTCATAAATATCAATTTTTTTCTTTCGTTGTTTACTCCTGCCGGATATTTTCTTTAACTCATTTTCTTTCAAGTAGAAATTTATCTTTTCTAAAATTTCATCAGTTAATTTTATTTTTTTCCTATTACTGCTATCATATTTTGGTGCTGAAACAATATCCTCAGCTAATACAAAGTTAGCTCCATTGGATTTTATTAAAGCTGATTTTCTTTCTTCATGTTGAACAATATATTTTCTTATAGTTTTTCTATCAAAGCCCGTTTCTCTGTGAATATCCCATTGAGATTTACCCTCCATGAAATGAGATATTATAATACTTTGTTTATCCATTAAATTTAGCATCCCCTTGTCCCCCTATGATGTTTCATAGGGTAATTATATATTTCCTCTAGGGGATTTTTTAATTAGAAAATGGGGTATTTTTAGATTAGCATCTACAAATTCTTCGTGAAATTTCAAATAAACACAATATTGCAATTTTACTTGTTCACCATTTGAGAAAATCAAAGGATGAT
>CAZXPJ010000043.1:0-2658 GCA_964642925.1 uncultured Eubacteriales bacterium | reverse complement strand
TCTACTAGATAATGATACAAAGCAAAGGTTAAATAGCTCTTCCCACAACCAAAATTGTTTTTTGCAAGAAGTATTTGTAAAAAAATGCATCTCACTTTCTGATCTTTGCACTTGGAATTTCCAGATACTTGCAACCTCCGGCTAGTATCTAACCGGAGCATTGCAGGCATCAACTTTATTCTTTTGAAATAGAGCTATATAGCTCATTAATACTGGATTCTTTTAACCGATTATTCTCCCCTGGGAAAAGAATCAGATGACAATGGTGAGTTAGACGACCTATTAAAGCAGCAGTCATTTGTTCGTCATATAAAACATTCACCCATCTTGAAAACTCAAGATTTGTATTTAAAATTACAGATTTCTTTTCATGTATTTCTGAAAGATAATCAAAGAGTAATTGCGATCCAGTTCTATCGTAGGGTACATAACCAAATTCGTCTAAAACGATAAGTGATGATAAATTTAATTTCCTGTATATTTTTTCAAGATTACCATTTTTCTTAGATTCTGAAAGTAAATTAATTAAAGTTGCTGTCCTAAAGAATTTTACATGTAAGCCTCTTTGGCAAGCTAAAATTCCTAATGCTGTTGAAAGCATTGTTTTTCCAGTACCGGTTCTTCCATACATAATTATGTTCATTTTCTTTTCAAGGAAATCTAAATTTTTAAGATCCTCAGAAGATAAATTTCCAGGAAGATTTACTTCATCAAATCTAAAATCATTAAATGATTTTAGACTATAGAACCCTGCAGATTTAATTAATTTTGCTGCTCTGCCGGACTCTCTGTAAGTAATTTCTTCTGCCAGCAGTTTGCTTAGATATTCCTGGTTGGATTCAGCATTTATTGTTTGTGCATTATCTGTAAAATTCTTGCTTAGTCTTAATATTTTGCAACAATTTTCTATCTCTTTATCAAACATTGATTCTGCCCTCCTTTTCCAGGAAAGCATCATATACCAAAAGATTTGTTTTCATTTGATAAAGGTCAGGAATTTCTTTACTAATTTTCATAGGTGGTAGTTCTGGAATATCTAAGTACATTCTTCTATATAAATTGATTAGACTATCCTTGTCTTTTGCTCCAAAAGAAAGGGCTTGATTTACTGTTTTTAACGCACTTTCAAAACCAGTTTTATCAGTCAAGTCAGCAATAGTTTTTAGCATTTCACCAGTTTCAGAAGGAGAACATTTTTCTAAAAATTCCTGCATACTTGAGGGCATCAGTTCATAAATACCAGAATATTTTAAAGCTCTTGGTCGTTTTGATAGTTGACGCAGATACGGCATCCAATTCATACTTTGTTGTTTTTCTTTCCCATAAAATCTAGGGTGGGAAACAATTTCTCTGAAATTTTCATCAAGAACAGTGACTACAGTAGAAGTAAGTTGAATATTTACATAGGTATCAGCAAATTTTGGGGAAACTGAATATTCATGTAAATTATTGTTAAGATAAAATTTTCCCCATTTATTAGTCTTTAATATCTTAAAATTACTTAAATCAAATTTAATAGAAGGCAGAGGTAATGAATTTTTCAAATCTTCCTGAAAAAGATTTTCTATTGTTTCGTTATGTCTGTAATGGTCTCTTTGAGCATCTTCTTCACACTTTTGCAATAACTCTTTGTTGTAATCTTTTAAATTAGTAAAACGAGGTACTGGCACAAGAAAATTTCGTCTTTGGTAGCCAACTTTGTTTTCTACATTACCTTTTTCATTTCCTTTGTTAGGATTTGTAAAGACTGCTTTAAAACGGTAATGTTCCATAAATCTGGTAAATCTTTCTGTAAGTTCCCGGTTACCACCTCTAAGGATTTTTGTAACAATAGTTTTAGTATTGTCAAACCATATTTCACTTGGTACACAATTAATATGATCAAAAATATTTACTAATCCTTCCAGGAGACATTCCATATTTTCTCCAGGGAAAAGCTGTAAATATCCCTTATTACTGTGTGGGTAAGATAATTCCAGGTATTTTCCGGAGTGTCTTTTACCATTTTCATAAAAATCTGCAGAACCGAAATCAACCTGAACACTTCCAGGGTGGTGTTTTAAGGGTAAATATCCCTCTGAACTTGCAGCGAAAATTTCTTTATGTCTAATAGAGAAATATTTTGCTACAGTTCGATAAGAACAATCAAAGGATTTTGGGAAAGACTCCTGTAACCTCTTGAATACTCTTGTTGCAGTGTGTCGTTGTTTTCTTGGGGCCTGCTTGTCTGCCTGAAGCCAGGAATCAATTGTTTCCTTAAATGGCTCTAGTTTGGGGCATAGTCGATATTCTGAAGCCTGTTTTGGCCTGGGAGGATTAAAATCCTCCATATCAACATATTTTTGAACAGTTTTCCAGTCAATATTTAATGTTTTTGCAATTTGTGATATCTTTTCGCCTTTATGATAAAAACGATTTCTGATATCATGTATTTGATCCATTGTAAGCATACTTCCTTTCCTCCTTGTGATCATTGGTCTGATACAAGGATATTAAATTAAGTTTTTGCCTACAATGGATTTTTGTGCAAATTTCTGGAAATTCCTGTTGCAAATATCTGAAATATGGATGCAAATTTAGTTGTTTATATTATGCAAGAAACACGGTAAAGGGGAATTGATAGGACAAAAAAGAGATGATCGGGATATGAATCTTTCC
>CAZXPJ010000042.1:0-2781 GCA_964642925.1 uncultured Eubacteriales bacterium | reverse complement strand
AATATTTAAATATAGACATTGAAGAAAAGACAGAAAGTCCCAGAGAGAATTTAGGCGCTAAGGTTATTATTGCCCAGGAAAAAGAACGAATGAGACTGGCTAGAGAGATCCATGATGGACCTGCCCAGGCTTTAGCTAATATTATTATAAGGGCTGAATACTGTGAAAGATTGTTTGATAAAAATGCAGAAGAAGCTAGAATAGAGATTCGAAGTCTCAAGGAACAAATAAGAAATGATCTTAAGGATATTAGAAAGATTATCTATAATCTAAGGCCCATGACTTTAGATGATATAGGTCTGGTTCCTACCTTAAGAAGAATGATAGAAGAATTAAATGAAAGACAGGAAGAAGTAAAAATTACCTTTAATACTTATAACTTAAATGAGCGACTTCCTTCTACAATTGAAGTAGCTATTTTTAGAATTGTACAAGAAGCTTTAAATAATGTTTTTAAACATTCTGAAGGGAAAAATGCTAATGTGGAAATTGAAAAAAAAGATAAGCTAATTACTATTGTGATTAAGGACGATGGAAAAGGTTTTGATTTTAATAAAGAAGAGCTAGGAAAAGAAACAGAAGGATATGGTATCCTAGGTATGATAGAAAGAATAGATCTTATTGGTGGAACTATTGATATAGTTTCTGCTGAGGGAAAGGGTACACAAATAAAAGTTGAATTATCTATAGGGGGCAAGAAACTATGACTATTAATGTCTTAATTGCAGATGATCATCCTTTAATTAGGGAGGGCCTATCAAAGATTTTATCCTTAGATGAAGAGATTAAGATCATTGGTGAAGCTAAAAACGGCAGAGAGGCTGTTAAAATGACCATGAAGACACATCCGGATGTGGTCCTAATGGATATTAACATGCCTCATATGAACGGAATAGAGGCATCTAGGGTCATTAAGAACGAACTTCCTCAAATTGGTATTATTGCTCTTACTATTCATGATGACCAAGAGTATGTAGATGAGATGATCGATTCTGGAGTTTCTGGGTTTTTATTAAAGGATGTAGAACCTGAGATCTTGGTTAGGTCTGTTAAAGAGGTAGCTAAAGGTAAATCTTTATTTGAAGAGGATTACAAGGGAAAAAAGTTATCGGATAAAAAGATCTATTTAAAAAGAGATGGCTTGGAAGAATTAACCAGAAGAGAGTTAGATGTTCTTCAGCTTATTGCTAAGGGTATGTGTAATAAGGACATTGCAGAGTCTTTGTTTATTAGTGAAAAGACTGTAAAAAACCATTTAACCAATATTTTTAAAAAGATCAGTGTGGATGATAGGACTCAGGCTGCTTTGTTTGCTATTAAGAAAGGGATTGTTAAGCTGTAGGTTGACAAAGCTATGGTTTTTAATATAAAATAAATCCCGATAATTATATAATCTATTTTTAGTAGAAGCACTGCACCGAAAGGCGTAGTGCTTATTCTAGTATATAGAAAAAGGGAGCGAAAATTGATTATGGAAAAAGAAGTTCTTTTAACTCAAGAAGGGTTCGAAAAACTGGAAGCAGAACTGGAAAAGCTAAAAACAGTAAAGAGAAAAGAAATAGCGGAAAGAATTAAACAAGCTATTGCTTACGGTGATATTAGTGAGAACTCTGAATATGACGAGGCAAAAAATGAGCAGGCTTTTATTGAAGGTCGTATTGTAACAGTTGAGAACATGCTTAGAAATGCTAAGATCATTAAAGATGAAGACAGACAAGAGGGTAAGGTTTCTTTAGGTTCTAAAGTGAAGGTCTTAGATATAGAGTATAATGAAGAGGTTACATACAAGATTGTAGGATCTGCTGAAGCAGATCCCCTAGATGACTATATTTCTAATGAGTCTCCTCTTGGTGCTGAGCTATTGAATAAGGCTATAGGAGATGAAGTAGAAATAAAGGCTCCAGCAGGGAAATTTATGTACCGAGTTTTAGATATAGTTAACGACTAGAAAGGCGTGTAGATTATGGGCGAGAAGGTAGAGCAGGTAAATATAAATCAGTTAATGAAGGTACGCTTGGATAAACTGGAAGAACTTAAAAGTTTAAATATTAAACCCTTTGGAGACAAATATACAACAAGTCATACAGCAGAAGAAATACAAAGTAATCCGGATAAGTTTATAGAATCAGAAGAAGTGGTTTCAATAGCTGGTAGACTAATGGCTAAAAGACGTCATGGTAAGGCTGGTTTTGGTAATATTATGGATATGAGTGGTAACATTCAAATCCATGCTAATATCCAAGATATGGGTGAAGAAAATTACGAGATTTTTAAAAAGAATGATATTGGGGACTTACTAGGTATAAAGGGTAAAGTGTTTATCACCCAGAAGGGTGAAACCACCGTGGAAGTAATGGAGATGACTATGCTTGCAAAGTCTCTAAGACCCCTACCAGAGAAGTTTCATGGCCTAACAGATGTGGAATTACGTTATCGTCAACGTTATGTTGACCTTATTATGAATAAGGAAGTTAGGGATACTTTTATAACTAGAAGTAAGATTATTAAGACTATGCGTGAATATTTGGATAATAATGGTTTTCTTGAAGTTGAAACTCCAGTTTTACAGTCTATTCCTGGAGGAGCTGTAGCTAAACCATTTATTACTCATCATAATACTTTAGATATTGATATGTATTTAAGGATAGCCTTAGAGCTTCATCTTAAAAGATTAATTATTGGTGGCTTTGATAAGGTTTATGAAATAGGCAGAGTATTCCGTAATGAAGGTATTTCTACAAAACATAATCCAGAGTTTACCCTAGTTGAAGTATATCAAGC
>CAZXPJ010000041.1:647-3653 GCA_964642925.1 uncultured Eubacteriales bacterium | reverse complement strand
CCTTTAATACTATGACTGTTTCTCTAAGTGCTGTTAGTTGTCTTTATTTTATGGCCTTAACTACACCCATGGTTGAATTATTATATGTATTTCAAATTTTCAAACTACCAGAAGCGATAATTGAGTTAATGTCGTTAATTTATAGGTTTATTTTTATATTTATAGATACTTCATTTAATATTTACTACGCTCAACAAGCTAGGTATGGACATAGCAGTTTTAAAAAGTCCATAAACTCTTTTGCTCTTTTATTTGCAAACCTATGGGGCAAAGCTTTTTTTAAATCAAAAATCCTTCTTCAGAGTTTAGAATCAAGAGGTTTTGAAGGAAATTTAAAAGTTCTAAGTCCAGTTTACTCTTATTCAAAAAAAAACATACTACTATTCGTTTTCATTGATTTTTTTATAGTTATTACAGCTTTTATAATTGGCTAATAGAGAGGAAATATTATTTTGAAATATATATTGCAAACAGTAGATTTAAATTTTTCCTATATGGATGGCACAGAAGCACTCAAGAATCTTTCTATTAAAATTCCACAAGGGAAAAAAGTGGCTTTTATAGGAAATAATGGCTCAGGAAAGACTACCCTATTCCTCCATTTTAATGGTATTCATAGACCAAGTTCTGGAAAAGTTTTTTATAAGGATAAAGAGGTAGATTATTCTTCTAAAGGAATAAAAAATATACGCAAAAATGTAGGAATTGTTTTTCAGGATCCAGATAATCAACTTTTTTCAGGAAGCGTTTATCAGGACATTTCCTATGGACCAGTTAATCTTGGTTGGGAAGAAAGTAAGATTAGAATGAAAATTGAAAAAGTTATGTTGCAAACTGGAACGCTAGAACTTAAGGATAAGCCTACGCACTTTTTAAGTTACGGACAAAAGAAAAGGGTAGCAGTAGCAGGAGTTCTTGCCATGGATCCGGATTTAATTATTTTAGATGAACCAACAGCAGGCCTAGACCCTATCTTTACTTCCCAAATAATGGACTTATTAAATGATTTAAATAAAGATGGCAAAACCATAGTTCTTTCAAGTCATAATATGGAAGAAGTTTTTGCTTGGGCAGATTATGTTTTTGTTTTAAGCCAGGGAGAAGTTATTGCAGAGGGGAATCCAGCAAATCTTTTTAGAGAAGAAAATATTCTTAAAAGAGGAAATTTAAAAAAACCATGGGTTTTAGAAATTTATGATTATCTAGTTAGCAAAAAAGTAATAGACAAGAACACACAAGTACCTAGAACAAGAAGTGAATTAATGAAATTAATATAAGCATTAAACTAAACTTAGGAAATAAACCTTTGAGTAAAATGCCGGCATTATTTAGCTTAGAGGATTATTATAAAAATCCATTTAGGAAACATAAATGGAAACAGGAGGATATGTAATGTTAAACAAAAAGATTTATAGTTTTTGGGTATTTTTATTAGTATTATCTATTCCAGAATCAGCCGTCGCAATGCATATTATGGAAGGCTTTCTTCCTGTAAAATGGGCTATATTTTGGACACTATTATCATTACCAGTTGTTGTTACGGGTGTAATATCAATAACAAAAAAAATGAAAGAAAATCCAGAATTAAAGTTACTTTTAGGAGTAGCTGGAGCTTTTGCATTTGTTCTTTCAGCTTTAAAGATTCCTTCTGTTACTGGTAGTAGTTCTCATCCTACTGGAGTTGGTTTAGGTGCTATTCTTTTTGGACCTACAGCAATGAGTGTATTGGGAATGATAGTTTTATTATTTCAAGCTATACTACTAGCTCATGGTGGTATAACAACTTTAGGAGCCAACGTATTTTCTATGGCTATCGTAGGAACATTTGCTGCCTATGGGGTATTTAAATTAGCAAAAAAGTCAGGTCTGTCTAATGGAATATCTGTTTTTTTAGCTGCAGCTATTGGAGATTTATTAACTTATGTAACTACATCTTTTCAATTAGCTTTAGCATTTCCAGCAGAAGCGGGTGGTATAATGGCTTCTGCAACAAAGTTTTTAAGTATTTTTGCAGTGACTCAAATTCCTTTAGCGATAAGTGAAGGCTTGCTAACTGTAATAATCTTCAATTTTCTTTCTAAATATAGTGCTCAAGAATTGCTTACCTTAAATCTGATTAAAAAAAATGAAATAGTGGGGGAGAAAAAACATGCGTAATAATGTTATTTTAATTTTGTTGGTTATCATTCTCGCTGTTATTCCATTATTTATGGTTACCGATTCAGAGTTTGGTGGAGCAGATGGAGAAGCAGAAGAAATGATTACTGAAATAAATCCAGAATATGAACCTTGGTTTTCTAGTTTTTGGGAACCACCAGGTGGAGAAACAGAGAGCTTACTATTTGCTCTACAGGCTGCTCTAGGAGCTGGCGTTGTTGGTTATTATATGGGCTATAAAAAAGGGCAATATAAAAATAATACAAAAAAATAAACGGATAAACAAAAAAATGGAGTTAGGATAAATTTATCCTACTCCATTTTTGTATATGTTATTGATTTTAGTATTAGATTAACTTTCTATACATTGAATCTAAAATGAACTACATCGCCATCTTTAACAACATATTCTTTTCCTTCTAGCCGTAGTTTACCATTCTCCCGAGCCTTGGCAAAAGAACCAGCATGCATTAAATCATCATAAGATACTATCTCAGCTTTAATAAAACCTTTTTCAAAATCTGAGTGAATTACTCCTGCAGCTTGAGGCGCTTTGGTTCCTTTTTTTATAGTCCAAGCTCTTACCTCTATTTCGCCAGCAGTTAAATAAGTTTCAAGACCTAAAAGGGAGTAGGCAGCTTTTATAAGGAGATCCAAGCCAGATGATTCCATTCCCATATCTTTTAAGATCTCATACGCCAGAATTGCACCTGTATGAGCATGATCAACTCTGTTAACGCAGTTACCTATATCATGCATATATCCTGCAATTTTTGCAAGTTCAATTCTTTCTTCTGGGTATCCTAAAGTTTCTAAAAGTTCTCCTGCTCTATTAGACACAATTGTAAC
>CAZXPJ010000041.1:0-637 GCA_964642925.1 uncultured Eubacteriales bacterium | reverse complement strand
GAATTACTTCTGAATTCTCTTTTTCAGCATATTCCCTTACTTGATTTACCATAGGGTTATTATCCGTATCAAGAATATCATCTTCAGCAACATTAGCAGCGTAAATTACTGGTTTCATTGATAAAAGATTAAAACCTTTTAGAATAACAAGTTCCTCTTCTGAGTACTCTAATGTTTTGGCAGCTTTGCCCTCTGCTAAAGCCTCATCAATAATTTTACTCAAAAGCTTATCTTCAAAAATAGCTTCTTTATCATTAGATTTTAATTTGTTTTTTAGGCGAGATCTTCTATTTTCCAGTACCTCAAGGTCTGCTAAAACCAACTCAAGATTAATTACTTCAATATCATTTAAAGGGTCAACTTTTCCGGATACATGTGTTATATCATCATCTTCAAAACACCTAACAACATGAGCAATTGCATCTACTTCCCTTATATGAGAAAGAAATTTATTTCCCAAACCTTCTCCTTTACTTGCCCCGGCTACAAGACCTGCAATGTCTACAAATTCAAAAGCAGTATATATAGTTTTTTTAGGATGAATTATTTCTGTAAGTTTTTCTAGTCTTTCATCAGGTACATTAACAATTCCTACATTAGGGTCTATCGTGCAGAAGGGATAATTTGCTGATTCAGC
>CAZXPJ010000040.1:0-3755 GCA_964642925.1 uncultured Eubacteriales bacterium | reverse complement strand
TTGACTTGGCAAAAATTAAAATGCTCGATGTGACTGGGGAGAATAAAAATCTTATACCCACGGTAATGAGTAACCGAATGGTTCTTGTTTTTACAGATGCAGGGCATCCAGAAATATTTTATGAAATGTGGAATGCAGAATTGGGAAATTGCCTTATTTGGTATAATGAAGGATCTGATCCTTATGGAGAGATAAAGTCAGACAAGGTTTCCGATATGATTGATAGGGGAATCAATTCATCTGCAGCCTTGCTTATTATGAATCCAGAGGCAAAGACCAATTACCATATTGGCATGGAAAACTCCAGGTTTTCCTGTGGCTCTGTTCAGTATGTTTGCAGTGAAGTAAGATCTGTAATTATGAATAAACTTGATTTAGCAGATAGAGACACAATTTGTATTGTCTCTGGTGAAAGTATTGCTGTGGAATCTTCACTTATTGTCTCTGAGGGAAATGTAGTAGCGGTAGAATATGATTCAAGAGACAGAATGACCATGGAGGAAAATGTTGAAAAATTTGGTCTTAAAAATGTAATTATTGCAGATTCAATCCAGGATGGCTATCCAGAGAATCTGCCAGTTCCTAATATTGCCTTTATCGTTGCATCTAAAAGAATTGAAAAGGAAATTAAAAGTCTTTTGGCAGTTAACCCAAAAATGAAGATTGTAATTTATACTTTGGATTTTGAAATATTAATGCACATGGCTGAATTATTTAAGGATAATGATTTGCTTCGAGAAGAAATAATTAATGTTGCTGTATCCAGAGTAAATAGTAAAAATATGATAGAACCATTCCCTGCCCCTTGGATTATTTCTGGAAAGAGAGCTCTCTATTAAGAGAGCTCTCTTTTTCAATTTCTATAATCTTCTTCATAATGAGTTGCCCCATAATCTTAGCTCCCCGTTCCCCTACGTGAATTTTATCATCGAAGAAGAAATCTGGTTTATCTTTCATTGCTGCATACCAATCGCATAAATACACATCATCATGTAGTGCTTCATAGGACCTAATACTAGCATTTCTTTCTTCTTCAATTAGCTTGTAGGGTAAAACAATGGTATTAAGTATTATGCTCTTATCCTTACCATCCTTCCTTATTTTATCCATATCTTCGTGGAGAACATCTCCATTAGCCCCCAGGGATAAAATTATATAATCCCCTTTATCTTGATCTTCATAGGAAGTATATGTTTCAAAGGCATCTTTCATTTCTCTAGAGTGATCAGTATCATAGATTAAATTTGGCATATAAGTAGCTAGTGTGTGATAACTCATGGATGCTAAAGAATCACCAATTAAAATTCCTTTAGTATGCCTGTATTTTGTGTATTCATCTGGATCTAAATAGAGAGATTCATCTCCTAAGTCATTAACCCATTCTATAAAATCTAGAGCCTTATAATAGCCGTAGGTGAATTCTGTTTCCTGGGTATCTTCGTGATTTTCCGCTTCTTCTTTTTGAATTAATTCATTTTCTAAGATAGTATTTTTCATTTCTTCTAATTCTTGTTTTCCTTGGCTATTATCCCCAATAAGTTTGTAAGGGAAATTGAAAATCATTAGAGATAGTAGAAGTATTATGGCAAGCTTTCTATTGTTATTTATCTGTAGCTGGCTGATTTTCACCGATCCTCTGTAGGAAATCTCACTAAAAATTAGAGTGGTGACCAAGAAAATTAAATAAAATAATGTATTTGATATTATTGTATGACTCATCATCTTTTCTTGTAAGGCTATTATTGGAAAATGCCAAAGATATAGATGGTAGCTCCTCTTGGAAAGAAGAGAAAAAGGAGAAGATGATAAAATCTTGCTTTGATATCCTTCTGAATCTCTCAATAAAATCATTAAAAGGGCTATGATTAAACTGTAAAGGGGAAAGATATAGTAGAAGACTAAGTTATTAACATCAAAGATAAAAAAAGCTCCAATACTAGCAAATAAAAGAATAAATATTAAAAATTCATTAAATGATTTAGACGGCAAATTTTCTTTTTTTATTGAAATAAGAGCAGCCATTCCTCCTAAACAAAAGGAATACAGTCTTGTCTCAGCACTATAATAAACCCTATTCAGATCAGCCCCACTATAAATTAAATAAGTTGAAAGGGCATAGGAAAGAATTGCCATTAAAAATAAGATGCTAAACCAATATTTTTTATTGGTAGGTTTGTAAGTTCCATAGAAAAAAATGAAGATTAAAATATATACTTGAACCTCCAAGGATAAAGCCCATATATGGGTAAAGGGAGCTAATTTACCTGTATTTTCAAAATAAGAATCACCAGCAAAAATCTGGGCGTAGTTATTTATAGAAAGAAGAGAGCTTTTAATATCGTTTGCAATTCCTCCTAGGTCAGCCCTAAAAAAGAAGAAAATAAAGACACTTACTAGGAAGATCATAAAGATCAAAGGGGGGTAAAGTTTAAGAAATTTATCTTTGATACTTTTAAAAACAAGCTTGAATCTGTTATCTTCTTCTCCGATTTGCATAGCCTTGTTAATAGTTAAGTAACCAGCCATAACAAAAAAAGTTACTACCCCTAAATATCCACCTTTAAATATTGAAGAGTTAATGTGAAAGAGAACTACCCCAAGAAGAGCTATTACCCTAACCCCATCGAAAGAATTTATATGTTTTTTAGTCTGCATAATATCCTCCAAAAAAGCCTTTCTCAATATTATAACACTTAGTAGGATTATCAGTGTAATAGATGGAAGATTATAATTGGTAGTGATACAATTTAACTAAAGAATAGATAGAGAGCAGAAGTGATACTAGTGAAATATGGACTATATGAAAAAATATTAAATAGGAAAATTTTAGATGAAATTGGCGAAAATGAATATAAGGATAGAAATATAGATAATAGTGAATTAGCTAGAGTATTATCTACAGAGTATCAGAAGAAAATTAGAGAGAGTTTATTACAAATTAATAGTATCTCGGAAAGACTAGACTTTATAGAGAAATTAAATGACACTATAGGAATTAATGAATTTTTATATTCTGATGAAAGATTCAAAGAGTTACTTTCGGTTCATGATAATAAAGAAGACTTTGATATATTAAATGAATACAGACCAAAGACTTCTATTTCAACCAGTACACTTTTTACAGGAAGTACAGGGCTATCTTTAGAAAGTGAATTGAAAAGAGAGATAAGAACATCAGATGAAGCTTATTTTTTAATATCTTTTATTAAATACAGTGGCCTGAGACTTATTTATCCAGAATTAGTAGAATTTACAAAAAAAAATAAGCTTAGAATAATCACTACTTCATATATGGGAGCATCAGATTATAAGGCAATATTAAAATTATCTGAGTTACCAAATACAAAACTTAAAATTTCCTATGATATTGAACGAACTAGATTGCATGCAAAGGCTTATTATTTTAAAAGGAATACTGGATTTTCCACAGCCTATATTGGCTCATCAAACTTATCTAATCCCGCTTTATCAAATGGCTTAGAATGGAATGTTAAAGTTTCTGAATATACATCTAAAGATGTATTAGACAGTTTCACAAAAACCTTTGAAACTTATTGGAATGATGAGGAGTTTAAAACCTTTAATCCTACAAATGAAGAAAACAAAAGAGATTTGAAACAATCGTTAAGTAATGTAGATAAGAAGAATCAACAATATGTGTTTTTTGATTTAAATCCCTATTCACATCAAAGAGAAATATTAGAAGATTTAAGACTAGAGAGAAAAGAATATGGATCATATAGAAATCTTGTTGT
>CAZXPJ010000039.1:0-4273 GCA_964642925.1 uncultured Eubacteriales bacterium | reverse complement strand
TTTAGCATTTCTTACTAAACCTACAGGAGTATCAGGAGACTTATACTTTAACATTATCTCCCTAGCCTCATCTAAGTGTTTCTGACGACCATGACTTCTAGGATTGTAAATAACAATAGCCATATCTGCCATGGAGCAATGCTTTATCCTATTCATAATTTTTTCATAAGGAGTCAAAAGATCACTTAAACTAATTATAGCAAAGTCATGCATTAAGGGTGCACCAAGACTTGCTGCAGCTGCAGTAGCAGCAGTAATTCCTGGAACTACCTCTATCTCAATTTCCGGATCAGCTAACTCTAAAACAATACCTGCCATACCATAAACTCCAGGATCTCCCCCAGAAATTACAGCAACGCTTTTTCCTTTTTTTGACTCTTCTATAGCTAAGTTAGCTCTTTCTATTTCTCTTTTCATACCCTTACTAATAACTTCCTTACCTTCTAGTAAGTCCTTAACTAAATCAATATACAAACCATATCCAGCCACTACATCTGCTTCCTGGATAGCCTGTACTGCCCTGTAAGAGAAGTGATCACGATCTCCAGGCCCTAGGCCTACAATAAATATCTTTCCGTATTTTTTCCCCATATCTATCCCCTATTCTAATCCATTTTTCTTTATAATCATTGTAGTAAGATAATCTAACTTTTCCTTCTTTAAAAGGCTCTCTAAGTCTTTAGTTATAAAGCCATCCTCAAAACCCAACCTACTTGCTACCACAGCATTCTTTTCTAATCCACTCTCTTTTAGAAAAGCATATAATTCCTTAAAAATACTACCTATTTTAAATAAAACCACATTTTCATTTTCCCTTATTGCATCCTTAACCTCTTCCATATCCCGAATAGCAGGAACAATTAATAACTTTTCATCCCTAATAACCAAAGGAATAACAGCTTCAGAAGCTATAGCACTAGGTGCCGTTATACCAGGAACCATTTCTATTTCTAGTTCTGGAAGAATATTTTTAATTTTTCTTACTAAGTAAATAAAAGTACTAAAAAAAGCTGTATCCCCTAAAGTAATAAAAGCTACATCTTTTCCAGTCTTAAGTACTTCAGCAATTTCTTCCGCAGCACTTTGCCATTTTGGCTCCAGTAAATCATAATCAAGACTCATTGGCATATGTAATTTCATTAAATTCCATTCTTTATCCATAGCTTTTCTAACAATTTGATGAGCAACACTGTCCCCATCAATCTTCGCTACCGGGAAACTTAAATATTCTATTTTTTCAAGAATCTTTACCGCTTTTATTGTAAGAAGATCCGGATCCCCGGGGCCTACTCCAATACCATATAACTTTCCTAACATCATAAAACCTCCGTTTTAATATATTTTAAAGGCCCAAGGCACTTTTTTACACTAAATTGTATTTTAACCTTTTTTAACAAAAATGGGAATAGTTTAATAATTATTTAGAATATGTTACTTTGAGCAACTCTTAATCCTCGCTCTCTTCTAAATATTTAAACATTTCGTCGACATTTTCAAATAATGCTTGTTCTCCCGTACCAATCTTATATTTAATTTCCTCTATTTCCTCTTTTAGTTCTTTTAAATATTTTTTGGGATACATTTTTACAGGAATGATATTTATCTTTCCTTCTTTCTCTTCTACTTCCAAAAGATCTCCTTCTTTAAGATTAAGTTTACTTACTATTTCTTTTGGAATTGTTATTTGGGATTTCTTTCGCAACTCTGTAAAAGCCATTTCAGCATCTCCTTTGGTTGGATTTTCCTACTTTCCCATTTTATCATATTTATTATCTAATTAATATAAAAATTGCCAGGAAATTCTCCCGGCAATTTTTCATACAGATCTCTGTCTGATATTTTCTATTTAGACACTGGCTTCTTCTGCTTCTACCATGCTATGATATTTTTCAATTATCTCCATCATTTCTTCATAGATTTCTGGAGCAATTAATACGCAGGTAGGATTATTGTTTTTTACAACAATTCCATAGCCACTTTCTTTTACTTCATCAAATATTTTATGAGCTTCTCCTTTGTTAAATCTTGAGATTGGAACAAAGGAATTTAATACTCCACTTACTGATACTTTTTTTATCATATTTTGTCACTCCATTTAAAATTCATCCTAGGATAAAGTATATTATATATCGATAAATTTATCAATATAATTAACTAGGATTGGAGGTTGTTTTCTCTATTTAAAAGATTAAATTCATCTTCTAGTTCACTTATTTCAGTACGAATTGTTTCTTCTTCCTCTTTGCTTACCTTACCCACTTCAATCTTTTCTAAGAGTTTTTTCATTTTAAAAAGTCTTTCATCCATCATATCTAAAACTTCGATCCTATAGTTAATCTCTGTTAACTGCCTTTCTAACTCTTTTTTAATCCTATCTTTATCCATTATACTGACACATCTATATTAGTACCCAGGTGTGGAGTAACAGATAACTCCATAGACTGAGCACTAGCTTCTAACATTTGTGTTAAATCAGCTGTCTGGTTTACAGCTGTATCCATTGCTAATTTCATAACAGAGATCCCTGCTTGTTGAGCAACTTTCATCTGACTTAGTCCCATTGATAATGCTGCTATATCCATAAAATATCCTCCAACAACAAATTTGTTAATACTCTTTAGTCATTATAATTTTAAGCTACCATCTCATTAAAGTTAATAATAAGAACCTCAGCTTTATTACGTCTTAATTCTTCTACTATTTTCTCCAATTTAATTGCTGTTTTAGTATCTACAAAATATTCTCCACACTGCTGACAAATATTAGCTGGTACTTGCTTAATAATAATTCCATCACCTAAGTCTATTATATGATTAACTTTTCCCCTAGTTAAGCTTCCCTTACATAAAGCGCATTTCATAGCATTACCTTCTTCTTATATTAAAATCCTTTAGTTGTTCATTTTTTTGGTCATTATTAAATCAACATCTGTTTCTTTAAAGCCTATTTTCTTATAAAGGTCTAAAGCTCTCTTATTTTCTCCTGTAACTAACAAAGAGGCTCTTTTTATATTTTTATCTTTCAATACCATTATACACGATTTTAACAAATATGAACCAAGGCCCTGCCCATTATATTCTTTTAAAATAGCTATATCATATATATAGGCTAAGGATAAATCTTCTTTAATCTGTATGGTAGCTGAGCCTACTGCCTTATTTTCTTTTTTTAACATGTATATGCTAATTGAAGGATCCTTTAATCCTTGATCTAAAGCATCTAGCCCTACTTCATCACCAAAAGCATCATTAATTATCTTCTTATAGCTAAGTCTATCTTCTTGATTTGCTTTCCTAAAATTCAGCTCAGGATATTTTTCAAAGTTAAAATCCACATTTTCTATATCTATTTCCATTTCCCAAGAAAAAAGGATAGCTTGAAAGCCTCTTTTTTCTGCGAACCTTACTCCTGAAGTTAGTCTTTCTTTTACATAGACTTCCACTATTTTTACATTTTCTTGTTTAGTAAAATCATGGATTTTATTATAAAGAAAAGTACCTAACCCTTTTCTTCGATACTCTGGAGATACCACCACATTTAAAGCTCCTTGTTCTCTATACAGAGGATTAATCATAGCTGTAGCTAGTCCAACTAATTTTTCTCCGTCAAGGACTACAAAGATGCCTTCACCAGCATTATCTATAACATAATCCAGCCACTCTTCTGTTATAGAGTAACTCAGATTATCTTCTTGGTTTATTTCTTCAATTAAGCTATGTAATTTATCTTTATGCTGTTTACCTAGGTTTGTTATTTTAAAGTCCAAGAATTATCACTCCTATTACACTCAGCAGAAATTTTGTTGTGATTAAAAAGAGCCAGAGAAATTAATCTCTGACTCTTATAATTTATTACTTTATTTTCAATTATCTTAATAACTGAAGTACTCCCTGCGGAGCCTGATTTGCTTGAGCCAACATAGCAGTTGATGCTTGTGATAAGATATTTTGTTTTGTTTGTTCCATCATTTCTTTCGCCATGTCTACATCTCTAATTCTAGCTTCAGAAGCTTGTAGGTTCTCAGATGATGTATCTAAGTTTTTAATAGTATGTTCTAATCTATTTTGCATAGCACCAAGCTTAGATCTTTCTGCTGATACTTTTTCTAGAGCTTCGTTTATAGTTTTAATTGCTGAGTCAGCTGATGTTTGAGTTGATACATTAATGCCTAAATCTGGATCTGCATCTGCTGCAGTAACTCCTCCTGATAAAGTTCCCGTTGCCGCTGTTATAGCTGGATCTCCTGTTGCAGCTGCCACTGTTACTCCTGGGG
>CAZXPJ010000038.1:0-4335 GCA_964642925.1 uncultured Eubacteriales bacterium | reverse complement strand
TCATTCTTCAACCACCACCAACTCATTCATTAAAGCCTCAAATGAGCTTTCTAATTCTTGATACTCTTTATCTAAATCATTTAAAGTACACTTATATCTTTCATCTAATAATTTTAATCTTTCTAATTCTTCCTTCAAGGGTCTTTCAACTAAATCAGTCATCTTACCTATAAGACTTCCAAACCACTTTTTATAAACCAAAGAATCAATCTCTTCATTTGTTAAAACTAAAATACGATCTTGAACCAATTGCTTAAGTTCAGACTCCTTATCCCTTATTTCCCTATTAATTCTTCCTCTATTAGTCATTAGTGTATCTGCTTTTTTTACCAGCTTATATTCCTTTGATTTAGAATCATGGGCTTTAAGTTCATCCTTAATAGATTTTGCTACAAATGAATTACCTGGTTCATCTTCACTATTTTTAGACAGAGATTCAAACAATACCTCATTCTCCTCAGAATCCTCTATCTTAGCTTCTTCAACTAACTCATCTAATTCTGTTTCAATATCCATTAGCTCTTGTTTTAACTCTTCGATTTCTAAAGACTCATTTTTATATAGTTCTTCTCTTATAAGGTCATTAGGTATAAGGCTTCCTACCCAACCATCCTGCTCTTCTCTTTTATTATTACCAGAACCTCTTGTTACCATATTAGGCTCTCTCATCTTAGCAATAGTATAAAATTCACTTTTGGAAATTAGTTCTATATCCCTAGTTAGAGAATTCTTCCAGATTTCTGCAATTACTTGGAAGCCATCATAACCATCTAAATATTCATACTTAAATAATATGTCTTTTATTTCTAAGAGCATCTCTTCCATAATTGATTTAATAGCAGAAGGATTTGTAACATTTATTAAAATATCCCAGTACTTAGCTATATATTTTTTTATCTCTGCTTTCATTTCAGCAGAGACACTAGTTACCTCTTGGCTAGAAAGTATTTCTCCTCTTAAATCACTAATATCCATAATAAGTTTTAGGTAGCCTGGACGTAGGGATTCCAAAGCCTTAGCTAAAAGACTAGGAACAACTTCATTAAGAATCTTTAAGTTTTTAATATCTCTTTCGGGTATTCCACCCAATAAATGTCCATCCACATCATGCTCAATTTCTTTATCTTTAGTAACAACATACCTTGGAATATTCATATTAAAATCATTGTCTAAAATTTCTTCCCGATTTACTAAATAGCTATAGCCTTCCTCAAGACTTCTTTCAGTATAAGTATCTACAATCTTGGCAATATCCTTTTCTAATAAAACATTTTGCTTACCGACTTTTATAAAGTCTTGTGATCCATCTATAATTAAAACTGGCTCATCTAGCTGTCTGTTTTTCTTTAAGATAATAACTACTACTGGAATACCTGTATTAGTAAACAAATTATTTGGTAGCCCTATAATAGTATCAATATGATTTTTTTCTAATAATCTTTTACGAATTTCTCCTTCGGCCCCTCCACGAAACAAAACTCCATGAGGTAAGACAATAGCCATAGTTCCATTTTGACCTAAGTGAAATAATCCATGTAAAAGAAAAGCAAAATCTCCCTTGGAAGCCGGAGGTAGAGTACCCGCTAGCTCAAAACGAGGATCACTTATCTTTAAGTCAGATCTATTCCAGTTCTTAACTGAATACGGAGGATTCATAACTACTGCATCAAATAAAACTCCCTCATTAGGTCTTTTGGGATCTTCTGGCCAGTCATAAGATAAGGTATCTCCATTTTTTATAGTCATTTTTTCAGGTCTAACTCCATGTAGTAACAGGTTCATCCTGCTCAAGTTATAGGTTGCTGTATTTTTCTCTTGTCCATAATAATTAAGATTTTTTTGTGAATCAGAATCTAAATGTTTAGCTACTGTTAGTAATAAAGATCCTGATCCTACTGTGGGGTCGTAAATTGATTCTATCTTAGAAGACTTAGCGACAATCTGGGCCATAACTTCACTTACTTGATGTGGAGTATAGAACTCTCCAGCCTTCTTGCCAGATTCCATAGCAAACTGTCCTATTAGGTACTCATAAGCATCACCTAAGATATCTCCTTTTTGGAGAGCAACCATATTTAAGTCAGCAAATAATAATATTAAGGCTTGTATGTTTTTACTACGTTCATTTAAATTACTTCCTAAAGCTGTATCCGTTAAATCAATTGTGGAACTGGAAAAAAGACCTTTAAAGTCATCAGATCCACTTCCTACAGCTATTGATCTTTCAAAACTATGTAAACTATCCGTTACTTTTTGTACCTCAAAGTCCCCTGAATTTATATCTATCAGCCATTGTTGGTATAGGTATTCTGGGAGAACATAATAGCCAAGTATGTTTTGAATAGTGGTATCTAAAGACTCCCCATATTCTTCTCTAGCCTTTTTATATTCTTTTACTAGCTCTTCCTCTGTTATCTTTCCTAAGCCTGCAGTATTTTTAAATGTATCTAGTGTTTTATCACTTAAGAACTTATAAAACATTAAACCTAGCATATAATCCTTATATCTACTGGCATCCATGGAACCCCTTAACTCATTTGCCCCATCCCATAGGCGTCTTTTTATTTCCTCTGATGTAATCATAATGCCCTCCCCTTAAATATAACTATATTATAATTATACCCTATAAGTAGAAAATACGAAAAAATAAAAACACCTATTAATAAGGTGTCTAAATATTTTTTTACATGCCTTTTTTTCCAAAAAAATATCCTTATACTCCAGTTGATTTGATATATGGGTAGTTTCCCTTTAAGCTATAGGACTTCACAGCATAATTGACTTTTTTATAATAATTTATTTAAAGTAATTGTCTTATATAACAAATGGGGGAGGAAAATTGTAAAGGACAAGCTTTACGCAAAAGGGTTACCAACACTAATTAATTTATCATCTTTACGGGTCATTACTTATTTTAAATAACTACGATATCTTCTTTTTACATTTAATAATAATAAATTCAAGCATATTTGACTCAACAACTTTTGAAAGTTCTATGAGTCCATATTTATTAAAATCTTGTTTCGCTGAATGCAAATCATAGAAGTATATTTTCATACCTTTCGATACTTCAAAATAATCCTCTCCTAATTGTTTTCCTTTTCCAAACATTGAAGACCCTTTTGAAACAGTAACAAAAATCATATAACCATCGGGTTTTAACTGATTATAGCAATCTTTAATAAATTTTTCTCTTTCATTACTATTTAATAAATGAAGAAGTGCATAACAAAATATACCATCGTATTGTTCGTTGCTAAAGGGCATATCAGTTACAGACCCATGAAATATTTTAATATTAAGTTGACTTTCTCTTGCTAAATCGATAGCTTTTTTTGAAATCTCGATACCCGTTACATCTATTCCATTCTCAATAAAAATTTTTGCATTTCTACCATATCCAATACCAGGCATCAATATGTTTTTAATTTTATTTTCAAGAAAAAAGTTCTTTGCCATAACTGCTGAGTATGCAGGTTCAAATCCCCACATAATATTATTTTCAATAAACATTGATTCCCATAGTTCACTCATATTAAATATCTCCTTTATATTCAATTTGATTATATTTTTAAAGTATTTTTGACAGAGAAAAGCCCATCATAAATCGGTTACTGGAGAGGATCTTACAGCCATGTAAATTTTACCAATTCTCCATTAACTAGAAGTTTTACTTCTCCAAAATCCTACTCTAGCCGATTACCTAAATCATATGATTGTTTAATAAATTATTCACTGCTCTTATTTAATTTTTCTTTGCTAGAACCAAGCAAAAAATCTTTTCTATCTTCTTGGAACAATATTTGACCTAACCTCTAATCTATTGTAGTCGTGTATTTACGTGATTTCCTTGTGGATGAATCATATAGTGGTGCTGCTAATATTTCATCCTGTATTGCAGCTATACTTTTTATTGAGTTTTTTTGTTGTTCAAGCTGGTTAACATAATTATTTCAATATTTAGCTACTGTTTTTCTATAAATTCTTGTGTTTTTTCAATGAATCTATTAGATTTATCTTTTTTTACTTAATTATTGTATGTTTATCCATAATATCTTTCAATTCTTCACCCCAAAAAATATTTTCTAATAATGAGGGTATAATTAAAATAGTGGACCATAATTCAACTGGAATAGTTGGATTAATGGACCACTTTTAGATTAACAAATACAAGGTTTCATATTCTTCTAATTTTCCTCTTACTTTTACTTTTATTTTGCTGTGCTTTCAGGCAAATAATATACTTTTCCATCCTTAGCTATTAGCTGAACGTCCTCAGCGTATAAATCACTTGTATCGCAATAATGTATTTCTTTGTGAACAGTAGACTGTGAT
>CAZXPJ010000037.1:0-5721 GCA_964642925.1 uncultured Eubacteriales bacterium | reverse complement strand
CCTCCTTTTTTTATATCTTATCATAAAAATACCCCCTAATCCGTTTTCAGATTTAGGAGGTATTTTAGAAGGTATTTATTTCTATTACTTATAAACAAGACGCCCTTCAATTTTTCTAGTTATATTAGGATGGTGTCTAAGCCACTCTTCTAAAACTCCGTAAGCAGAGGTTGTGACTACCTTAGGATATCCGATAGCTGTAAGCTCATCATTGGTAATATTAAGGTTAATTTCAGAATTAGATACATGGTAACTTTGTAATGTAATGGAATAGTGATGATCATCAGCAACTGAAAATCCATCTATAGTAAGAGATAATAGTTTGGATTCCGAATCTGAATAAATTGCTTTTACTTTGCTGTTTACTTGATAACATTCTCCCTCTCCATCACGATTTATAAGGCGCATAATATGAGAAAATATTTTCTTTAGATTCTCCCCGGTAATAGTATATTTTGTTAAGCCATCGTCATAGGGGAAGCAGGCTTTTAAATCCCCTAATGTTACTACTGGTCCAAGCTCCTTAGAACGAATGGATCCTGATCCCACAAGAATAATATCAGTTTCCGAAGTTTCAGCTAAAGCATCAGCAAACATATTCCCAATGGATGTTTCTACTTCTCTTTCTGGATGGTAGAGTTTCTCAGCAAATCTTGTAATTATAGAGTTATACTTTGCATCCACCTTATCTTTGTATTCATGTATAAATTTTTTCAAAGCCTTATCTTCTTTTGCAGTTGTATTATCTATGGGAACTAATTCCCATTTCCATTCGATTATAGAGTTTGTTGCATCTTCCACAACAATATCAAATCTACCAATTTGGTCTGTTCCGACTCCTGCTTGGGCAATCAATATATTATTAACGACTTCTGGCTGCTCTAAAATAGTATGAGAATGACCGCCTAAGATCATATCCACACCCCAAATTGGGTTTAGCATTTTTGCTAATTCTATATCCGATTCAAAGCCAATATGTGTAACTGCGATGGTTAAGTCGATATCATTGTGTTTATAGGCATTACAAATTTTTCCTATTTCTTCAGCTGCATCTTCTATAGATACGAAAGTACCAATTAATTGGTCTAGTCCTAATACGTCCATTACTTTTTCCGTTGTAACCCCAATAAAAAGAATGTTATATCCATCTACAGTCATAATTAGATAGGGAGTCATTAATCTCTTCCCATATTGTTTGATGTAGAGGTTAGCGTTAACAATAGGAAAGTTAGCCATCTTTTCCAGAAATAAAAGATGTGGAAGCCCATAATCTAGTTCGTGGTTTCCAAGAGTGACAACATCTGGAGAAAGATAATTCATAATTTCTATTGTAGATACACCCTTATATTCAGAATCTATTAGGGATCCTTGAACCATATCTCCAGCAATTACATAAATAACATTTTCCTCTTCTGTTCTAACCTGGTTTAAATATCCAGAAAGAAGAGCCAGTCCTCCAATAAGATGCCCGTCCCCTTCTCTAACTTCCACTAAAAAATCTCCATGCATATCATTAGAATGTAAAATAGTAAACTTTTTAGTTTTCACTTTCACAAAGCTTACCCCCTCTCTCAATAGGCTTCTTTAACCACCACCCATTTATCATTTATAACATCATATTTGTAGATTTTTTCTGTTTCTATATTTACAGCATAAATTATTTCTCGAACAAAACTTTCTTCATGATGGGTTCCTAGGTAAAGATCAAAATATTCTTCGTCATCAATTATAGTAGTCTCCCCAGTTAGCAAAATATCCATACCCATATCTATATATTCTTCTATTTCTTCCACATTATTAAAAATAATATCGTAGATCATTTGTTTGTCTTCAGGATTAATATACAATCCGTCATTCATAAATCTTTGATGTTCTGCATTTTTAAAACTAATAACATTTCCTTTAGCATCAGTTTTTACTAAATAAACTTCACCCACCGTCAAATCTTCCCCTAGAGCTTCAAAAGTATCCTCTAAAAGGATTTTATAAAGAAGGCTTCCTATCACCTGGTTATCATATATATTCATCCGCCATGGATAAACTCCTCCATAGTAATCTTCTGATGGAGTCCAATAAACATCATCTAACCAAATAGCCTTTTGATCCGGTCCTGTTCCCCAATAAACTGCATGAAATTCAGCATCCTTATAAGGCTCCCCTAAGAACTCTTCCCCGGTTTTCTTTTCAAAGAATAACTCATCTTCAGCTACTCTGAAATCTCCAGTAAAATCTTCTACATCAAATACTGAGTCATTAAGGTTCTTTCCAGTAAATATCCAAGCCATAACTCTCTTACCATCGTAAAGAGTTCTGTGCAAGAAGAAGAAGTCTCCCCCAAGTTCATCTGTATCTGTTAATTCTAAACGGATCATGTCTGGTGGATCTTCTGGCCCTGCATAAATTTTATGGAAAATTATTTCTCCTTTATAATCGCCTTGAGGTAGATCTGAATAAGAATTATCAAAGGATAATAATACCTTTAAATCCTTATCAATATCCATTTTGCAAATTACATCCCCCCGGTAATAATAATCATAAACCCATTCACCCACTAGATATTCTTTAATACCTTCCTCCGTAGAAAAATCAGGGGGAGAAATTACTGTTAATTCTTCCTTTCCCCCTAAATTTTTAGATGTATTACAAGCTGTTAGGCTTAAAATAAGGATAAGCATTAATAAGGGCATCAATTTTATGTTTTTTCTCATTTTTAACACTCCTAAGACTTTGGATCGTTTATTATATCAATATATTCTTTATATTCTGCATTTTTAAAATCTATAATAGTGCCTTTTATATCAGTCTTCACATAATAAACCTCGCCAGCATATTGATTACTGGCAAATATATTTGCAAGGGCCTCTGGGGCAATCTTATAAAGCAGACTTCCTGGTTGATCATCTTCATAATTTGTCATTCTGCTAGGATAAAGAGCTTCTGGATCGTATTCTTCCGTAGAAGTCCACTTAACTTCGTCCAACCAAAAGCTTTTTCCACCTGCACTCTTGCCCCAATAAACAGCATAAAACTCACTATCTTTATTAGGATGAAGATTTAATTCTTCTCCAGTAAATTTTTCAAATATTATTTCCTCCGGGGCGTATTCAAAGTTATCAATGTCAGCTAGCATATCGAAAATACAATTACCATTTCCTGCAAAGAATAAGGACATTACTTGCTTACCATCATAAATAGTCCTATGTTTAAAGAAAAAATCTCCTCCAGGATAATCCGAATCACCTAAATCAATTGAAATCAAATCTGGCGTCTCATTAGGATTTGCATATAATCTATCTAAATATATTTCCCCTAAATACTCCCCTGTAGTTTCTTGAGTCCTTCGATTCGTAAATAACAAAACTACATTCAAATCTTTATCAATACTCATCTGGCAATCAATATCACTGACAGTCAATAGGCCATCACTTAAGGTTTCTTTATTAGAAAACCACTGACCTTTAAGATATTCTTTTATATCTTCTTCACTATTTAAATAAATAGGTATCACTTCCCCAGCACCAGCTTGAGCTGGAGGATTTTTCTTTTCTTCAGGAGGAGAAGGAAGGCTGGGCTTATTACAGGCTGTAATAATAAAAATAAAAACTAAAATCACTAATAATCCTTTACGTTTCATTTTATTTTACCTCTTTTTATTTTTCTTTAACTAAAATTTTGTTCCCCCACCACCAAGTTTTTTTCCACTGGAAGTCGTATGTGTAGTTGACTTACCTGTATCCGCCTTACTAGCTTTGGGTACAATTCTATCTGTTAGAACTGTATCTACTAATATGTCATCTTTTGAGACTAAATTTACAATACTGTTCTCTCTAAAAGTTTCTGGTTTAACTGGATTTTTCATCTTATATTTTGATTTAGTTCCAAAAAAGAAACCTACTGATGCAAGAAGGCCGGCTCCTATAGAGATTAAACTTTCCATTAAAGTTAAAGATTTTTTTGTTTCTACTTTTTCTTCTTCAAGGTATAGATTAGAAGGAATTCCACTTTTTAGATATTCCTCTGTACCATCTAAGAATCCCAGAGTTGCCTTGTAATATTCCCCATTACTAAGTCCTCTATCAAGGACAAGGGCTAAAATATTATCTACTCTTTGATCAGTTAAATATTTAATTCCTGAACCTGATTTTAAGATATAGGCCTCTCTATTATCCATATCTATTAGAAACAGAATACCATCTTGCTCACTACCTAGGCCAAATTCATTATCCAAAAAGTAATCATCTGCATAATCTCTGCTTGTTTTACCTTGTGCATCATCTGTAGTTACAATTATTATATCCATTTCATAATTATTGGCTAAAAGATCTGTCTCTTCTTCTAACATTGCTATTTCTTCATCACTGTATAAATTAGCATCATCAAAAACCCTAATATCTTGAGCAAGAGCCATAAAAGGATTTAAGACAAATATCAATAATGTTATAAGTAATAAATAAAGTAATTTATTTTCTTTTATATTTACCACAAGAACATACCTCCTAGTAAAAGAGCTAGAGAAGTAACTGTAAATACGCCTGCGGAAGCACCTAGTACCTTTCCACTACTTATGGGTAATTCTCCAAAGGACTTTCCAGTTTGCCCATTAACAGCAAAAACATAAGTCTTTCCTTGGTACTGATATGTTAAGATCCATGCGGGTAAAAGGGTATAGTTCATTTCCCTTGATAGTATATTAATATTATTACTTTTTTCTTCCACAGTATTAAATTCCGGTATAGTATCGCTTAGTAAACTATCTGTATATCCTTTTACTCTCTCCTCAATTTTCGGAATTATCTCTTCCTTACTAATATCGTATTGCTCAGCAAAAAAACCAGAAAGATAAGGCATAGAGAACTTTATTGCTTCATTTTCATTATAGGGTGCAATTCCGTTTAGCAATTCATTATCTATCTTAGTAAAAGCTAATTCTTCCACATTATTTATATCAATATTCCCTTTTCTTACCACTTGATATTTCTTTGTTTCCGTATATTCGGTATCTCCTTCTTGCCAAACCTTAACTACATCTCCCTCACCCACATAATCCAGGTCTACTTTGAAATCTGTCCACCAATAGGGTAAGTATATTCCTGTTATCTTTTCTAGTTGGGAACTACTATAAAAGTCTTTGGGAACAAAGGTATTTCCCGTAGCCCAATTTAAAAAGGTTTCTTGGGCTTTTTCTTTGTTGATAGTAAAAGGGATCATCTTATTTGGTTGAAAACTTCCAGAGAGCCTATCTGATATTATTACTGGGTTATGACAGTAATAGCAAAAAGTCGATGTAGTAGTATCATCAGTAACTACTGCTGCACCACAATTATTACAATCATAAGAGGCCAATTTATCTTGTTGCACTCCAGTGTCTTCGGCTTTTTCACTCTCTTCTACATCCTTAGTCTTATCCGCAAATTCTTCAATAGTATATTCGCTTAAACAATATTCACAAGAGAATTTTTGCAGAGCAGGTTTAAATTCAATTCCTGCTCCACAGTTTGGACATTTATAACTTTTGACAGCCATTATCTCACCTCAATTTTAATTACTTTAACTAAAACTTTGTTCCACATTGTGGACAGAACTTTGGAATATCTCCTTCTGGTTTAAATCCACATTTTGAACATTGAGAAGTAGGTATATCAGCTTTTTTTGTACCACATTCACTACAAAAAGCTCCCGTATTTTTTGCACCACACTCAGTACAGAACCAATTATTTTCTG
>CAZXPJ010000036.1:0-6348 GCA_964642925.1 uncultured Eubacteriales bacterium | reverse complement strand
TATATGTTCTTCTTCCGTATGATTTACAAAAACTGTATACATAGTTAACTCTCCTTATTAAATAATCTATATTTTAATTCAAATGGTGCCACATTATTTAAATGTGACACCAGCTGACACTTAATTATTTTAAAATATAAATCTTACTTTTCAGTGAACTGGTTTAAGGCCTCTATTGCTAACGCCCCATAAGCCGTCCCTGGTCCACCAGCCATTAATATAGCTACGCCTACTGTTTCACTAATTTCTTCTGGAGTTGCACCTGCATTTAATGCTGCTTTGACATGAGCATCAATACATCCTGTACATCTAACTGCTATTGAAATTCCTAATGCTATTAATTCTTTATACTTTGTCGATACAGCTCCATCCTTGATTGATGCGCAATGAATATCTCCAAAGGCCTTCATTACATCAGGGCAAGCTTTCATTAAATCACCTGTAATCTTTTGGAAATGTTTATAATCTTCAACATGATTTGACATAAATACTCTCCTTCTTTTTTTAAATATAACTCAATTTATTAAAGCATATAGATAATAATCAGTCAATTAGCTACACTTTCATAAAATCTTATTTTTTAGAAACATAAGGGTTATTTTCTATATAGAACCTGTAGGGGTAGTCTATGGCTTCTTTTGCATATTCTATTCCAATACGTTTCCTTTCAATAATATTAAAACTTTCCTCACCGCCATCTTCTATATACAATTTATTCTTACACAAATCTTCCTTGTTTAAATCTTTATCAATATTCATAGCCATAGTTAACTTCCCTGGACCATTACTAATATTCTTTTTTTGGTAATTTGTCAGATCTTCAATCTCTTTATTAAAACGGTATTTAGCCATTTGTTCTATATTCTTAACTGGCTCTATCCCTCTTAAAAGAACACCTTCTGGCACTCCTTCTTTTACAGTTATAATATTTAAACAAAAATATATTCCATAAATTATGTAAACATAGGCAATCCCTGGTTTACCATACATAGTTTCGACTCTTTTAGTTATCTTACCACCATAGGAATGGGCAGCTTTATCTTTTAATCCTAAATATGCCTCTGTCTCCACAATCCTCCCTTTTAATATATGACCTTCTGTATTATGAACTAATATTTTTCCTAACAATTCTTTTGCTACGGTTAATGTATCTCTACTATAAAACTTCCTATTAAGTTTTTTCATTTTAGAAACCCTCCATAGTCAATTGTTTTTTATAAAAAAAGAAGAGGTTTACATACCTCTTCTTTAATATTCCATACCTTAAAATAAACTTACATTTTCCAATAATGAAATTGAAAGAAATTTATTCAATTTGTATTTTTTTAGTTTTTTCTTTTTCTTCACCTTTAGGTATATCTATAAATAATACCCCGTCTTTTAAATTAGCTTTTATATTTTCTTCTTTTACATCTCCTAGATATACCACACGATTCATTGAGGTGTAGCGCCTTTCTCTATGAACATAATCTTTTTCTTCTTTATCTTCTTTTTCTTCTCTTTGAATAGAAATTGAAAGTCTTCCTTCATTTAAACTAAGATCTATTTCCTCTTTTTTTATACCTGGAAGATCTGCTTCCACTAAATATCTGTCTTCTTGTTCTTTTATATCTAGTTTGAAAGAATCATTCATAAGATTTCTGTTCGTGAAAAAAGGACTTGTAAAGAAATCGTCAATCATGTTATAGAAATTGTCTTCCTTATTATTTCTTCTTAAAAAATTGTTTCTATTAAAAGGTGTCAATCCTGTCATAGTAGATCTCTCCTTACCATTAATATGAGTAGTTTGGCCAGTTATATATGTTGATCCATTACTAGCTATAAAAACCTTCTTTAAGGTATGGAATTGTTCCCTTTGTCTAAGTTGTTTAACTTAACAAAAGAATTTATCTATTAATATATTACCCATTATTTTAAATAATAAACTTAATATCCGTAGTTTTTACTAAGTTAAAATATAATTTTTTACCATTTCATGATTACATCTGAATATTCAGGCCTTTTTTCAAATTCTTTTTTTGCAAAGGGACATAATGGCATAATTTTTACATTATTTTTTCTTGCTTGTTCTACCAATTCAGCAATTAACTTTCTTGAAATTCCTTGCCCTCCATAATCATTTTCTATAACAGTGTGATCAATAATCCAAAGTTTTTCTGATTTCGAAAAAGTACTTTCTCCTACTTCTATGTTTTTATCATAAGCAACTGATCTGTTTTTTTCAGACTCAAATATAATTTTAATCATTGTATCCTACTTTCTTTTTATATTTTGTAAATATTAAATACATAATATATATTAATTAATATACCCATAAATCTGATATAATTATCTTAGCTGATAAGGAAGTGAGCAAGATGAACTTTATTGCAATTGATTTTGAAACTGCAAATGATAACTATAATAGTGCTTCTCAAGTTGGGATAGCATTAATTAAAGACGGGATTATTATTGAAGAATTTAAATCTTTAATCAAACCACCAGGAAAATTCGCTACAAAAAATATTGGAATCACAGGAATAACTCCTGGAGATGTAGCAAATGCACCTAGATTTATAGAAATCTGGGATGATATTTATAAATTTATTAACTCTCCTAATTTTGTTGTGGCTCATAATGCTTTTTTTGATATGAGTGTTTTAAGAGCATCTCTTGCAGAATATAATATTATCCCTCCTAATTTCAACTACCTTTGCAGTATAAACATCTGTAGCACTTTAGTTGATTTAAGTAAGGAAAATAAAAGCTTAGCTAACCTAGCAAAAATTTACGGATATTCTTTCAGACATCACGACGCCTTAGAGGATGCTAAAGCCTGCGCATATATAGTTAATAAAGTTTTAGAAAAATCAAATACAAACAGCCTTGAAGAGGCTTGTGTAAAATATAATGAATTAATAATAAATCCTTTTTTAAATCTTCCAGTTCCTACTCAGCCAGCTATTTTTAATAAATCAAACAATTTTAAAAAATGGAATGATGTAAAGATTTCTGAAATAAAGACAACTAAAAAGACTTTTGACACCTCAAATATTTTTTACAATAAAAATATTGTTTTAACTGGGGAGCTTGAAAATTATTCTAGAAAGGAAGCCCTCCAAGAAATAGCAGACCGAGGTGGGATTTTAAAAAGTACTGTTAGTCGTAATACTGATTTTTTAATTGTTGGAGTGCAAGACAAAAAATTAGTTGGAGAAACCGGGAAAAGTTCAAAGGAAAGAAAAGCAGAAGAGCTTATTTTAAAAGGTTATGAGATCAAAGTATTAACAGGAGAAGAATTTGAAGGTCATTTAAATTGATTAAAATTTATAAAAAATTTACTCCTCTCCCCTCTTTGTTGCAACCATATCTATATTAAAACTATCATTATAAGGAGTTAATTTTTATGTATCAATTTCTCGCTCTAATATCAGGTATCATTATTGCTATTATGGTTACAATAAATGGTGGATTGACCACTGTCTATGGTGTCTATACTGCTACAGTGCTTATTCATATAGTTGGGGTAATTTCTGCTTTCATTATGTTGAAAATATCAAAGCAAAACCCTTTTCCAAAAGTCAAGCTCCCCTTCTGGTTATACACCGGGGGAGCCGTTGGTATGTTAACACCATTATTCTTAAATTTTTCCTTTGGGAAAATTAGTATAACTGCAATGGTAGCTTTAAGCTTATTTGCACAAATGATGGTTTCATTAATTTTTGATGTTTTTGGTCTTTTGGGTTTAAAGAAAACACCAATTCAAAAAAACAACCTACCAGGAATTATTTTTGCCATAGTAGGTATTTCTATAATGATGATAGGTGGAGAAAGTGGGACAATAATTGCTGTTCTACTTGCTCTAGGATCCGGTGTTTCAATTGTTATTGCCAGAATGATTAATGCACAACTAGCAGAGTATATTACTGACCTAAGTGGTTCTTTTATTAATCACTGGGTAGGTCTGCAAACTATTTTTTTAGCTTTTCTTATCTTTGGGTTTTCAGAAATTCAAGATATAAATTTGCAAGAAATTGTTAAGTTACCCCTATGGACATATTTAGGAGGCACTTTGGGTGTTATAGTAGTTTTGCTTTGTAATAAAATTACCCTAAAATTGCCTGCCTTTCAATTGACCTTGCTTACTTTTATAGGACAAATTTTTACTGGGATTATAATTGATCTGATATTAAAAAATACTTATTCTATACAAACATTTTATGGTACTTTGATTGTTTCAATAGGTCTTAGTATTAATATTGCCTTGCAATCCTTTAGCAAAAGAGAGCATTAATTTACAACTCTTAGGTTAGACTCCCTTATTATCCTTTCGGGTATTTTGTGATCCATTTTCCAAACGATTTGAATTGGCTTGCTTCCCTTATGGGAAAGGTATTTTGCATTCCCTAAAAAGGTATAGGGAGCTGATTTATGGTATTCATTTCTTGATTCTCTAACAAATAAAAGAATCTTGTGTTCCTTACTTCTATCATATATATATCTTTTCCCAGTAGGAGAATTTATCCCTGTCGTACTTTGAGATTCCCAGTTAAATAATTCGGAATTTTTTGCAAAATCATTATACATAGTAGATGGAATATAGTCTTCTTCGTTTTTATTAATGGTTATAAAAAACAAATCTGTGTGCTTATCCTCAATATATAAAACACCTTCTCTAATGGGATATTTATAATCTTCTTTCGTCTTCCCAAAAGCCACCATTATTTGATCAGTTGTATAAGAAGCATAAATATCCAAAGGTATATCTTTATCTTCATATTCTATCTCTATAGCTTTTAACTTTCCCTTGTTGTAATCTATTATATCCAGTAGCTCAATCACAATATCCGGATTATCTAACTTTAAGTCTTTCAAAGATTCTTGATAACTAATGTTAGGCATATTCCCCCATATAGTATAATGAAAAATACCTAACATTAATTCCTCCCTTTTTCCCAGACCTGATATATCTATCCCTTCTTTCAATATCCTTTCAGAAAAATCTAATAGTCTCTTTGAATCTATTCTCGAGAATCTTCTTAGGGCGTTACTCAATTCTGTATAATTTTTAACCTTATATTCTTTTCTTTTGTTATTTTTAAAGAGTAATTCATAAAAGGAATATTTAGAATAAAATCTATTTTTTTCAATACCATAATTTTCTAAAAAATCTCTTAGGTTTAATTCTCCGGAAAAATTGTTGGAGAAGTTTTGAATCATTCTGTTTAAATCTCTTATATTAAATACCGCTGATTGTATGTTTTTTAGTATATATTCTTGTGCTATTTTTTCTAATTTAATATGGCATCCCGCAGGCATATTAGGAAAGTCATCATTGATCTCTTCTTTGATTCCTCGTCTAGTTTTGCCAATAAGCGCTCTAAATTTAAAACTAAAGTCATAATTTGCATGTGCTTGCCCTACAAAATCCAATACAGTTAAAACCTCTTTATCTTTAGAAAGCCTTAAGCCTCTTCCCAACTGCTGAATAAAGATAGTCATTGACTGAGTTGGTCTTAAAAATAAGACCGTATCGATATCCGGAATATCAACACCTTCATTAAATAAGTCCACTGTAAAGATGCAGTTAATTTCACCTTTTTGGAGTTTTGCTTTTGCTTGCTCTCGTATCTCTTTATCCGAGTTAGAATGAAGGGCTACAGAAGGAATACCTACCTCATTAAATGAACCAGCCATAAAATTAGCATGCTCAATACTTACGCAAAAACCGATAGCTTTAAAGTTTTCTGTATCTTTAAGATATTTTTCTAATGAATCTAAAATTACTTGAACTCTTTGCTTTGATTTAGTATATACATTTTCAAGCTCACTAATATCGTATCCGCCTCTAGACCATTTTAAATGATTTAAGTTTTCCGAATCAGTTACACCAAAATAATGAAAAGGACTTAAGAGTTTTCTATCTATTGCATCCGTAAGCCTTATTTCTGAAGCAATTCTATTATTAAAATGTTCAAGAATGTTTTCTCCATCCATTCTTTCTGGTGTTGCAGTAAGTCCAAGTAGAATTTCTGGTTGAAAATAATCTATTATTTCAAGATATGAATCTGCAGAAGTATGATGAGACTCGTCTATCACAATATAATCAAAATATTCCCGATCAAATTGCATATATTTTTTACTGGAATTTAATGATTGAACTGATGCAAAAATATGATTATTCTCTACTGGTATATCATTTCCTACCCAAAGTTCTCCGAAATTTTGATCTTTAAGTACATTTCTAAAAGTATGTAAAGATTGTTCTAATATCTCTTTCCTATGAGCTATGAATAATAACTTCTTATTCCCTTTCTCTATTTGTTCTTTATAATCAAAAGCAGCAATCATAGTTTTTCCTGTTCCTGT
>CAZXPJ010000035.1:0-7463 GCA_964642925.1 uncultured Eubacteriales bacterium | reverse complement strand
GTGGAAATATTGTTGAGGATGGAAAGCACGAATTTTTAATGAAAAAAAATGGTGTCTATGCTAAGTTATATAAAACACAGCATTTAAGCAAATAAATGGCTATCAGCTGTTGATGTATAAGCCTTAAAACTAGCCGCTATGGTTAGTTCTTAAGGCTCATACATCTGCTATAGTATAGATATATATTAATAAAATTTATATACTGAGAGGTAAGAGGCATGAAAAAAGTTGCTTTAATCACCACAAATAAAATACTTGCTCAAAGTCTTGATTCAGCAATGAAATCTATGCCAAATTTAGATTTCCAACTAAATTTGTTACTTAATTCACGACAAGCTCTCCTTGATGCAGAAATACTTGAGATTGATGTAGCATTAATTGATATAGGCTTGATTGATGTAAGAGATAATGATATAAAGGAAAAAGAGACAGCTTTAACATTTTGCGAAAAGTTAAATGCCGCATTGCCAAACTGTCACCTCTTACTGATAGTTTCCCAAGAAGATAAAGCAAAACGAATAATGGCGACAGAAGCAAAAAAAAATAAAATTATTGATGATTATGTGTTTTATGATGCTTCTTTGAAATATTTATTTGCAAAGATCGCAGCATTATAATTGTTTTTTCTTAGAGAGGGTGTTTTCTGTGAAAGATCACCTTATTTATTATATAAAACATTCAAGAATTATAAATATCTCAATAACTAGTTTAATAATTTTAATCTTATTTTCTGGATGCGGAAGAGAATTAGAAAATAATTCAATCTTTATCAATTCAGAGGATTATTCCTCATATTCAAAAGTAGTAGAAAAAATTTTACCCTCCTATAATATTATCAAATCAGAAAATAAACCCTATTATATATTAAATGATGGGAATGCAGCGGAAGCCTTCGATACCCAAGCTATAGGTGCATTAGAAACTGGTATTGCGGAATATTGGTACCCTCATTATCTTGCAACAGTTATCATTGCTGTAGATCGTGATCAAACAGATGCTGAAATAAGTCATTGGAAAGACCTACTTGCCATCAAGGAAGATATAGGTTTTTTTTATAGCCCTGGAAACATTCAAATGGTAACTTCTGCTATGTCTTATGGACTAGAAGGAGAAAAATATTCTTTGACAAGGGCTAAGGAAATGTTAGCTTCTCTTCATGAAGACAAGCGTCTTAAAATTAATTCTTTTACCTCTCCAGTTATTATTTGTTACGACTATCAGGCTGTTAATCTTATAGAAAAAGGAAGAAATTTAGAAATAATAATACCTAAAGAAGGAACTTATACATATATAAAAGGCTTGCTTTCAAAGGAAGAACTCAATTTTAAGTCTTTATACCCTAGTGAAGGTAAATATATCTTTGCTGCTAGAGTAGGGGACTATAAGCACTTTGCCCAGGTATCTCAAAAGGTTACTTCTGTTTTCGAAAGAGATGTTTTAAATTCAAAGAAATTTATGTCTATTGATAATAGAGAGCATCTTAATTTAGCTTTAATTTATATTATTTTTGTTACCATCTGGGTAGCATCCGTTTTAAGAAGATCCTTACAAAAGGGCATATCTTATGCTGCCTTCTTTACTGGGGTTATTTTGAATAGCTGGACTTTAGTTCGCTTAATTAAATACCAACTAGAACCCTTTACACTATTAAACCGATATTTATGGTACTCATTTTATATTTTTCAATTATCATTACCTTTAGTTATATTATGGATGGCCTGGGCAATAGATAAACAGGATAGGGAGACACTTCCACCTAAATGGTGGCAAAAAATGGCAATCCTAATAGGATTTTTGATATTATTTGTATTCACCAATGATATACATGGCTTTGTATTTAACCTAGATTTAAGCAAAACTGATTGGAGTACAAACTATACCTACGGATTTGGTTATTATATTATACTTTTTGTTTGTATGATGAATATCTTTGCGGCATTTGTCTTATTATTTAAGAAAAGTATTAGGAATCCTAGGAGAAAAAGATTCCTTTTTCCCCTTATAATATTCATCTTGTTTGGAATTTATAATTACAAGTATATAGTGCGAGATCCTTTTATATATAAAACAGATCTAACAATAATTACGGGGATATTTACAATGCTTATGTTGGAGTCTTGCATAAGAACAGGCTTAATACCTGTAAATACAAAATATATCCAGCTTTTTAAAGCTTCCCCTCTAAAAATGCAAATCATCGATAATAATAGAAGAGTAGTATTAGCATCTGCTGTTGCAGAGGAATTTAGTATAGATATTCTTTATAAAACAATAGCCTCATCACCTGTACCTGTTCTTCAAGAGGATGAATCCTTGTTGTTCGCAAAGCCAATTCCAGGAGGTTACGCTTTGTGGAATGAGGATGTAAGTAAAATTCAGGAATTACAAAGAGAAATTCAAAAGACATCTGAAAAACTTACTAATGCAAACTTAATGTTAGCTGAAGAAGAAAAAATAAAACGAAGAATCAATGAGAAAAATGCAAAGAAACAATTAATGGATCAGTTAGAAACAGAGATTGCCGAATACATAAAGAAATTATCTACTATGATAGAAGAATTGCCTAATTCTGAGAACTCTTCCATGGAGAGTGTTCGTATTGCTTTATTACTTTGTTATATAAAGCGTCGTTGTAGTTTGTTTTTTCAGGAAAAAGAATATAAGAGGATGGATGGTCAAGAATTAACTGCTTATATTGAAGAACTTTCTGAATTAGCAAAATATTCTAATGTACAAATTGCAACGGTAAACCATCTAAAGAAAAATATTCCCATTAGATATGCTATTTTGTTTTATGACTTTTCTTATATATTGGCAGATATTGCCATAAGAAGAGATTTTTCATCTAATATTCAATATCTAGGAATAAAAGATGATCTTATTTCCATGAGCTTTCTTACTTCCAACGATCTACAAGAACAAAAACTTGAATCCCGCTTTATTAAGGCTATTAGGAGAGAAAATGGGCAGATTATTATAAAAAAAATAGAAGATAATATGAGCATTAGTATTTCTTTTCCGAAAGGAGGAAGTACAAATGATTGAATTTTACACTTTATCTTGGGGAATGCATATCTTTATAACTTTAATGTTAGGACTTTGTGTTTTATTCCAAACATTAGCAATGGTTCTTAAGTTTTTTTCTCATAAATTAAATAAGATTAAAGTTATGGAAAATATTTTTGAGCTAGCAATACTTCTCCAAATTTTTGTTTTCTCTTTATTATACGGTGATATGACAAATGCTTTAAAAAATGGGTTTCTTGTTCCTACGGGATATGAAAGATTTCGTATTATTATTTTTCTAGTGATTTCAATAATTGCAGTTATTATCTATATGGATAATAAAAGACTTCAAGTTTTTGCTGTTATACCTGCTATTCTAATAGGTCTTCCAATAATGGAAGATATTATAGGACTCTACTTTCCTTGGATGTTTATTGCTTCATTGATATTTTTTCTTAGTAGAAGCATAAAAATTTGTATATTTAGCTCCATTGCTTTAAGAACAAATATTTCTGCTTTGTCAGTTACTCATGCAATCGATACTTTACACACAGGAGTATTATTTTCAGAAAATGATGGACACATATTACTCTCAAATCACAAAATGCAAAAGTTAATGATTGCTATTGCAGGTAGAATTTTCCGTAATTCCGTAAATTTTTACGATGGGCTTCTTTCTGGAGAGTTTGAATCTAGATATGAGAAAGTAGAGTTAGATGGACAGGTGGTTTATCTTTTATCTGACGGAACAGCATGGATGTTTACTAAAACGGATGTTATTTTACGACGGAAAAAATATATTCATATTTCAGCTACTGAGGTAAGTAAAACTTGGACATTGACTGCTAAATTACAAGTTCATGAACAAGAGCTTAGACATAAGAGTGAGGAATTAAAGAGGACTATTTCTAATATATATGAACTTACTAAAGAAAAGGAAATTGATAAAGGAAAAATGAGAGTCCATGATATTCTAGGACAACGATTGACACTTCTACTTCGTATAATCCAACAGAAGGATACTTTGGATCATGATTTATTGAAATCTTTATCAAAGGGACTCCTGGATGAATTAAAAACAGAGGAAAATGAAATAGAAGCAAAGGATGAATTGAGGAATATCCAACAAATCTTTGCGGATATTGGTGTAGCTATTAAATTTGATGGAAAACTACCCGATAATCCCCAACAGTCTAATTTAGTTATTGATATAATAAGAGAAAGCTCTACCAATGGAGTTCGCCATGGATTGGCTACTATAATTAACATAAAATCCGAGGTAATAAAAGATGAATACAAGTTAACTGTAAGTAATAATGGGCATACAAATAACAAGCCAATTATTCCAGGCAGTGGCATTAAAACCCTGAAAAAAAAAGTATCTGCCCAAGGTGGCAACTTGAAGATTAGACATTATCCCCTTTTTACTTTGGATCTTGTTTTACCTGGAGGTGACCAATATGAATAAAGTACTAATTGTAGATGATCATGAGTCTATGTCTGATTCATTATTTCAGGCTTTGAAAAGTACTAATGATTTTATAGTGGTAGGAAGTTTGAAATCTGCTTTACATGCAGAATTATATTGTATGAAACTAAAGCCTGACTTAGTTCTTATGGATGTTTGTACTGAAGGAGGAGCATCTGGCTTAGATGCAACGAAAATAATAAGGGAAAAGTATCCAGATATTAAAATAATAGTAATGTCAGGTTTTGACGAAATTACTTACGCACCTAGAGCCAAAGAGGCGGGGGCTCATGCTTTTGTCTTCAAAAGTAAGAGTTTGGACTATTTTGTAAAAGTGGCAAAGGGAGTAATAGAAGGGGAAAGCTTTTTCCCCGAACCAAAGATTATCTTTACCCAAATGGGAGAGGCCCCTCTTACAGATAGAGAAATGGAAGTTCTTAGGCTTATTTGTAAACATATGACTAATCAAGAAATAGCTGAAGAACTTTTTATCACGGAGCATACCGTCAAATATCATAAGACTAATATGTTAGCTAAAACTGGTTTTAAAAAAACCATCGACTTAGCCTTTTATATGATTTCTAACGGTTTAATCAATCCCCTATATTAAAACCTAGCCTCTACGGCTAGGTCCAAAATTAAAAACTGTTGGTACACTATCAATATAGGAAAAGCAGTTAGGGGGTAGAAATCTTGTCAAATATTATATTGATTATGAAACGGAAACCCATAGCTCAAGGGATTATGAATAATCTTGCTGACAGCCAAGAAATTAAGCTAATATATGAGCCTTATTATCATAAAGCAAGTCTTACTATTTCGAAGCATAATGCTAAGGCTGCCCTTATAGAGGTAGCAGAATCCGGGCCCTACGAAATTGGATATTGTTTGACATTATGTAAAGAACTTAGAAAAAACACTCCAAATTGCAAGTTGATTCTCATGTGTTCAGAGCAAGATGAAAAAACTATTGATCTTGTAGTAGAGGCTAAGGGGAAAAAGGAAATTGATGATTTTGTATTTTTTGATGTAACTGTTGATTATTTAGCATCAAAATTAATCTCAATATAAAAAAATAGAGATGGGGTAAAAGCATGAAGCCACTTAGAAAAATTATTCCTATATTCTTGATTCTGGCAATAATTGCTATAGGATGTGCGAAGGCACCCACAAAAACTATTAATAAGGAAATTGAAAGTAAAAAAACAGAGGTTATTAGTAGGCCGAAAACAAAAAATGTAGATTCTCTTTATAAAAAACTTCCTCCAAATGCTACTAGTGAAGATATAGCTAATTATATTAGAGAAAATATTGAAAATGCAAGTAAAGCTGAAGCGGATAAGATGATAGAATTTCTGATCTTATATCAAAACATGGAATTGGGTTATTTTCAGACTAAGGCCTGGGAAGATTGGGATAGAGAATCAACAGAAAGTGATAGTTCTTTAAGGAATAGATTTTTGATTATGAATATATACGATGGATCTCCAACAGTAGAAACGGATTGGGAAAGTTTACTTAAATATTCTTCATTTATATCTGAAGATTTAGCTGAAATATTTAGAATTAATAAAAAAGTTAATAATTTTGAATATGATCGGGAGAAACATGATGTTCCGGGGCTTTCAGAAGATCTAATTAAAGTAGAAGAAATTTTAAAAAATACGGGTTCTGCTTATATTAAATTAGAAGGAAGCAGATTATTACGTTCTCTTACCGGCTTGCTTTTATTTGAAGAGTATAATTATATTTACGATAGAGCGGGGAAAAACACTCAGGAATATAAAGAATATAAAGCAATTATGAATCTAAGAGAAAAATATCCAGAAAGTATACTTAAAGAAATCTTAGACGATATTGATTTAACCGAATTTAAGGAAGACGATATTGATGAAATTTTTGAGATAATTGATAGTAAACTGCATTATAGATTAAATTCCAATAGCTATTTAGAAATTAAACAAATAGCAAATAAAAATGGAGAATATGAACTTTTAGAAATCAAGATGCCTGAAAATATTGAAAGACAAAATCGAATTAACAACATAATTAAGATCAATACAGAGGAATTTATTGAGAGCCTGACAGATTATAAAAACTTCAAGTTATCAATAGACCAAAATTTTCATAATCATCGATATATTTCCTATTGTTTTAACTTAGTAGGAACTGATTCTAAAGGTGATAAACAAAAAATAGAAGCTTATAGAAACTTTGATTATGTAGAAGAGAAATTTATAAGCTTAGAGGATTATTTTGATGCAGATTTTACTTTCATTCAAAAATATATAGAAGAATTAAGAGGAATACAAATGGACATATTACCAGATTTTCAATTATCACAATATGGAGGAATATATTTATATCCTGATCTAGGAAACCCTGAGATAGAAGGTGTATTTTTTGAACATAAAGAACTACTCAAATATTACACTCTAGAAGAATTAGTAGGTAAATAATAAAAGCTCCTATCAATTTATATTGGTAGGAGCTTTTATTTTCTAAAACCTAGCCGTTACGGCTAGGTTCAAAAGATAGGATAGTTGATATAGTAAGGGTGTAGAATCTTAAAATATTAGGGGGGAATAAAGATGGATTTGATTAAGAACACAAAAAATGGTAACCAATCATGGCAAGTTACTTTTAAAGAATTGCCAACAACAGTTGATATGCTTCGTAGTTTACCTGAAGCTAACTTAAAAGAACCTTATTATGCAGCTGCTTTATTGATACCGGCTCTTTGTTTATGGCCAAAAGATGAAAAAGCAGCAATAGAAATGCTTAATTTTTTAAAAGGACCTGAAGGTCTTTCTACTCGAGAAATACAATTTATAAAGGAACGTTTTCGTGGTAAGGACTATCTTCCATTTTCATATTTTAAAGGTACTTCACCAGAAAATGGTTACAAACCATCTAGCCCTTATACAGTAACTGTTTCTACTGTTCCTACAAGTTTCGATGAAGCAGGTTACGCTAAACTTTATTTACA
>CAZXPJ010000034.1:0-8014 GCA_964642925.1 uncultured Eubacteriales bacterium | reverse complement strand
AGGGGACAGGTCTTTTTGACCACACTTATCCCCAGGCAAAAAGACCTTCCTGCCAGGGGCAAAAGGTTTAAGGATATATTTCTATAAGAAAAGAGGGTGATAACTTGTTTAAAAGTTATCACCCTCTTACTTATCCACATTCAGGAAACCGAAAGTAAGCGTCCCAAATGGTTCGGTTTATCCACGGAATTCTAGGTCCCATCTTTTTTTGCTGAGGAATACAAATATTATTGTAAGTCCTAGCATTAATAGTATATGGGGGAGCATTTGCTCTAGTTTCATTCCCATGAGTAAAATGCTCCTTACATTGACTGCAAAATAGGTTATGGGAAAAACATGGGCTATCGCTTTAAATACTCCACTCATTGCTACAAGGGGCCAAGTATATCCGCAAAGCAAAAATGAGGGAAGGGCTATAATCATTGCATACTGGGTAGCATCTAAAGATCTTCTAGCTAAGACTGAGATAAAAAGACTTATTGATGCTATAAAAGTTAAAAATACCACACTTAGGATAATCATAGTTATCCAACTTCCCCGCATGGGGGTTTTAAATAAGCTATGCATCATTCCTAAGGAAATTATCCAGGATGCTAAACCTAATAAAACATAGGGAATCATTTTCCCTAAAATTATTTTTGTTCCTGAATATTCCATTTCTGCCAGGTCATTTATAGTTCCATTTCTTCTTTCCTCTGTTATGGAAATTGCAGCAAAGTACATTAGTACCTGTTGAAGTATAGCTGCCACATACCCGGGAAGGAGAAAATCGGAATAGTTAACTCCTGGATTATACCAATTTCGTATACTAAAGTTTACTGGTAATGCTTTGCTAAAAGCTTCTCCCTCTGAGAGACCTTGGCTTTCGTATCTTTTCATAGATACCCCAGTAGAGTAGCTACCTATAACCTCCGCTGCCTTAGCCAAAATGGTAGAACTGATACTCATATTACTTCCATTAGCACCAACCATGACTACCGTCTCTTGACCTTTTTTAATTTTCTCTGTGAAGTCACTAGGGATTATTAAAACCCCATCTATTTCACCTTTTAAGATTTGTTCTTCTATCTGGTCTTCATTTGTTAAAGAATCATGAATCACAAAGGTTTCTGTCTTCCCAAAGGAATTAATAAGGCCCCTACTTACTTGGCTATCACTGTAATTTATTACACCTAACTTTAAATTCTTAATTGTTTTCTCACTATAAACACTTCCAAAAATTAAGGTAAAGAAGATTGGTATTAGGCACAAAATAATTATAATTCGTCTTTTGGAAAAGATATAATCAAACTCCCGGCTGGTAACTTTCCAGAGGCCGGTCTTTTTTATAGCCTTCATTTAGCAACCTCCTCTTGTATAAAAATAAAGCAAGGGTAACGTATACTCCAGCTATAATTATTAAGATTAAAATGTCCATTTTTAGAAACTTAAAATTTCCCCCAGCCAAAGCAATATCCCTGATATTAGGAGCAAAATAGGTTAAGGGAAAAAGTTTACCTACGCCCGCTAAGATATCTGGTATAGCCGCTGTGGGCCAAGTATATCCAGTTAACAAAAAGCTTGGATAGGCAAATAGCATAGAAACTTGTATAGACTCAACCTGGTTTTTCGAATAGAGGGCTATGATTAACCCTGCTGCTATTATTGCTATATAAAAGAAAATTCCCATAGGAATTAGCAATAAGACCTCTCCCCTTAGAGGAATCTTGAAAATTGTAAAGCTTATTAAATAAGATAAAAATAAAGATATCATTCCACTGCCTAGGTAATAAAAACCTTTTCCTAGTACTATTTCATAAATACCGTATCCCTCTTGAAGAAGTTCATTAAAGGTCCCCTCTTCCCTTTCCCTAGTAAAAGAATTGGCTGCTGACATTAAGATAACCTGTTGTAAGGCTACTGCAATAAGTCCTAACAAGAGATAGTTAGCATAACTATATTGAGGGTTAAACCAGGGTCTAAAGCTGCTGGAAATAGGGGCAGCATTGGCCATAGCCTCCCCCTCTGTAAGCCCACCACTTTCTAAGGTCTTAAGACTTACTCCTGCTGAGTAAGTTTTTACTATCTCCATAGCTGAGGTAGCAGCACTATTTCCTATAATACTATTAGATCCATTTACACCAATTAAAATATTGCCTTGCTTTCCTCTTTTTACATCTTCTGTAAATCCATCTGGGATCACTAAGAGAACATCGATCTTACCATCATTCATTAGTTCCAATCCCGCTTTTTCATCTTCCGGATAATAGTTTAATGAAAATCTGGTAGATTTATCAAAGCCTGATGTGATGGTTCTTGTAAATTGAGAAGGGCTTTCATTTACTACTGCTGTAGAAAGGTTCTTTATAACATGGGGGCTATAGAGAAAGCCAAAAAGCATAGTATAGATTAAGGGAACAAGGAAAAGGAAGAGAAAAGCTTTTTTGTTATCCTTAAGCTTCCTGCTTTCCCTTTTACCTAACTCCCAAATTTTCTTAATCATTTTTCATCCCCAGCCAATGTTCCTTTAAAGCTAACCTCTGTTAACATTCCAGGATAAAGAATTTTTCCTTCACTGCTATCATTATTTTCGATTTTTAACCTTACAGCATAAGTAATTGTGTCCTGACTGTTTAATTCATTAGTTGATTTTTTAATAGCAAAATCCGGATTCTTATTTATGCTAATTACTTGGCCAACAAACTCAGTTCCTGGATAAGCCTTAGAAGAAATGGAATACTCATCTCCCATTTTGATCCTACCAATTTTATCTTCCTCCGCATTAAACTCTACCCAGGCATCCCTATAGTCCGTTATGGTAACAACAGGAGTTCCTGTTCCAATTAATTCCCCTTGATTGGAAATAAGCATAGATACGGATCCTGAGATGGGGGCTTTAACTCCACTTTCATCTATGTTTATATTCACCTCTTCAAGGATAGCTGCCGCAGCATCCCTTTGAGCTTGAAGAGCTAAGATGTCTTCAGAACGAGCTCCCTCTAGGGCCATTAAGTATTGTTGCTTTGCAGCTTCTCCATCCATTTGAGAGGCTAAAAGTTCAGTTTCAAACTCATCTAAGGAGTCTCTAGATATTCCTCCACCTTCGTATAGAGCCACTAGCTTACTATGTTTTTTCTCTAAAAGACTAACTTTAGCTTGAGCCTTATCTGCCAGGGATTTTGCTGATTTTATATCTTGTTGGCGAGCTCCATTTATACCTTTTTGTAATTGAGCTTCTGCCCCACTAAGAGCTGCTTGTGCTTGAAGTTTCTTTACATTTAAATCTCTTGGGTCAATCTTCCACAGAATATCACCTTCAACAACATCTTGTCCCTCTGTAACTAATACTTCAGAGATCCTTCCAGGGATCCTATTTCTTACATCAATTTCTCTAGCCTCCACAGTACCTGTAAAAGTTAGATTATCTTTATCAGAGAATGCTCCCACAGTATTTACTATAAAAACAATAAATAGGATGGCAATTATCAATCCAAGACTTATCCTTACTTTTTTCTTATTATTTACAATATATTCCTTCATATTCATTCTTTCCTCTCTTTACTTATTTCGTTAATAACCATGGTTATAATGTGCTCTAGTCTTTCCTTAATTTTTTTATCATAATCAGGAGCCCAAATTTCTTTAAGCATTTCGGCCCTTGTAAAGGGTATAAAACACATAGCATTAATAGATATTATTACTTGCATAATATCTATGTTTTCTTTAAGAAGATCCTTTTCTACTCCTCTTTTATAGATACTTAAAAGTTTGTCAAAGCCTATAAGAAAGGTGTCTGGAATAAGCTTATGGATGTATTTCCCTCCAGATAGCTCTTCCCTAGTAATTAGTTTTACATAATTAGGATTACTCTTAAGGAAATTATAGTAATCCGTGATACCTTGCCTAATAGATTTAAAGATATCTTTCTCAGATTCTGGCATGGAAAAGGCATTTTTCTCTAATTCAAAGATCTTATAGAAATTAATCTTAAGGATCTCTTCGTATAATCCTTCTTTAGAATCGAAATAGTGATAAATCATTCTTTTATTAAGCCCAGACTTTTCAGCTATTATATTTACCGAGGCTCCTTCTAGACCGAACTCCGCAAACTCCACCTCAGCAGCCTCTAAAATCTTCCGCCGAGAATCCTCCACACTTCTAACCTTAACCACTAAAACACCACCTTAAATAAGTAATCCAGGCATAAGTAACCATCTGGTTACTTATGCCTTAGAAGATATAATAACAATAATGTCACTATAAGTAAATATACAAATTGTTAACTTTTTTAAAATACCAAAAGGGACAGTTCTTTTTGACCACATTTATCAACAGGTGGAAAAGAACTGTTTAATTTGAAAGTTTTTCAGTTATACTCTAAAAACTTTTGTAATTTCACTTTTTTTCGAGTATAATCCAATAAAAGGAGGTTTTTTTATGAAGAACCGTGATTTGTATCTTAACCAACTAATAGAATTTAAAGATAAACCATTAATTAAAGTGATTACTGGTATCCGTCGTTGTGGTAAATCTACTTTGCTTTTACTTTTTGAAAAATACCTTCTTGATTCTGGTGTTTCACCAAATAACATTATCAAAATTAATTTTGAATCTATGAAATATGATCATTTGAAAGATTATAAAGATCTCTATGAATATATAATGAATAAAATAACCAACAAGAATAATAAAACTTATATTCTCCTTGATGAAGTTCAGCAAATAACTTCCTGGGAGAAAACCGTCAATTCTCTACTTCTAGATATCAATGCAGATTTGTACATTACTGGCTCAAATGCATATTTACTTTCTTCTGAACTTTCAACGCTTCTAACAGGAAGATATGTAGAAATTAAAATGCAGACTTTATCTTTCAAGGAATTTATGAACTTTACAAATTCCAGTAACAAAGATTTAGAGGCATCTTTTAACACATATCTTACCTATGGAGGTTTACCAGCAATAGCTGAACTGATAGACAACCCTAATACTATAGGACCTTTTTTGGAAGGTATTTATAACACGGTACTGATGAAAGATGTAATTAGCCGAAATAACGTCAGAGATGCTGCTTTGTTAGAAAGTATATTGAAATATGTTGCTGCAAATATAGGTAGCAACCTCTCGACAAGAAAAATCAGTAATTATTTAACTAGTAACGGTCGCAAAACAGCTAGTGAAACTATCGATAATTATTTAAAAATGCTTGAAGATGCATTCATTATTTACAAAGCTAACCGCTATGATTTAAAGGGAAAGTTGTTTTTAAAAACCTTGGAAAAATATTATATGTCTGATATAGGAATCCGCAACCAATTGACTGGTCTCCAAAATACTGATTATGGACATATCCTTGAAAATATTATTTACCTAGAATTAATCCGTAGAGGATACCAAGTCAAAATTGGGAAGATAGGAACAGTAGAAATAGACTTTATAGCTGAAAATCAGGATGAAAAAATATACTACCAAATTTCCGCTACCATAATGGAGGAAAATACTAAAACAAGAGAACTCCGTCCCCTTTTAGCTTTGACAGATAATTACCCTAAATATATTTTAACAATGGATAAAACTCCTTTTACAGATCACCAGGGAATTAAAATTATAAATATCATAGATTTTTTGCTTGAATAAAAAACTAAAGACCACCAGATTAAGATGTAAACAATCAATCTGGTGGTCTTTAGAATCTAAGACTATTTTCTCTACTTATTCTTTTATACTTTTCTAAATAATCATCTATTTCTATTCCCAGAGCTTTACGCACATCTGTCTTTAATCTCTCCTGATAATTTTTCTCAAACCGGAGATCATTTACTGGCATAGATTTCAATTGATCTTCATAATACTTTTTATTCTTAACATAATGTTGATGTTCCATATATATGGAGCCTATTATATGTTGCCCCAGCAGGAACTATAACCCTTCACCATATTAATGGATCCGTTTCTTCTAATTCTATTTTTATTATATAAGATTTCATTTTTCAATATTCGCCTGGTCTTTTTTAATTTTTATATTTTTATCCTTTTGGTGGAAAAGGGTCATTACCATAAGAATTTTTGTCTCTAATTTGACCATTTCGACGATGTATCACTACTTCCGACTGTTTATTTTTGGCTATATCCGTAGCAATATTTATAGCATCCGACTGAGTTTTAGTTCTTACCGTAGCCTTTCTATTCCCTACACCCTTAACCTGCCAACCACCATCACGATGTGGTGTTACATGTTGATTTTTCTTCATATTTTAGCCCCCTTGAATTATTTTTGATACCTTCATTTTCTCAAGTAACCTACTATTCTAATTTTGATATATATTTCTTTAACAATACCATTTTTGACCTATAATCAATTTGTTTTTTCGTGCAGTATTCACATAGCCACATAATATCACGTGCTGTGCCAAATTTTACACTAAACCTTCTCGTTACTCTCAACATCCTGCTTCTAAAAGTCATAGGATATTTTCCCATACTTTTAGCTACTATTTCCTTAAACTCTTCATGTATTCCATCTAAATCCATTTCTGATTGTAAATATTTTAAAAACAGTAGCTCATAAAATGCAAAAGGAATAACATCTTCAATCAATTCTTTTACCAAAGTTTCATGAGGCCCAAAATCTTTTGTATCATCGGAAATGAATGCAACTAACCCCATCGCCTTAGCTAAAGATACACCATATAATTCTCCCATATCAAATAGATACTCATTTTGTCTTTTGTACCTTTCGAATAAACTTACAATACTCATATCGCATAAATCTTTATTTGTAATTATTTTAATTTTCCCTATTTCTATGTCGTTTGTAAGTCTATCGTATACTCGTTGTGATTTGCGTTTAAGTTCTTTCTCATATAAATATTCATGCATGTATATCTCATCAAAAAAATCAAAAATTAGCCCTTCTTTTTCACTTAGATATAAATGTATTACAATATCCGTATCTAAGGAAACATTCAATTCTCAAATTCCTCAAAGATATCATCAAGGTCTAAAGTCGCCTCGTTTAGCTTCTCTTCCTCCTCTTTTTTAAATATAGAGGAATCCATTCCCAGAAGAGCAAGGGCCTTTTCTAAACTGGAATAGGGAATATACTCTTTCTTATAATTACTCGTTACATATTCTAAATAACTAGATGGTACCTCAATCACACCAGAAGATTTTATCAACTTTTCATCGGCATCTAATTTTTTAAATAGGGCTCGAGATGTTACTTCATCTCTTTTATCAAACAATTTACTTTTATGAGAATTACTAATAACTCCTAAATCATGTAATCTAGGTAGTAATGCTGAATAGCTTACTTGGAACTCTAATTGCATTCGCACTATATCAAGAGCATTTAGCTCATCATTGTTTTTCTTTAGCTCATATCTAATAAAGTTTTTTAATCCATCTTCTGGCATTAAAAAACAATTAGCAAAATAAAAAGCTCTAGCTTCTGATATATTCTCTGTAATATCTCCCATTCCCAAATTTATTTTAACATCTCCATTTTTATCTTCAAAATCATATATTATATGCCCTATCTCGTGGGCAACAGTAAAGATTTCTCTAGATAGAATTTCTGAAGAATTGGAAACAATAATTTTTTTTCCTTCAAAAATAGTTGAAAATCCTAAAATTCTATCTCTGCCAAAAGGGTAACGGATCAAATGAATATCCTTTTGACTAACTAAAGCAAAAATATTTTTAATTCCATAACCCTGAATATTTCCTCTGAATTCTAATGCTACTTTTTCTATTCCTATCTTGTCAATCCACATTGAGATCACGTTCTCTCATTTGATTATATAACTTTTCATGGGCATGAAAAACCTTTAGAATCTCTTCAATTTTCGAAACGGCAACAAGAACATCTTCATTTAAGTCTTTTTCCCTAAAAAATATAACTAAATCTTTTTCCTCTTCTTCTACCATTGTTATTTCTGAAACAGGTACTCCTAAGAAATCAGCAATTTTTTTTATTAATATATATGAAATATCAACTTGCCCGTTTTCCAAACGAGAATATCTTTGTCTTGTA
>CAZXPJ010000033.1:0-8188 GCA_964642925.1 uncultured Eubacteriales bacterium | reverse complement strand
GCAGAGTTTACAGGACCAGGTCTTTTATTCGAATCATCTAGTGATTATCCTTTTATAATCCAAGAATAATAAAAAGTGCTACTATAGCCTAATGGTTATAGTAGCACTTAACTTTTCATATTGATCTATGCTAGAGTTTCTTCAAGATTTGCATTACTTTGTAAAAACCTATCAATTCTTATAGTTGCTTCTTTTATATCTTCTAAAGAGGAGGCATAACAACAACGGATATAACCTTCTCCCATCTCTCCAAAAGCTGTCCCAGGAACTACTGCTACCTTCTCAGCTTGTAGGAGCTTTTCGGCAAATTCGTCAGAAGTCATACCGGTTTCTCTTATGGAAGGGAAGGCGTAAAAAGCACCCTGTGGAAGTCCACATCCTAATCCAATTTTATTAAATCCATTGACCATAGAATTTCTACGATAGTTATAGGACATAACCATTTGTTTCATTTCCTTATTTCCATTTTCTAAAGCTTCAACAGCAGCTAATTGACCCATTACAGGAGCACATAAAATACTGTATTGATGGATTCTATTCATCATAGTAATAATATTTTCAGGCCCGCAGGCATAGCCCACTCTCCAACCTGTCATAGCAAAGGCTTTAGAAAATCCATTTAGCAAGATTGTTCTTTCCCACATTCTTGGTAAACTTGCAATAGAAGTATGCACTCCATCGTAAGTTAGCTCTGAGTAGATTTCATCAGAAATTACAATTAAATCATGGCGGATAATTACCTCAGTCAATTTTTCCAATTCTTTCTTAGTTAAAATAGCTCCTGTAGGATTATTGGGAAAAGTTAAAATTAAAGCTTTGGTTTTAGGAGTTATAGCCTTCTCCAAACCATCGGCTGTTATCTTAAAAGCATCTTTTGCTGAAGTTTTAAGAGCTACCGCAACTCCTCCAGCCAGTCCTATTAAAGGAGAATAACTCACATAAGAAGGATCGGGTACGAGAATTTCATCCCCATCTTCAATTAGCACTCGAAGAGCTAAATCCACACCTTCACTAACCCCAATAGTTACTAGAACTTCTTCCTCAGGATCATATTCCACTTGGTACTTTAAAAGATATTTAGAGATTGCTTTTCTTAATTCTATAAGTCCCTTATTACTTGTATATGTCGTATAGCCTTTTTCCAAAGAATAAAAAGATGCTTCCCGGATATGCCAAGGAGTCATAAAGTCTGGCTCCCCAACTCCTAAAGATATTACTCCAGGGGTATTTACAACTAAATCAAAAAACTTTCTAATTTTTGAGGGAGGAGTTACTTTAATTCTTTTATTGATTGCTCTTTCAAATACTTCACTCACGGAGTGATCACCAACCTTTTAGCATTTTCTTCTTTCTTAAAAGGAACTCCTTGTTCCTTATATTTTTTCATAATGAAATGAGTTTTGGTTCCCTTAACCTGATTTAGTGGAGCTAATTTTTCGGAAACGAATAATGAAATTTCTTTAAAACTATCAGCCTCAACAAAAACAGCAAGATCATAGGATCCACTTATTAAATATAAGGACTTCACTTCAGGGAAGCCATAAATTCTCTCAGCAATTTTATCAAAACCGAACTCTCTTTCAGGAGTAATTGTAAGTTCAATTAAAGCATTAGTTTTTTCTGAAGCTACCTTTTCCCAATCTACTATTGCAGAATATTTTAAGATAGTACCCGACTCTTCTAATTCATTAAGAGTGGTGGCGACTGCTTCAGCCTCAACATTTAGAAGACAGGCCATTTCCTCTACAGGAAGTCTGGCATTTTCTTCAAGCAATTTAAGAATCGATTCTTTTAATGTATTCATAATTCAGTTGCCCCCTTAAAAAAAGATATAAAAAAACCCCTCATCCCAGTAAGGGACGAGAGGAAACTCCCGCGGTACCACCCTAATTAAAACTAGATCTTTTGATAAATCCAGTTTTCACTTAGTAATTAAGACTCTAAAGTAGCTTCCTTAAGAAATATTTATACCGGGCTCTCACCTATACCGGCTCTCTTTGATAAATATATTTCCAAGTACTTATCTTTTTCATAGTCTTATAATATATAGTTTTAACTTGCTTTATAAATTGGCATAATAATACAACAATTGAGAATTAAAAGCAAGAAAATATTCTTATTCTTATTATAGAGGATTAGAAGAATATTGTATACATTCAAAAAATAGTGAAAAATGAAGTGTGTTGTTATATAATACTATGAATAGATTGGGATAATAAATAATGGAGTGATAAAAATGGAGACTACATCAGTATTAGCAAAGCACTCAAAGGGCAAAAAGGAAGAAGACCTTATTTTTGGTGTAAATACAGCTGCTAATGAGAAAGCGAAACTTATAGGGAAAGAAAATATTATTAATGCTTCTATTGGGGCATTCTTAGACACAGATGGAAGCCTTGTAACTTTTCCTACAATTGAAAAAATAATTAAAGAATTACCCTTTGCAGATTCAGCAAACTATGCACCTATAGCAGGTATTCCTGACTATACGGATGCAGCCATTGAATTTACTTTTGAAGAATATAAACCTAAAGATATGTTTATTAAAGCAATTTCTACTCCTGGAGGAACAGGAGCAATTCACCATGCTATCTGGAACTACACAGACCAGGGTGATAGTATTCTTACAGCAGACTGGTATTGGGGACCATACCAAACTATGGCTGCAGAAATGGCAAGGGATCTTAAATTATTTAGACTTTTTGATGAGAATAGAAAATTTGATATTAAAGATTTCTTTTTAAAGGTAGATAACTTATATGAAAAACAAGATAATGTTCTAGCAATTATTAACTCTCCAGCTCATAACCCTACAGGCTTCAGTCTTACTTATGAGGATTGGCATCAAGTAGTGGAAGAAGGCAAAAAAAGGACAGAGGGCACAAAGAAAAACTTTATCCTTTTTGTTGATATAGCTTATATTGATTTTGCTCCTGATGGGAGCAGAAAATTCTTTGAGCTTTTCACAAATCTTCCTGCAAACTTTTTGGTATTAGTAGGCTTTAGTATGTCTAAGAGTTATACCATGTATGGATATCGTACAGGAGCCATGATTGCAGTAAGCTCCTCTGAGTCTGTAATAACTGAATTTTATGATTCTAACCAGTACTCCTGTAGAGGAACTTGGTCAAATTGTACTAGAGCGGGACAATTAGCTTTAATTAAATTATGGAAAGACAAAGACCTTAAAGATAAGCTTTTTGCTGAAAGAGCTGGGTACAGAGATAGGCTAGCTAAAAGAGCTAAGATATTCTTAGATGAGGCTAAGGAGCAGGGCCTTGAGACTTGCCCTTATGATTCTGGGTTTTTCATCACTGTTCCCGTTTTGAATTCAGCAGAAATTGCTGAAAAACTAAATGAAGATAATCTATTTTTAGTTCCTCTAAAAAAAGGATTAAGAATAGCTATTTGTGCAATTCCTTCCTCAAGAATTAAAGGAATGGCAACACTAATAAAAAAAGCCGTAGATGTAGTAAATAAATAGTAAAAGTACTCAAAGGGTTGTATCTAAAAAGATACAGCCCTTTTTTGTTGATATTTACCCAAGTAGGAAAAAATGATAAAGTTAGGTTATAAGAAAAACTTTTCTAAAGGAGCTTATAATGAAAAAAGATAGCAATATGTTTTATTGTGGAGAGGGAATATGGAAAGCAGCAGATTCTAAAAAGTGGATGGAATTAACTGGCTCAGATCCCCACGGTATAAGAATAATGATGGAGAAAGATCAGATTTATCCTATTTATATGACTAATATTTATTTTGGGGCAGGAAATATTTTAAAGCAAGACATGCTCTCTTTAGGGGGAGATGTTGTAGTGCATAAGTTTTTCGTTAATGGTAAAGAGGAAAGAGGAGATGTATTACTTCTTGGCACTGCAAAACACTATCGTCTTTTACAGACTAAAATGTATGCTCAACATTGGGGACTCAAAGAATTAGCTGGGGACTTAAAAATCCTTATGGAAAATCTTTTAACCTATAGACAAGGGGAGGATCTAGAATTAAGAGAAGAGGATATTGATTTGCTTCAAGGGGAAAAAACCATGGAAGAAATACTAGCTAAATTGCCTATGAACAGGGGCAAAATAGAAGGATTTATATCCTTGCCAATAAAAAAGAGATTGGAAGAGAAAATGTTTGATCAGCTTTTTTATCCAGCTCTAAGTAGAGGTTATTATATTAATGAGTAAACTATATTTCAGTTCAGATAGAGAACTAAAAGAATATCTTCAAGAAAATCCTGTAGTTATTGCACCTATGGCAGGGATTACAGATAAAGCCTTCCGCCTTCTTGCTCGTCAATTTGGTGCAGGGCTTATTTATTCGGAAATGGTAAGTGCTAAGGCTATAACTTATAAGAACAAAAAAACCTATGAGCTTTTTAGACTTCAGGATGAGAAAAATCCAATAGTGATACAAATTTTTGGTAGTGAGCCAGAGATTATGGCAGAAGCTGCAGCTTTTATTGAAGAAACGGAAAATCCTGCGGTTATAGATATAAATATGGGCTGTCCTGTAGGTAAAGTTATAAGGAATAGTGAAGGGTGTGCTCTAATGAGGGACTCTAAGCTTGCGGGAGATATAGTTAGAGCTGTGAAAAAGGCTATTAAGATACCAGTATCTGTAAAATTTCGTAGTGGTTGGGACCATAATGAGCTTAACTTTAAGGAATTTGCTCTGGCCATGGAAGAGGCCGGGGCAGACTTTATGGCAGTCCATCCCCGAACTAGAATGCAACTTTACTCAGGTAAGGCGGATTGGTCTGTAATTAGGGAAGTTAAAGCAGCAGTAAAGGTTCCTGTTATTGCTTCGGGGGATGTTTATACTGGGGAAGATTTTTTAAGGCTTAGAAAGGAAACTAACTGTGATGGTGTGATGCTAGGTCGAGGGATATTAGGAAACTTTCATCTTATCAAGGAGATTCATTCTTCTATTGAGAAGATACCTTTTAAGAGGCCCAATCCTTTGGAGAAAATGAAGCTCTTGGAAGAACACTTTGATCTTCTTATGAAATACAAGGGTGAAAAGATGGCTACTAAGGAAATTAGAAAATTTTTTGCTTGGTATACTAAAAATCTTCCTGGAGCAGCAAAACTAAGAACAGAAGTAAATAATATAAAACTTTCCGAAGAATTTAAGGAGTTCCTCTATAAACTTGAGAGGGATGATTATTTTGGAAGCTATAATGATCAAAGAGAAAATCCTGGAGATACTATTTCCCACACCTAAAATCTGTCCCCTTTGCGGCTTAAAACAGGACAGACTCGAAATATGTAGGGGTTGCCTTCAGGAAAAAAACAAAATTAGCCAAGAAGAAGGTCAATGTAATAGATGCGGATCTTTTTCCCAACACGGGGTTTATTGTCCCACCTGTTATGGATGGCCAGAGGGTTATATTAGAAATACGGCGGTCTTTCCCTATCAAGATGAATTTGAAAAGTTCGTAAGGAACTTCAAATTTAATTATCATGGTTACCTAGCCAAGTCAGCAGCCTTAGCAATATTTAAAGAATTATGCAGAAATAAAGCATTAATTATTGATACAGCGGGAGCTTTGATTATTCCTGTTCCCATGAGCTCTAAGAGGAGAAGACAAAAGGGCTATAATCAGGCAGAAATATTAGCTATTCAATTAGCTAATATTATGGAGACAGAAATAAGTTTAAAGATTCTTCTTCGACCTAAGGATACACCTCATCAGGTAGGACTTAATAGGCAGGAGAGAAGAAAGAACTTAAGTGAGGCTTTTATGATTCCTAAAGATAGGGTAAAAGAAATAGAAGACAGAACGATAATCTTAGTAGATGATGTAATAACAACAAGCACAACCTTACAGGAATGTGCTAAAATACTATTAAATAAGGGTGCTAAAAAAGTATTCAGTGTAACAATAGCAGCGGGAAAGAATCCACAGTATCCACAGCCTGTGGAAACCGAAAAGAAGCGTCCCCTAAAGGAGTGTGTAAAAGATGGAAGTAAGGAATTGCCCTGAGTGTGGCAGGCTTTTTAACTACATAAGAACAAATCTATGTCCTGTATGTGTTAAAGAAGCTGAGGAAGAGTTTCAAAAGGTACGGGTTCATCTTAGGGATCATCCCAACATGTCTATAGTGGAATTATCCGAGGAAACTGAAGTAAGTGAAGAGAAAATTATTCAGTGGATTAGGGAGGGGCGTATTGAGGCTAAGGGTCTAAAAGATTCTCCTCTTAAGTGTTCTCAATGTGGTGTCTCTATCAATTCTGGTAGTCATTGTGAAAAATGTAGTGAGAACTTAGTCACAGAACTCTCTAGGGCTGGGCGTGAACTTCAATCAGACCTAGATAAAGAAAGAAACCGTCCAAAATTTCATACTAGAAGAGAATTGTAGTTAAAGAGCTAAAGAAATAAATGTCCTTACCGATAACATAGGTAAGGCATTTTTTTTGAAAGGAAGGAAGAGGAAATGAAAATACAAAATTTACCAGGAGCAATGAAGGCCTATAACAATAATATAGGTAAGCCTTCTCCAAAAAAAGAATTACAAAATAAAGCAGGCAGTAAAGATGCAATGAATGTTTCTCAAGAAGCAAAAACTTTCAGCGCTATACTTCAGGCTGTGAAAAAATCTCCTGAAATTAGGGAAGATAAAGTTAACGCCCTTAAGGCAGCTATTGAGAATAACACTTATAAAGTTGATAATGAAAAGCTTGCAGATAAGTTAATTGAAAGAATGGAAAGAAAATTTTAGTTAAGCTTATGGGAAGGAGCCACTCCGGTTTATGAAACATCTGCTGAGGAATTTAATAGAACAAAAGAATTTATATAAAATTCTTTTAGTAAAAGCTAAAGAAAAACAGCAAGGAATAATCCGGAATAATTTGGATTCTATTGAAGCTCTTAATAAAGAAGAGGCTCAGTTGATTAAGGATATTTCTGCCTTAGAAGCAAATAGGGTTAGGGAGATTGAAAACAATCCAGATAAATATGGTGATGAAGCTCTAAGCCTGACATTAGAAGAAATTAAAGAAAGATTTCCTGAAGGAATGCGGGTTCTCGTTGAAAAGGAAACCAAGGAACTTATGGAAGTTTTAGGAGAACTAAAAAACGTTAATTCGGAAAATGCCCAATTATTACAACAAGCTCTGAGAATAGTAAACGTAACAATTAATACAATTACTGGGGCAGATGATAGTAATGAATATCCAAAGGATAAGAAAAAAGATGGAGCTCAAAGTAAAGGGCGAAATCTTGTAGATCGTAAAATTTAAGGAGGCCGAAAATGGTAAGATCATCATTTTATGGACTTAATTTAGGTTACAAAGGTGTAGCTGCCCAGCAGAGGGCTCTGGATGTAACTGGACATAATATAGCTAACGCTAATACAAAAGGATACTCTAGACAACGGGCTGTAATGGTTACAGACATGCCAATGTACACTCCAAATGGCTTTATTGGTAGCGGCGTGGATATTATCAACGTTGAAAGAGTTAGAGATAAATTTTTGGATCAGCAGTTTAGGAATGAGACAAATGGTAAAGGATACTGGGATGTAACCTTTGATACTTATACAAAAGTAGAAGATATTTTAAATGAGCCCCTAGAGGGAAGCCTTAGAAAAGCTATGGATGACTTTTGGGCAGGATGGCAGGATCTAACTAAAGATCCAGAAAGTGCAGCTATTCGGACAACAGTGTTACAAAAGGGTATCACTGCGGCGGATAGCTTTAATCATCTTTATGACCAATTAGCTTTGCTAAAAAAAGATGTAGGTTATAGTCTTGAAAACAAAGTTTCAGAAATAAATTCCTTAGCAACAAGGATAGCGGATATAAACTTACAGGTTATCCGGTCTGAGTCGGATGGTAGAATGGCTAATGACTTTAGAGATAAAAGGGATCTTTTAGTAGAAGAGTTAGCCCAAATAGTTAATATTGATATAACAGAAGATTCTAAGGGAGGTATGAATATTTTCGTTGGGGGCCAAGCCCTTGTTTATACAACTGCTTACAATGAGATTCAAAGCGTACCTAGAGCCGATGGACAGTTTGACGTGAAATGGGCAAATGGTTCTGCTTTTCAAGTAAAAAATGGGGAATTAAAAGCCTTAATAGATGCTCGGGATACAGTCATTGATCGTTATGTTAATCAACTTAATGTGACAGCTAAAGCCTTTGCTGAAATGACCAACTCCATTCACCAAAGTGGTTT
>CAZXPJ010000032.1:0-8798 GCA_964642925.1 uncultured Eubacteriales bacterium | reverse complement strand
CTTACAACAATTATCTCTCCTGTAACAGTAGTATTCATCTCGTACCCTCCTTACAAATAGTTTCTTGGATCAGTAATATAACCATTCAAAATGCTGGCTGCTACAGTGGCAGGACTTGCTAAATATATTTTTCCCTCTGTGGAACCCATTCTTCCAGGAAAATTTCTATTTGTACTGGAAATACAAGTTTCTCCAGGTCCTATTACACCTTCGTGAGCGCCAAGACAAGCACCACATCCTGGGGTTGTTATTGTAGCTCCTGCTTCCATTAGGATCTGAATATATCCTTTTTTCATGCATTCTTGCATAACTTCTGCAGAAGCTGGCACAACTACTAGTCTTACAAATTGAGGAATATGTTTTCCCTTAAGAATTTGAGCCGCAATTGCAATATCTTCTTCTCGGCCACCAGTACAGCTTCCAACATATCCTTGCGTTAACTCAACAGGCTCATTCCCAATTACATCAGTAAGGGAAGCCACATTATCCACACTATGGGGACAGGCTAACTGGGGATCAATTTCTTCTACATTAAAAATATAACTTTCGGAATACTCAAAATCATCATCAGTAAACTGTACCTCATAATCAGTAACTCCTCGTTTTTCAACGTAATCTATAACCAACTGATTTGGTTGCATATAGGCAGTTTTTGCTCCCATCTCTACAGCCATATTACAAATTGTCATTCGTCCTGCAACACCTAGGTTTTCTACGTAGCTTCCTGTAAAATCAATAGCCTTATAGACAGCTCCATCAGCTTTTATCTTGCCTAAAACTTTTAAAATTACATCTTTAGGGAAAACACCTTTTCCAGCTTCTCCCTCTAAGCGTACTTCTATAATTTCTGGAACACGTAACCATAATTCACCAGTCATTAAAATAGTTGCCATATCAGTTGCGCCACAACCAGTGCCTAAAGCTCCAAAGGCGCCATGAGTTGTGGTATGAGAATCTGTTGCAATAATAATCATCCCCGGATAAATTAAGCCTGCTTCAGGTAAAACTTGATGACAGACACCCATATTAGTATCAAAATGATATTTTAAATTATTCTCCTTGGCGAAAGCGCGCATTTCTCCATGATTAGAGGCACTTTTTATATCTGGCGCTGGAGCATAGTGGTCAAATACAAATGCAGCTTTAGTATTATCCCAAACCTTTTTTCCACCCATTTCATAAAAGGAATGAACTGTTTGCAAATATAAATCGTTAATTTGAGCAAAATCAACTTTTGCAGTAACAATTTCTCCTGTTACTATTTTTCTAACTCCACTATTTTTTTGGAGAATTTTTTCTATTGCATGCATATTTATCATCTCCTAGTCTTACGGATTTATTTATTTATTTCTTTCTATATGTTTTGATATTTCTTCAATTACGATTGTTGGTTTTTCTTGAGGTACAAAATGTCCGCACTCAGGAACACAACATCCTTCAACATTTGTTGCTAAATTACTCCACTTATCTAAGACATCCCACATTTGGGATAAATTTCCATCTGAGCCCCAAAGACATAATAAAGGAACATCTATTTTAGTTTCTCTATCTGGAAGATCATGCTCTTTATCAATAGTAACACAAGCACGATAGTCTTCAGCTATAGCATGTACCGTAGCAGGATCTGAATAATGACGTATAAACTCTTGGACTATATCTTCTGGGAATGCAGCATTTTCTAAAACCCCAGGAATAGTCTTTTTCTGGATATTACTACGGATAAAATATTCTGGTTGAGAACCTAAGAAAGTTTCAGGAAAAGGTGCTGGTTGGATATAGAAAAACCAATGCCAGTATTTAGTAGCTATTGCTTGATCTGTACAAGCATATAAATCCACAGTAGGTACAATGTCTAACATAGTACAAGATTTTATTCTTTCAGGATAATCCAACATCATACGATGGCATACTCGGCCACCCCTATCATGACCAGCTATATGAAATTCGGTATAGCCTAATTGTTCCATAACAATTATTTGGTCTTGCCCCATTACTCTTTTTGAATAAGTAGAATGGTCTGGTAATCCTTCAGGTTTAGAGCTATCTCCATAACCACGCATGTCTGTTAATACTACAGTATAATTTTCCGCCAATTTTGTTGCTACCCTATGCCAAGTAAGATGACTTTCAGGATGTCCATGAAGTAATAGTATTACTTCATCTCCAGTACCTCCTACCCAAGTTTGTATCCTCACCTCGCCAGTATCAATTTCTAAATGTTTAAAGCCTTTAAAATACTTTTCATTAATCTCTGTATTAACCATATGTATCCATCTCCCTTCTTATTTCATTTTTACTATAAAAACTCCTTTAACTATATCTTAAACTTCTCTATTTTAGCAAGCTATTAAAGGAAAAGATCCTTAATACGATAAGGGAGCAAAATAATCCTAAAAATATTCCAACTATAACATCTGAAGGATAGTGGACAAGCAAATATAGTCTTGAAATTGATATAAGAAATGCTAAAATCCAAAAGATGCTTTGATATTTCTTAAAATTTTTACTTAACACTCCTGCTGCGGCAAAGGAAGATGTAGTATGCCCTGAGGGAAAGGAGTATCCTGATGGCCTAGATATTATTAATTCATACATGGGATAATCAATAAATGGGCGAGGTCTTTGAAATAAGTTTTTCATTAATCCTTCTCCTAAGATTGTAGCTAAAATAAGTGCTAAAAATGTCATTATTCCTACTTTCCTATATTTCTTATTTGTTATTAACAATAAGGAAATGAAAATCCAAATTACTCCTTTATCCCCAAGAAATGTAAATAAGGAAAAAAACTTGTCATTAATAGGGTTATGGATGTAGTTTTGAATAAATTCCAAAAAAGCTAGTTCATAATTTTGAATCACCGAAGTCATAATTCTTCCTTTCTTTTATGCCTTTATAATTTTAAAAAATAACAACCTCCCTTCATTTAGCTTTAACTCTAGTTTCCGGGAGGTAATTATTTTATTTTACTTTAGAATTTTGTACTTCATAACCTACTTTAGTAATTGCATCTTCAATTTCCTTAATATTGATTTCTTCTTCTTTAAAATTTAATTTTACTTTACTTGTATTAAAGGATACTTTGATTGTGTCTTGATCAATACCATCTAATCTCTTCACTGCCCCTTCAATTTTTTGTATGCATGAAGGACATGCTAATGTTTCTAGTTGGATTGTTGCTGATTTCATAATCAGAATCCCCCTTTCATTTATTTTTTATTCCTTTAATTCATACCTTAATAATCTCATACCATTTAAGATAACAATTAAAATACTTCCTTCGTGTAATAACATCCCAATGGACATATTCATCCATTCACTAAAGAGAAGACTTAATAATAAGAATACTACAACCCCAACGGCAATAAGAATATTTTGGACCATATTTCTTGCTGTAGCTTTTGTTAAACCAAGAGCATGGGGTAATCTACTAATATCAGAGTTCATCAAGACAACATCTGATGTTTCAATAGCTACATCTGTCCCACTTCCCATGGCAATTCCTATATCTGCTAAGGCTAATGAAGGGCTATCATTGACGCCATCTCCCACAAAAGCCACAACTCTTCCTTCTTCTCTCAATTTTTTAACATATTCAGCCTTATCTTCTGGTAACATATGTCCAAAAGCTTCTGTTAAACCCAGCTCACGACTGACAACATCAACAGTTCCCTGATTATCTCCAGAGAGCATAACTAGATTTTTAACTCCTAATGCTTTTATTCTTTCCAAATCTTCTTTTACACCTTTACGAATTTGATCACGAATTCCCATCATAACTTTTAATTGACCATCTACAGATGTTAATACTAATGAGTTACCACTTTTTTCAAGTTCCGAAGCATCGGATTTTATATTTTCATTAAGACTAATATTTTCTTTCTCCATTAAAGCAATATTACCAACTGCTACTCTACGACCATTAATATTTGCTATAATCCCTCCGCCTTTAACAACCTCTGTATTTTCAACTAAAGAAATTGTGCTTTCGCCTATTTCTTCTAAAATAGCCTTTGCTAAAGGATGGTCTGATTCTCTTTCAATACTTGCTAAATATCCTAAGGCTTCATCTACTTGATCAGAGTAATATTTTCTTTCTGATACCTTGGGGTTTCCTATCGTCAAGGTTCCTGTCTTATCAAAAACCATTGTGTCTGTACGACTGAAGTCATGAATAACCTCACTACCTTTTAGTAAAATTCCATGTCTAGCTCCGTTTCCAATTCCTGCTACGTTAGATACGGGAACACCAATAACTAATGCTCCTGGACACCCTAGAACTAAAATCGTAATAGCCAGTTCTATATCTTTTGAAATTAGCCATACCACAAAGGCAATAATTAAAACTGCGGGAGTGTAGTATTTTGAGAATCTATCAATAAATCTTTCCGCTTCTGATTTAGAATCCTGAGCTTCTTCTACTAGCTCAATAATCCTACCAAAGGTTGTGTCCTCTCCAACTCGGTCAGCAACAACTTGGATGGTCCCATTTTCTAAAATTGTACCAGCGAAAACTTTAGATTCTTTTTCCTTCCCTACGGGGATAGCTTCTCCAGTAATACTAGCCTCATTAATATATCCCTCACCACTTAAAACTGTTCCATCAACAGGTACTTTGGCTCCTGTTTTAACAAGGAGAATATCTCCCACATCAACATCATCTACTTCGACTTCTTCAAACTCTCCATTTTCCATTTGCTTTAATGCACTTTCTGGAGCCATTTCCATTAATTCTTTAATAGCTGAACGAGTTTGATTTAATGTACGTTGTTCTAAATAGGCGCCAAATAAGAATAAGAATGTAACGATAGCGGATTCTTCATAATTCTGAATTAAAAAGGCCCCTACCACAGCAATGGTAACTAAAACGTCAATACTTATAACTTTCACCCTTAGAGCTTGATAGGCTTGAAGAGCAATTGGAGTTGTGCCTAATATGGAGGCTATAATTAATGCTCCTTTAAAAATCATCATATCTCCAATTGTCCAATGGCTAATAAAAGCAATGGCTATTAAGAGACCACTGGCTAGCATTATCTTGTTTTTATTTCTAAAAATGGTGCGCTGCATATTACTAATAACCCCCTAATACTATTGATCTATTTTTTTATTCAAAATAGGCTTTATCAAGTTCCGATAAAATATTATAGACTGCTTCATAACTTTCACAGGTGTCTGATGGTACTTCATAGTTATTTGTTATTTTTTGTAATTCTTTAAACTCTTTATCTAAATTGGGTTTATCAGTTTCCTTCATCTTTTTATTTATGTCATCAAACAATCTTTTCACTTCATGAAACTCAGGGTGACTTCCTCCATGAACACGAGCAACTATTGGAACATATAAGTTTAAAGTTTCTATATTTTTTTCCTTTACTTGATTAAATTTATTCATAATATCATCTCTCCTTATTTAAGATTCCTTAAAGATTTCGTTAATAGTACTGCAGCTATAACAAATGATAGCAAATCTGACAAGGCTGCACTCATCCATATTCCTGTTAGTCCAAAAAACTTCGGTAAAATCAATAAGGCTGGAATAAGAATCAAAACTTGTCTAGACAAACTAAGAAAAGCAGCTTCTCTTGGCCTTCCAGTTGCTTGAAAATATGATGTACTGACAATTTGAAAGCCGATGATAGGAAGCATACTTAAGAATATTTTAATTCCAGGAACGGCTATTTCTAACAGCTCCTGGTTTCCACCTTCTCCTACAAAGATTCTAATAATTTGGACTGGGAATATTTGTACTGTTAAGAATCCTAAAGTCATTATAGAAGTTGCAATCAAAGATGCCTGTATTACTGTTTTTTTAACCCTATCATATTTTTCAGCACCATAATTATAACCAAGAATAGGTTGTGATCCTTGGTTTAATCCAAAAGCAGGCATTAATATTACCATAGCCAAAGAATTTATAACACCCATACTGGATGTAGCTAAATCTCCACCATATGTTTGTAAATTTGTATTGTAAATAGCCGTAACCATACTTGCTGCTATCTGCATACTAAAAGGAGCTAGACCATTTAAGATAACTTTTCTAACTATTACTTTTTGTAGTTTTAAATATTTTCTACGAATTCGCAGAATGCTATTTTTTGAATAAAAATAATACAAAACCCATGATGCTGATATAAACTGGGAAATTATTGTTGCTAAAGCTGCTCCCTGAATGCCCATATGAAAAATAAATATGAAAACATAATCTAAAATAATGTTTAAGAAGGCCCCAATAAACATAGTATACATTGCAATTTTAGGATTACCTTCTCCTCTTATAAAATTGTTCATACCAAATCCTACTACGTTAAAGGTACCACCTAATAAAATGATTTTTAGATAATTCATAGCATAACCTATATTTGACGAACTTGCTCCAAAGATTTTTAGAAGAGGTTCTAAGAAAACTAGTCCAGATATACTTAGTAATATTCCTATTATAAAAAGTAGCGTTAAAGAATTACTTGCTATTTGATTAGCATCTTCTTCCTTGTTCTGACCCAATTTTATTGAAACCAGGGTGTTACCACCAATTCCTACAAGCATACCAAACGCCATAATAATAAGCATAAGAGGCATACCTAAGTAAATACCTCCAATAGCTACACTACCCACAGCTCTACCTATAAAGATTCTATCTATAATATTATAAAGAGCATTTACTAGCATACCAACAATCGCTGGTATGGAAAATCTCAATAATAGGTTAAATATGGGCTCAGTTCCTAGTCTTTTAGATCTTTCATTATCAACAATTTTCCCCATCTAATCACCTTTAATATAATAGTACTAACTTATAAAATAAGACCCGCTAAGGCTCCCAATACTATCCAAGATATTATACCCATAAAAATTCTCCTTTCTTTATAAATCTATTCAAATAGTATTTCAAATAATTCTTCAGCTATAATCTGGTAACCTTTACCATTTGGATGAAACTTATCTTCAGATAAATAGTTATCTAAATGATATTCAAACTTCTCATATGTTGGTATATATACCATTTTAAGGTCCTTATTTACTATTAATCTTGTCTCATAATTCCATTCTAATAAGAGCCTAGTTTTTTCAGGTTCTTCTTTTTGATATGGATCATATAGTCCCACAATAGCTAATTGAGCCTTAGGGTTAAGTTTCCTTATTTCTTTAATACTGGATTCTAAATTTTCTTTATATTTTCCTAATGCTTCTTTAAAGACAATCTCTGTTGATATCTCATCAGCATATTCTATGTTCTTTAAATCATTTCCACCAATAGAAATAATAATTAAATCTGCTGCTTTAATCTCCAAATTGTTTTCTTGGCTTATTAAAAGTTGTAAAAACTGATCACTTTTATAGCCAGGGATTGAAAGATTTGTTGACTCAACTTTCTGACTTGTGGCTTCTTTTAACAGACTTTCATACCTTTTTAAAAATCCTAAATTTTCTTCATCATCTTTATTTCTTTATTCTTATTGGAAAAACCAGAGTACTGTATAACTCCAAACAGGCCTTCTTCAAACTTTTTAATTTTTAAATCCGGATTGTTTGGTTCAGGTATTTTGTCTTCTAGCTTTCCAGGAACTACAAAAGCAATTTTTCTGTTTTCATTGCTTACTTCTTGAATTACAGGTGTAGTCATTGAAATTTTTTCCTTATTTTTATTATCATTGGAGATATAATTAAACAAAAATCGAAAACCACTGGTGTTTTCATCAGCATTCTCATATTCAACAATAAAAAAGTTTGAATATTGCCTAATTTCATATTCACTTTCTTTCAACACTACATCATAATCAAGTGTCTCATATTTGCTCATAAGATCTTCACCATTTCTTATATTATTTTAAAAGAATCCTGTTCTAAAATAGCTTCTACTTCCTCAAATCCAGTAAGAAAAGCGAAATTATAACGAGCTGGAAGTGCAAAAACATATTTGGAATTACGACCTAACTCCCTTGGTCCAATTGGAGCTGCTCCTATATAGAATTCTTCCTTTTGGAGTGAATTCCACTGTTCCATTGTAAATACCATAATGGGAATGTCTTGTCTCTTATCATCAAGAGCCCAATGAGGATGCCTAATTATAAGCTGTGGACCAGTTTCAAGGTCTTTACCATTTTTTGTCTTATCTAAATATTTACCTTCCCAATTTTCATTGATAATAGTAAAGCCTTCCCAGCTACCTGGTAATTGGAAATTAAAACCGTATTGTTTATTCTCATAAGTAGTAGATGTGAATTCATTCCATTTCGTGGAGGCACTTAAAAAATCAGCAATAAATCCCTCTGCTACATAAGTACGGGAATTAGTTATTTTAGGGGGAATCTTTAAATCTAGAACTTCTTCACTAAATCCATTGTTCTTATTTCTAATAACTTTCCAATTATTTTTTCCAATGATCAATTCTCCCCTAATATCCTCTGTTTCTAGACTAACCTTTGATTGGTCTGAATGCCATTGTACCTTTACACCTAATTTTTCCATTGTTTCTCTTAAAGGAATTAATTCCAAATTATTGTCATTAGCTGTATTGGCTAAAGCAGTATTTACTATTAATAAAGAAAAAATAATCCCTAAAAAAATAAACTTCCTAAACTGTGATTTAATCATAATAATCTCCTTTTTTTGTATAACTAACAGTTACATATATATTTATACCCACTATATACTTATCTCAATAAAAAAATGTCCTGCTTAAATCCCCTTAAACACTAGTGTAATAATGCAGAACATCTTTTTTATTTAACAACAAGAACGGGACAATTAACATTTTTTACCACCTTATGACTCACACTACCTAGTAGCATTTCTT
>CAZXPJ010000031.1:0-11149 GCA_964642925.1 uncultured Eubacteriales bacterium | reverse complement strand
AACTTTCTGCTGTAGCAGACATTTCCTCACTAGAGGCTGCAAGATCTTGAGCTGAATGTTGGATTTCAGAAATAGTCTGTCTGAAATTATCACTTAAGACTACGAAAGCTTTTGCCAAATCTCCAACTTCATCTGTAGCCTGTAAAAATTCATCATCAATTTTCTGAGTCAAATCTCCTGCTGCCATCTGAACAGCTACTTCGCTAACTGCAATTATTGGCCTAGAGATTCTCTTACTAATATAAAGAGCAACTGCAACACCAATTACAATGAAAAGCAATCCCCCTGCTATTATTCCTCTTCTTAGGCTTTTTACTCCAGCTAAGACATCATCTTCTAGGGCTCCTACTGCGAAGCTCCACCCTGTTAGGTCCATGGGATAAACGCCTACCATTCTAGTAACTCCTTCATAATCATATTTGATAATACCAGAAGTATTCGTACCTAATTTTTTCATTTCCATACCTAATTCTTTATTTAATCCATTTTCTTCTATGTCTTTATATATATTTACTTGCTCCATTACTGCTTCATGATCTGGTTGAGCATAGTAAGTTCCATCTTCACCTAAAATATATGCTAAGCCGTTTTCACCATAGCCCATGGAATCAGTAACATCCGTTAAAGCATTCCCAGGTCTCCTAACAACAAGTACTCCAGATACATTGCCAGAGTAATCAAATATTGGAGAAGCATACATTAATACAGCAGAGTTGGTTACCCTACTAACTAACACATCGGAAACATTTGTTTCTCCTTTAAAAGCTTTTATTACATATTCTCTATTACCTAAATCTGCTTCGCTTCCATCTGAATAAAGGGTTTGTCCACTAGGAAAAACTACTCCCATTCCTAGATAACCTTTATCCGATAGTCTTTCCATTTCTCTTACCATGGCTTGTTTTTGAATATCCCAATCCATTGATCTAATCTGGTCTTTATTCGCAATTGTTTCAAGTACTTCGTAGTTTCCCTTTATAGTAGCCTCTACATTATTTGATCCTTCTTTTGCTAAAGATAGTAATGCTTCTTCAGCTGAATCTACTAATGAATTACTAGCAAAATAATTTGCAGTAAAGCCTAGTCCTAGAGACACAGCTAAAATTAATAATCCCACATATAAAGTTATTTTTTTTGATAATTTCAAAGCAATTTCTCCTCCTCATAATAAAAAACAGCCTATTTAGGCTGCCAAAATACCAATTATATTTAAATAGTTTGGCAGTTTGGCGATCTTAGCTAAAGTAAACTTTAGACCCATAACTTTGCGTCCTGTCCTTTCGAACAGTTTGCCTTTTAAGTTAATCTAATTATTAATATTATCTTAACAAAAAGGTAATATGTCAATGTAATTCAACTTCTTTGGTAAAGTTTACATTTATTAGAACCTTTATAATATATCTTATGACACTTTAAATTTTAGCAAAAAGATTAAATATTTTGGCTCCTAATAAAATTTCTTACGAAAGGAAAAAACTTATGAATTTATTGGACCTGATCAATCGATAATCTAGGCTTTAAAATTATATATAGGTTTGATAATATCAATTACATCCACTGTATCACCTATACGATCTAAGATTTCTTCCATAGGCTTATAAGCTGACGGGCTCTCATCTAATGTGTTTTTATGAACTGATGTTGAGTAAATATCTTTCATGGTTTCTTTAAAATCTTTAAATTCTAATACTTCTTTTGCTGCTGTTCTACTTAAAACTCTCCCTGCACCATGGGGAGCAGAATAGTTCCACTCTTTATTACCTTTACCAATAGCTAGGATTGAGCCATCTCTCATATTAATAGGTATTAATACCTTTTCATCCTCATAGGCGGAGATAGCTCCCTTCCTAATAATATTGTCCTTAAAATTTATATAATTATGAATTGTTTCAAAGTAAGAAAAGTCCTTCAGATTTTTGTCAAATAAAGTTTCCAGTATAGTATTAGCCATTACTTCTCTATTGAAACTAGCATACTCCTGACAAATTCTCATATCATGAAGATATTTATCCCGTTCCTCACCAGTTAGGTAACAAAGATCTCTAGGATAAGCTTCATCCTTGTTTCTACCCTTATTACACAAAGCAATTGCCTTGTTTTGATAAATCTTAGCAACTTGATTTCCTAAATTACGACTTCCTGAGTGAATAACAAGATATTTATTTTCTTTACTATCTACTCCCACTTCAATAAAATGGTTTCCTCCACCTAAGCTACCTATACTTCTTTCCATTCTTCTTGTATCTCTTAGTTCTCTAAATACATAAAGGTCTTGAAGCTTATCATATCTATGCTTCCTACTTTCATGAACTTTTCTACCTGAGGGTATTTTTTTTGATATAATCCGGTCTAATTTTGCTAGATCTATTTTAATATCTCCAAGCTCAACGGTGAGCATCCCACAACCAATATCAACCCCTACAATATTAGGTATTACCTTATCTCCCATCTCACCAGTAAAACCGATTACACAGCCCATACCTTGATGAACATCTGGCATAATTCTCACTGTAGATCCTTCTATAAAATCTTGATTTAATAACTCTATAATTTGGTTTTCTGCACCATCTTCTAAATCCTTTGCAAAAACTCTAGCCGTTCCGTATTTTCCTTTAAGTTTCAATAAAAATCACCCCTATATATTTTTTCTTCCATTAAAATTCAGATGAAATTTCCTCATAGCTTTTAATAGTAAAAGCTCGTCCAAAATCAGTTAGTTTAACCATTTCTTTCTCTATATAAAGTTTGTTTTCATTAAGTAAATTAAACATTATTTTATTTAAAAAAGCTTTATCCCAATTTACATGATCTTGGATCGTATCGATTCCCAACTCTATTTCTTCATTTGCCTCTCCTTCATGATTAAGAATATGAAATAAGAGAGTTTTTTCTGCAAATTCGAATTTTTGTTTTTTTCTTCTTCTAACAATTGTAAAAAGTCCCTTTTCAGGAGCGACAATAAAGACAAGGAAGAAAGAGATTCCAGTCATAACCGCCATAGAACCTGCTATAGACACATCATAATAAACAGCAATTTGATAGCCTAATAAAGCATTAATAGATCCTGCTAAGGCACTAAGAAGAATCATAATTCTTAAATCATCTGTAAGAAGATGAGCCGTCACAGGAGGCCCAATCATAAAAGCAATAACTAGAATTGAACCAACAGACTCAAAGGCACCTACTGCTGTTATCGATACTAAAGACATCAATCCATAATGGATAAGAGATGGCATAAAGCCAAGTGTAGTTGCAAGAGCTGAATCAAATGTAGCTATTTTTAATTCTTTAAAAAAAATAATAATAAATAGTAAATTTAAAATTAAAATGCTTCCCATGGAATAAATAGCCTTTGGTCCAAGATCTCTACCAAACAAATAAAGCCGGTTAAAGGGTGCATAAGCTAATTCCCCAAGAAGAACTGAATCTGTATCTAAATGAACTGAACCTGCATATTTTGAAATAATAATTATTGCAATACTAAATAAAAGGGGGAAGACGATTCCTATGGCAGAATCCTCTGAAACTAAACGTGTACCATTCAAAACCTCAATTAAAAAAACAGTGAATACTCCCATTAATGCTGCTCCTAGGATTAAAAATGGAGATGTTAAACTATTTGTTATAAAAAATGCAATCACAATTCCTAGTAAAATAGTATGAGTTATTGCGTCTGTCATCATAGACATTTTACGAAGAACTAAGAATACTCCAGGGAGGGAACAAGCAACTGCTACAACAACTGCTATTAATTGTATTTCTATGCCAGCTGACATTTTATGCTCCCTCCTTTTTAAAGTAATTTTCCACGTAGTCGATTCCTTCATCTGTTATAAACCAAGTATTAAAATAATCCTCACAAACCAGTCCTTTTGTTTTTAATTCCTCAATTCGTTTTTGTATCTTCTTCTTACCCCGCCTACTTAAAGATGGATTTGGACTAATTGTAACAAGATCATGGCCATGATTTGCATTATTATGGTTCATAGCTAAATGATATAGGTTCACTAACAATTGATCTTCATTAATAAGCTTCTGGTTTTTTCTATCTCTTACATAACCCCATAGCATTCCCCTATTAGGAGCAAAGATTAAACTAATTATTACTATAATACTTATAATAATTACGATCATGGGACCTGTAGGAAGTTTGGATACAACGGCACTAACAATAGCTCCCCCAATTCCAGAAGCGGCACCAAAAAATGCTGCTAGGGCTACCATCACATGAAGTTTATCAGTCCATTGTCTGGCTGCAACTGCTGGGGCTGTAAGCATAGCACTCATTAAAATTACACCTACTGTCTGTAAGCCAATAATAATCGAAGTAACAATCATTGCAAAAAGAAGCCAGGTTATTTTTTTAGTATCAAAGCCTAAACTTTCAGCATAATCCACATCAAAGGAAACTAGTTTAAATTCTTTCCAAAAAGCCACAACCAACAATAAGAGAATTGCTCCTAAAAAAGCAATAGTTTTTACATCTCGTAAAAGTATGGTTGAAGCCTGACCAAATATGAAATTTTCTAATCCCGCTTGGTTAGCATTAGGTATCTTTTGAATATATGTTAAAAGTACCAATCCACCACCGAAGAATACAGAAAGAATAAGAGCTAGGGCACTGTCAAATTTAATTTTAGAATATTTACTAATTCCAATTATTAAGAAAGTGGCTAAAAGACCTGCTACTAAAGCACCTAAAAGGAGTATTTCTGTATTTTTAGTTCCCGTTATTAAAAAGGCCAAAGCTATCCCAGGCAAAGCAGCATGGGATACTGCATCTCCCAATAAACTTTCCTTACGAATTACGGCAAAGCTTCCTAATACTCCACTTATAATTCCAAGAAGGGCAGAGCCTAAAGCTACAATTTGTAAAGTATAATCTGTGAATATAAGATTTAATGTCTCCATCCTACGCCTACCTTTTTAAGATTTGTCCCGTGCTTCTATATGCTAGATTTATATTATCCTCAGTGAAAACTTCTTTTACTGGTCCAGCTTCTATAATTTGCCTATTTAAAAGAACCACCCAATCAAAATAATCTTTAACTGTACGAAGATCATGATGAACTATAATTAGAGTCTTCCCTTTATCTTTCAATTCCTTTAATAATTCAACAATCGCTACTTCTGTCTTGGCATCTACTCCTTTAAAAGGTTCATCCATAAAGTAAATATCCGCATTCTGGACCAGTGCTCTTGCTAAAAATATTCTTTGTTGTTGTCCTCCAGAAAGTTGGGAAATTTGTCTATTTGCAAAATCTCTCATTCCTACTTTTTCTAAGGCTTCCAAGGCTAAATCTTTATCCTTTTTACCTGGTCTTTTAAACCAGCCAAGTTCTCCATATCTTCCCATCATAACAACGTCTAATGCATCTGCAGGAAAATCCCAATCCACACTACCACTTTGGGGTACATATCCAATATGCTTTCTATGGGACTTATAACTCTCCCCATTAAAAAGCACACTACCTGATACGGGTTTGATTAGATCCAACATGGCTTTGATTAATGTGGATTTACCAGCTCCATTTGGTCCTACAATAGCCATCATTATGGATTTTGGTATTTCTAAGTCCACGTCCCATAATACTGGCTTAGCCCCGTAAGCTACCGTCATATCTTCCACTTTTATGATATATTCTAATTCTTTCATCCATACCCACCCTTTACTTTAATGCATCAACAATTGTATCTATATTTTCTTTTAATGTACCAATATAGCTTTCTGCATCGGTTCCTACATCTCCTGTGGAATCTGAATACAATTCTCCACCTATTGCTACATCAAAACCTCTAGATTTAACAGCTTCTTGAAGGGCTTCAATGTTCTTTCTCGGAACTGATGATTCAACAAATATTGCTTTTACTTGTTTTTCCACAATTAAATCTGCTAATTGTCTCACATCAGAAGCACCAGCCTCTGCATCTGTACTGATTCCTTGTAATCCCATAACTTGAAACCCATACCTATTACCGAAATATTGAAAAGCATCATGGGCTGTTATAAGTATTCTTTTATCTTCAGGAACTTCTTGGGTACGATCTTTTACATATTGATCAAGAGCATCAAGCTCTCCTAAATATTTTTCTAAATTCTTATCATATTCTTCTATATTTTCTGGATCTAACTCTTTTAATCCTTGTGCCATTCTTACAGTAGCTTCCTTCCAAATTGGAACATCGAACCATACATGGGGATCAAAATAGCCTGGATTTGTTTCAAAGTCTAATAGTTCACTTTCAGAAAGATTTTCATTAGCTGCAAAGATAATTTTCCCCTTTATATTTTCAAAGACTTCTCCCATACGTCCCTCTAAATGAAGGCCATTATAAACAACCATATCTGCATTGGACATTCTTCCTACATCCCCCGCACTAGCCTTGTATAAATGAGGATCCACTCCTGGACCCATCAAAGCTTCTACTTCTACTAAATCTCCTGACAACTCTCTAAGCACATCTGCTAAAATAGTAGTTGTTGTCACAACTTTTAGCTTTCCACTCTCCGGTGTTTTGGCACCTCCACCACATCCTATAAAAAGTAGCCCTATCAGTAATATGGCCAAGGTATAACTAATTTTTCGTCTCATTCTTACATCCCCTTTTGTCCTCTAAAATATTATTCCTATTTATTATACCTTAAAATGTTTAGTAATTAGCCTAACAAAGCGAACTTTCCCTAAATCTTCTTTTTTAACATTTCCATCAGAATCTTTTGTGATAAGCATTAATTCTTGGACCGATCCTGCTCCTACGGGTATAACCATTTTGCCCTTTGGAGCTAATTGTTCTACTAGCTTCTCTGGTAATTTTGAAGCTGCAGCAGTAACCATAATTCGGTCGTAGGGAGCATTATCCTCCCAACCTAAACTACCATCATCTAGTTTAAATTCGATGTTTTCATATCCAGCTTTACTAAGTTTTTCTTTTGCCCCTTGATAAAGCTCTTTTATTCTTTCTACTGTATAAACTTTTTTTGCAGCCTTAGCTAATAAAGCTGTTTGGTAGCCAGAACCAGTACCAATTTCAAGAACTTTACTCTCTTTATCTATATCTAATAGAATAGTCATTTCTAAAACCAAGCTAGGCTGAGATATTGTTTGCTCATATCCAATAGGAAAAGGTCTATCTATATGGGCTTCATCTTTATGTTTATCCATAAAATAACTTCTATCTAATTCATTATAATATTGAGTTATTCTCTCTTTGTTATTCATTGTTATCCCTCCTTACTTTAAACAGATACTTTCCTTAAGTTTCTGTTTAATTTGTTTAGATTAGAAATTCCTCGATTATATCTTCCAAGAGAATAGCCATATAGATCTTTTTCACCACAACTTACCTTAGATAGGGACCACATACTCCAATAAACATCCATTAATATTCTCAAAATATCCATTTTTAATATTTCTTCTTCAAGTGGTTTCCTAGCAAAATATTTAGTTTGAAATAGTTCTTCTTCAGCTTTTGTGTATTCACACTCTAAGCCTATTGAAACAACGTCCCAAAGTTTATCATAATTGGAACTGTATTCCCAATCGATAAGATATATTTGTTCTCTACCCTTAACAAAGTTTTCTGGCCAAGCATCTAAATGACAAGGAACGTAATCTATCTCGAAATTCTCCATCTTATCTCTTAAAAAAGCAATCACTGAATCTAATTCTTTAAAGTTTTTCAATAAAGCTTTATCTTCTTTAATTATTGTTTCTTTATATTCTCTTATTTCTGAAAATGGTTTAAAGTTTTCATAAAATTCTTTTTTACTTGTGTGTAGTTTCCTCAAAGCATCCGCCATTAACTCCATATTATCTTCTTCTCTAGCTGTATTAATATTTAAAGTTTCTGCATCTTCAATATACTCTGTAATTTTTAAACCTGAATTAATATCAAAATAAGTAGTATTACAATTTATCCCTATTTTTCTGGCTACATTCCCATTGAAAAGTTCACTATTTCTATTTACTGACTCATTAGAACCCTTGCCCGGCAAACGAAATACAAAGGTTTTTGCATCAGTGTTTATTTTGAAATTATTATTATTCATTCCACCTAACCTTTTTATATTTCCCTGAACCCTATATTTATTGTTCATAATTTCTAAAAATAACTTTGTAATATTTTTCTTCTCCAATTTAAACATCTCCTCTTCATTTTTTTCTAATTGTTTTTCTAATAATTATTAATATCAATTCCTGCTTTTAGTAATCTTTCAAAACGCTCATTAGATATTACAACTACTAATGGTTTACCATTTTTAAGAATAAACCCTGTTTTATCTTCATCTGCTAAAGAGGTTAATATTCTTGATGACTGACCCTTAAGAAAGTCAGACATATTATGATGCTCCATAGGAACTAGTCCTTTTTGTTGTTTATTCATTAAAGGCATACTCCTTCCAAATTTATACTCATTACATTATAACAGAAGCCGTTGCATTTGTCTAATATATAACAGTTGATTTATTAATTATAAATGTAATTACATTTTGATATATTGGTAAATCAGTTTATAAAAGCGTTAAAACCCATTAAATATGGTTTTAACGCTTTTTAAATGTTTCTTTTTGGGTATATATTCCATTTTTCATTAAAATAAGAAGCAATAATGCACCTATTAATGATAAACAGGCACCAAATATAAAGGGCACCTCCGCTCCAAAGGCAGTCCATAAAACCCCAGCAATAGCACTTGCAGGAAATAGTGCAATTCCTACTATTGTAGAATGTAGACCAAGCATAGTTCCTTTTAATTCTCCAGGGGAAATTTCCGCTATAAATGCTCTTTCTACACCTGCTATCATAGCTGTATAAACTCCGTAAAGAACAAAAAGTATAATCATAAATATTTTATTATATGCAAAAGCAAAGCCCAAATAAACAAAAGCAAAAACTATATAACCTAAAACAAGTAGACTTTTTCTACCTACTTGATCAGATCTTCTGCCTAGGGGAATCGCAAGAATTGATGCCGTAATATTATATATAAAGTAAAGCAAGATAACATTTTTATCATTAAAGCCAACGCTTTTAGCTCGTAATAATAAAAATGCGTTGGATGAATTACCTAAAGTAAATAAGAATGCTACTAATAAATACAACTTTAGTTGTCCGTCAATTTCTTTTATATTCTTCCAAAATGGATCTCTTTCCTTTTTTATCCTTTTCTCTTTCTTTTCTTTAATTAATGGAAATATAACTAAACTCATTAAAGCTGGAATCATTGAATAAAGAAATAATTTCTTATAATTAAAATCAACTTTCGTACTTGAAAAAGCAAGGTAAGCTAATAAAATTCCAATTGCAGATCCGGCCATATCTAAAGCTTTATGTATACCGAAGGCCATTCCCATATTGCTAGAATCCGCACTTTCACTTACCATTACATCCCTTGGAGCTGTTCTGATCCCTTTTCCTATTTTATCAATTACTCTTGCACCTAGTATGCCCACCCAAGAAGTAGCAAAAATTAATGCTATTTTATATATTAGACCAGTTGTATATCCTAAAAAAGAAATGGTTTTTTTCCTTTTATATTTATCTGTAATATAACCGCTAAATACTTTCAAAAGACTAGCAAGACTTTCTGCTATTCCTTCAATAACACCTACCAATGCTGGGGTTGCACCAAAAACAGATGTTAAGTATAAAGGAATAATAGGATATACCATTTCTGCACTAATATCTGCAAAAAAACTAACTAATCCTAAGAAAAATACATTCCACATTTGCTAACCTTCCTTCATTTTTCAAAAGAAAAATATATATAGGTCCAGATTCTTTTTTTAAAAAGATTCTGGACCTATATATAAAGTCTAATTTTTAATTCAATTTATTTGATAATAATTCTCTTTGTAACCTATATTATATACAAATTCATTGTCATATAAGTGTCTATATCTCTTTTATCTTGTGTTATAAGATTATAAATTGATAATGTTGTCATTTGCTTACTTTCCATATATTGTTCAGCGGATGTTATATCAAACATGACTGGATAATCACTATAGACTACCCATCCTGTATTTGGATTCAAAACATATTCATCCGAGTAAAAATCCAGGTTACCATACTTTACTGTTCCCCATGTTTTAGTATCTATGGAAATATAGGCAAGAGTATTGTAAGTTTCCATTAATGCACACCAAAAAGTATCTCCTGCATCATTCCATTCCTCAATTTGAACTATTGTATCTGTATTGTTTATTTCATCTTTTGAAATTATATGCATATATTTTATCTTTATCAAATTCCATATTGTGATAATGGTCTTCTTATAGAATATAACCTTCAGCTACTTTATCATTTTCCCCTACTGATTCTGGCAAATTTTTTCCTAAGGGTATTTCATCCTTCTTTGAACAAGCTACAATTAAAAATATTGAGTGATATATTTAATTCAATTATATTTCAAGGTCTATAGAAATCTCGGGTATCTCAGTAGAAATAGATTCTTCAGTAATATTTTCTGCTTTGGTCAAGGAATCTTTAACAGCAGAGTTATCAGTTCCATCAACTTTTTCATCTTCTAATATACTCTTATAATCCTTTGGTTTTTCCTTTGTCCTTGCTAGTAATAGGGCCCTTCCGAGCATTTCTGGTTCATGCTCTGCTAAAAATGCCCGATCTTTATTTGGAACATTATCCCCACTAATAATACGCATTGCAATTACAAAGCATTGCATTTGAATTTTTAAAGTACTATTTGAATCATCAGAAGATTCTCTTATTTGTCCAGCCATTACATCTAGTTCCTCTTGGCTATAATCGTTAACACCTAGATATTTTTTTATTCCTTCATCTGCAAGGCCTCTTGCCTCAGGAGAAATAGAAATATTATCTTCTATTAGAGGTTCATTATTAGAATCCAATTTTAAAGAAGTATTCACCGGTATCGTTTTCATTAAATAATAAGCTGAATCTAATTTATTTCCTAATCCAATTGTATTTGAAATACTCATAAGATCATCCTTTGGATATTTTTTTAATTGAAAAATCGCTCTATTTATAATATCGGTAATTTACATATATTATTTAGATGGGTATTTAAATATACCAACAACACTCATAAAAGAATAAATCATAAGAATACTAATAAGGGTTCATTATTCTTCAACCCTTGACATCTATTCTGGCCACTCGAGGTG
>CAZXPJ010000030.1:0-12669 GCA_964642925.1 uncultured Eubacteriales bacterium | reverse complement strand
AGGAGAGAAAAAAATGAGTTACATTTTTGATGTTTTTGCTAGGGAAATATTGGATTCAAGGGGTAATCCTACCGTTGAGGTAGAGGTTGTTCTTGAAGATGGCACTATGGCAAGAGCACAAGTTCCTTCCGGAGCCTCCACAGGAGCCTTCGAAGCTTGTGAATTAAGAGATAATGAAATCAGCAGATACATGGGCAAAGGTGTATTAGATGCTATAGATAATGTTAATACAATTATTGCTCCTGAATTAATTGGGGCGGATGTTCTTGATCAAACAGGAATAGATACCTTCCTAATTGAATTAGATGGAACAGATAATAAAAATAATTTAGGAGCCAATGCTATCTTAGGTGTATCTATGGCAGTAGCTAGAGCAGCAGCATCCTACTTAGAACAACCTCTTTATAAATACCTAGGCGGAGTAAATGCTAATACTCTTCCAGCTCCCATGATGAATATTCTTAATGGGGGAGAACATGCGGATAATAATATTGATGTTCAGGAATTTATGGTAATGCCACTAGGTATATCTAGTTTTTCTGAGGGGGTTAGAGCTTGTGTGGAAATTTATCATAATTTAAAAAATCTTCTTAAAGAAAAAGGTCTTCCCACTTCTGTAGGTGATGAAGGTGGATTTGCTCCAAACTTTAATACTAATGAAGAAGTCCTTGATATAATTGTTGAAGCTATTGGTAAAGCTGGCTATAAAGCAGGAGAGGAAATTTATTTGGCTCTTGATGTAGCGGCAACAGAAATGTATAAAGATGGTGTTTATGATTTTAAAGGCGAAGGAGTAAAAAGAAATTATAAAGAACTAGTAGAATACTATGAAGAACTAGTCGGGAAATATCCTATTATCTCTATTGAAGATGGTTTAGATGAAGAAGACTGGGAAGGGTGGAAATATCTAACAGAGAAGCTAGGTCATAAAATCCAGCTTGTGGGGGATGATCTTTTTGTAACTAATACAGAAAGATTAGAAAAGGGAATAAAAAATGGAGTGGCTAATAGTATTTTGATTAAGGTAAATCAAATTGGAACTGTTACAGAAACCCTTAATGCTATAGAAATGGCAAAAAGAGCTGGCTATACAGTGGTTATCTCTCATCGTTCTGGAGAGACTGAAGATACCTTTATTGCCGATCTTGCAGTAGCTGTAAATGCTGGTCAGATTAAGACGGGAGCACCTTGTAGATCGGATAGGGTAGCAAAATACAATCAGCTTTTAAGAATAGAAGAAGAACTAGATGAATCCGCTATTTACAAAGGGCATAAAAATTTATATAATCTAGAGTGGTGAGTAAATAATTTTACTTAATACAGTTAACGATTAAGAGCTTAAAAATTAGATAAATTTTTAGGCTCTTTTATAACTTGTACAAAAATCGAAAAGGGGTGGAAAAAATGACCGTAGTTTTAACTGTACTCCAAGTAATCGCTTCAGTTGGATTAATTGCTACTGTACTTTTACAGTCAGGAAAAAGCGCAGGAATGTCTGGTGCAATTGCAGGAGGCGCAGAAACAGTTTTCGGTAAGAAAAAAGGAATGGATGCACTATTTAATAAACTATCAACAATATTTGCTATCGGTTTTATGGTAATAACGCTTTTTGCGTCAATATTCTAAAAAAGTTAATTAATGTAAATAAAATATAAAGTTTTAATTACATAAGGAGGATGTTCGATTAATGTATTTTTCAGTGTATGTTCCTTTAGCGGGTGCATTAGCCCTAGTTTTTGCTTTTTACCTAAGCCAGAAAGTTATGAGAGTTGAGCCAGGTAATTCAAAAATGATTGAGATTGCAGATGCGATTTCAGAAGGTTCCAAGGCCTATCTTACCAGACAATATAAAACATTAGTATTTTTCGTTGCTGGTTTAGCGGCAATTATATTTTTTGCAGGTACTATGACTTCAGGGCTTAAGCCTGAAACTGCAGTAGCTTTTATTATTGGAGCTGTTTGTTCATCTCTGGCAGGTATTATAGGGATGTCCATAGCTACAAAAGCAAACGTTAGGACAGCAAATGCTGCTCAAACAAGTTCAAATGCGGCTCTAGATGTTGCTTTCTCTGGTGGAGCTGTTATGGGAATGACAGTAGTAGGGTTAGGTTTACTAGGTTTAGGAATTGTTACCTTCTTTTTTGACGATCCAACCGTTATTAACGGTTTTGCTTTAGGAGCAAGTTTAATCGCACTCTTTAGTCGTGTTGGTGGAGGTATTTATACAAAAGCCGCAGACGTTGGAGCTGACCTTGTGGGTAAAGTAGAAGCAGGGATTCCAGAAGATGACCCAAGAAACCCTGCAGTTATCGCAGATAATGTTGGGGATAACGTAGGTGACGTTGCTGGTATGGGTGCTGACTTATTTGAATCCTATGTAGGATCAATTATTGCAGCTGTTGCTCTTGCTGTAGGTTTAGGCCTTCCTATAGAAGCAGTATATCTTCCTTTCTTTATTGCGGCAGCGGGAGTTGTTTGCTCCATTATTGGTACCTTCTTCGTAAGAGTTAAAGAAGGAGAAAGTGCATCTAAAGCTCTTAATATGGGGGAATTTGTAGCAATGGCTTTAACTCTTGTAGCCATTTACTTCTTAACTACAATGATGCTTCCAGAAGAGGGAATTGTTACTGGAATGGGTGTATTTATTGCCACTCTTTCAGGTCTTATTGCAGGATTCCTAATCGGTAAAATAACAGAGTATTATACTTCTGAAAAGTATTCTCCTGTAAAAAATATCGCAAAGGCTTCTCAAACAGGAGCTGCTACTAATATTATTGAAGGTCTTTCAATAGGAATGATGTCCACTGTTCTTCCTGTTTTAGTTATCGTTGTTGGTATTCTTATTTCTTTTAAATTTGCTGGTTTATATGGTATAGCTCTTGCTGCAGTAGGTATGCTTTCAGCAACAGGAATGGTTGTTGCTGTTGATGCTTACGGTCCAATTGCGGATAATGCAGGGGGTATTGCAGAAATGGCAAATATGGATCCAAAAGTTAGAGAAATTACAGATTCCCTTGATGCAGTTGGTAATACAACAGCAGCTATCGGTAAAGGCTTTGCTATTGGTTCTGCTGCTCTTACAGCTTTAGCATTATTTAATGCTTATACAACGGCAGCAGGAATCACAATTATAGATGTTATGAATCCAAAAGTAGTTGCAGGATTATTTATTGGAGGAGTTCTTCCTTATTTGTTCTCTGCTATTACCATGAAGGCGGTAGGAACTGCAGCTTTTGATATGATTGAAGAAGTTAGAAGACAATTTAGAGAAAATCCTGGCATTATGGAAGGTACGGTTAAACCTGACTATGCTAATTGTGTAAGTATTAGTACTTCAGCAGCTTTAAGAGAAATGATTGTACCTGGCTTATTAGCAGTATTTGTTCCTATAACAGTAGGAATGCTTCCTTTCCTTGGTAAAGAAGCTCTTGGTGGATTACTTGCAGGTGCTTTAGTATCGGGATTCTTATTAGCAATCATGATGGCTAATGCTGGTGGTGCATGGGATAATGCTAAAAAATATATAGAACAAGGTAACTTTGGTGGTAAAGGTTCGGAGGCTCACGCTGCCGCTGTTCAAGGGGACACAGTAGGTGATCCCTTCAAAGATACATCAGGTCCATCAATTAATATTCTTATTAAACTAATGACAATAGTTTCCCTTGTATTTGCTCCATTGTTTATGTAATAAATGGCTATGTCACGACTAATAGTTGATAATTAGGATTTTTGACTATTAAGATAAACAAAATAAAGACCACTATATGATTCATATAGTGGTCTTTATTTGTGAACTAATTTTAATTTTTTCAGAGATCTAGGTATAGACTTTTAGTTATAAAATATATTAAAATCATTGAACTCTTAGTAAATAATAATTAACAGTAGTAATGGTATCCTGCTTAATATTCATTTTCACAAATGGTGCAACATTCTCACTGGTAAAAATGATCTCACTGCCAATTACTGCTCCACCTTGGCCATCAATGGTATTCTTACCAAAAAAGAGTCCATATTCATTAATTGTATAATCCTTCTCTTGGGGGAAATTATTAAAAACTTCCTCCATTCTATTGATTAACATACGTCTAGTATATAATCTATTCAAACAACTTTTTGACAAATGAGAATTATAATAATTTCGAAAACTAATCAAGATTTGTTTATAAAATCAAATCTACTATTTTAAGAGAGACTTGTATCTATCCTATCGGTAGTGGTATTACTGGTCGACTCGATAAACTTCTACTTTTTATTGTAGTAAATGTCGTAGCAACCTTTCTAAGAAGATTAATAACCTTATCATTTAGGGAGCCTTCTTTTACATTCAGTAAAATATTCCATAACAGATAGTTGTTAAGATACTTGCTCATAAGATAAACCTCTTGTATGGGTTGATTTCCCACGTTTATGAACTATTCTTGGCAGTTTAAATGAACTTTTCTTATGATTGCCTTTGTATGATACAGGGAAAAATGTCTCATCAGCTTCTACAATTCCAGAAAGATTGATGTCTTCCGTAATCTTTTGCAAAGCATCAAGTACCTTATGCCTCCACATAAACGCAGTATTTCGGTGAATTTTGCATATAGATGCTGATTCACGAAGAGGCAATCCATTAATCATACACTCAATATATTTCATCCATACATCAAGACCTTTCTTGGTTCCTGATGTTATGGAATTTGTATTAGAAACAAAGGACTTATCGCAATCTTTGCAAAGATAGCGCTGTTTACCATCCTTTCTATGACCGTTTCTCACAACATGTCCAATACAACCGCAAATAGGGCAGCAAACATAATCTTCAGGAAAGAAATTAAAGAAGCTAAAGATCCAGAAGCTAAACGCGCTGAATTAATTGCTTCCTATGAAGAAAGATTTGCTACTCCATATGTAGCTGCTGAGAGAGGACACGTTGATATGGTTATTGAACCTTCACAAACTAGACCCATTCTTATTAACTCTTATGAGATGTTAGCTACTAAACGCGAATCACTTCCAGCTAAAAAGCACGGAAACCTTCCTTTATAAAGAAAATTATTTTTCAAAGTAAAGAAAAAGCTGCTAAATTCAAACTTAGCAGCTTTTTTTATTTACTTTAGGGAGAAATGTTCTTTTACATATTTAATAAAAGCTAAAGATGCTAATGAAGTATATTTCTTTTTTTTCCAAGCAATAACAATTTTAACTTTGACAGGTTTCTCTAAGGGAATTCCTACAAGGTCAGGAAACTTCTCAGCAATAAAATCAAGTAAAAACGTAACCCCAATTTCATTTATAACCAGGGAGTGGATTGTTTCAATTTGACTAGAAGAAAGAATAATATTTGGTTCATAATCTTTTTCTTTAAAAAGATCTAAGATTTTTTTTCGGTGGAGGGTGTTCTCCCTGAATAAAATTAATTTTTCATTTTTTAAATCTTCGACGGATATTTTATCACGGTGAGCCAAAGGATGATTCAAGGGTAGACATACAACTAATGAATTTTCTTGAATAGTTATTGCATTAAGGGTATTAGGAGTATCAAGATTGCCATCCAACAAGATCAAACCTAAATCAATATCTCCATTTTCCAGGGACTGAATGATTTCAATAGAACCATCTTCAACAATTACAAAGTCAATATTAGGGAATCTCTTTTTAAAATTAGAAAAAATATCAGGGAAAATATAACTACCAGTCATCATTGGAATACCTAAAGTAATAACCCCTTTATCTAATCCTTGAAAATCTATCATTTCTTTTTTTGCATCATCTAATTCATTAAGAACTTTTTCTACTCTTTTAAGAAAAACTTTCCCTTCATTAGTTAAAAAAACTTTCTTTTGGTTCCTATTAATAAGAGTTACCCCAAGTTCTTCCTCCAATTTTTGCATAGCCACAGTTATAGAGGGTTGAGTAACACCTAATTGTTCCGCAGCCTTAGTTATACTATTTAATTTATTTACCATCTGGAAATATTCTAACTGGCGTAGGTCCATTAAAATCACTCTTTCACGAGATAATAGCTTTAAACTATTATAACATAATTATTAGTGTATAATATTAATATATATGTAAATTATAAAAAAGGTGTGTATATAATAATGGAATTTTCATATGATCATAAGTGTTTTGTGTGTGGAGAAAACAACCCAGTAGGACTAAAAGTAAAATTTACAGACAAGAGTAATGGTGAAATAGAAGGGATTTTCACTCCTTCCAAGTTTCATCAAGGATTTCCAGGACATCTACATGGGGGCCTTGCGGCAACCATATTAGATGAGACTATGGCCAGAGCAGTAAATACTTTAGGCGTTCATGGTTTAACAGCAAGGCTTGAAATTCGCTACAGAGAAAAGATTCCGGTGGAAGAGCAAGTGAAGATTATTGCAAAAGTTGTGAAATATAAAAAAACAATTATAGATCTGGAAGGGGAAATATTACTTTCAGATGGAAAAAAAGCGGTAGAGGCAACAGCGAGATTTATGGTTATTGGCAAAATGGATGATCCAGAAATATCTCACCAATAAGAGGAGGGAAGAACTTGAAAGAAATAGAAAAAGAGGAAATTTTGGAAGTAATGAAAGAAGCTAAAAAACCTTTAACATTAGATGAAATAGCAGAAGAGCTTGGTGTAGAATTCTCAAAACTAGAGCCTATTCTTATAGAAATGGAAATGAAGGGTGAAGTAATTCTAACTAGGAAGGCTAAGTATGGCTTACCTGGATATATGAATCTTCTCGTGGGGAGAGTTCAGAGAAACCAAAAGGGTTTCGCTTTTTTAATCACTGATAATCCTGAGGAAGAAGATGTATATATTAAAGGGGAGGACTTGGATAGTGCTTTAAATAATGATAGAGTAGTTATCCGTCTTTATAAACAAGTTATTCCAGGAAAAAGATCAGAAGGGAAAGTAATCCGAATTCTAGAAAGGGCTAATAATAAAATTGTTGGTACCTATGAAGATGGAAATGGCTTTGGTTTTGTTGTTGCTGACGATTCCCGTCTAGGTACGGACCTTTTTATTCCTAAGAAAAACACTAAGGGTGCCAGAGATGGTATGAAAGTAGTGGCTGAGATTGTTGATTGGCCGGAAAAAAGAAGGAATCCTGAAGGGATGATTATAGAGATAATTGGGAAAAAAGGTGAACCAGGGATAGATATTATCTCAATTATAAAGAAATTTGATCTTCCAGAGGATTTCCCAGAAGAAGTTAAAAATTATATCGCAAAAAAAGATTACCAAATAAGTGATAAAGAAATAGAGAAAAGGAAAGATCTTAGAGACCTAAAAATGGTAACTATAGATGGGGAAGATGCCAAGGACCTAGATGATGCTGTTTCCTTAGAAATTAATGAAAAGGGAAACTACCTTCTTGGTGTTCATATTGCCGATGTAGGTTATTATGTGGAAGAAAACTCTGTATTAGATAAAGAAGCATTTAAAAGAGGAACTAGTGTTTATTTAGTGGATAGAGTTATTCCTATGTTACCTAAAGAACTGTCTAATGGTATCTGTAGCCTTAATGTGGGAGAAGATCGTCTTTCTATGTCTTGTATAATGGAGATTAATAAAGAGGGAAAAACCTTAGATTATGAAATAGTTCAATCTGTTATAAATGTAGACAAGAGAATGACTTATAAGGAAGTAAATAGGATTATTACCGATGAGGACCCAGAAACTATAGAAAAATTCGTAGACTTCGCTAAAACTTTTAAAGAAATGAATAATCTTCGTCAAATTCTTTTTGAAAAAAGGATGAAAAGAGGAGCTATCGATTTTGAATTCCCAGAGATCAAAGTTATTGTAGATGAAATGGGAAAGCCTATAGAAATAAAAAGAAGAGAAAGTGGAGATGCAGAATCTCTAATAGAAGAATTTATGTTAATAGCAAATGAAACTGTTTCCACTCACTATCATGATCTTCGAATTCCTTTTATTTATAGGGTTCATGAAGAACCTGATCTTGAAAAAATAAAAGATTTAAAAGGATTCTTGGAAATATTTGGTTATTATCTAAAAGGGATCAAGAATAAAATCCATCCAAAATCTTTTCAAGAGGTTATAGAGGAAGTTAAAGGTAAAAAAGAAGAAAGAATTGTTTCTACAAAGATGCTTCGTTCTATGCGGCATGCTAGATATGCTACTGAACCCTTGGGGCATTTTGGCCTTTCCTCAGAATTTTATTCTCATTTTACAGCACCTATTAGAAGGTATGCAGATTTAGCTATTCACCGAGTTATTCGAGAAGTAATTGAGAATAGGGATGGGATCACACCTAAAAGAAGCAAAGTGCTCAAAAGCAAGTTGATGGAGTACGCAGATAGAGCTTCCCTTCGAGAGTTGGTTGCAGAAGAAGCTGAGAGGGAATCTGTAGATCTTAAAAAAGTTGAGTATATGAGTCAATTTATTGGAGATGAGTTTGAAGGAACTGTAAGTGGAGTAACTCCCTTTGGATTATTTGTAGAATTAGATAATCTAATTGAAGGCTTGGTTCATATTTCTAATATGGATCGAGATTATTACATTTACGATGAAAGAATGATGGCTTTAAATGGGGAAAGAACTAACAAGAGCTATACTGTTGGAGACCCAGTTAAGGTTAAAATTGTTAGAGCCAGCGTGGATGATAGGAAAATTGATATGGAGCTTGTCTTTGACTAAAGGTTGACCTTTCTTGACCTTTAAAGAAATCCATGTTATAATTTGATAAGAAAATATTTTAAGTGCCCTTTTTAGGGCATTTTTTCTCAGAAGGGTATGGACTATGAGTAAGATAATTGTTGATAACAGAAAAGCAAGACATGATTATATTCTAATGGAAAAATTTGAGGCAGGGATTGCTCTTGTAGGCACAGAGGTAAAATCTCTCCGCGCAGGAAGAGCTAATCTAAAAGATAGTTACGCCCAAATTGATGATGGGGAAATATTTCTATATAATATGCATATAAGTCCTTATGAACGTGGGAGCTTTTCTAATGTTGACCCAACTAGGAAAAGGAAACTGTTAATGCACAAAAGAGAGATTATGCGTCTTTTGGGGAAAGTAAAAGAAAAGGGTTTAACCTTGGTTCCTACAAAGTTATATTTTTCTAAAGGTAGGGTTAAGGTAGAAATTGCTCTAGCCCAAGGTAAGAAACTTCATGATAAGAGGGCTGCGGAGAAGGAAAAGGATACAAAGAGAGAAATAGATAAAGCCATGAAAGCTAGATAGTTTTTACCAGCATATGCTGTTTGAAATATATTAGCGCTAATCATGGGGGTGTAATGGTTTCGACGGGGGACATTGGGACCTTAAGCAGCGAGTCGAGGTGGTATCAGCTCGTTAAACGGTACAAACTAAATTAAACGCTAAAAACAATTACGCTTTAGCTGCCTAGTAGCAGTTAACCTCTTCCTTTAGTTTGCCTATGGCTAAAGATAAGGGGTCACATTAAGTAGGCTACCCAAAGATAACTTCTCTGTAATCTGAGGGAAAATTAACAGAGATACTGATGCTTGATCCTGCTTGTAGGAGCTAGCAAAGGGAAATTTAAATTACAAGCTACACTCGTAGAAACTTTTGGAACGGGTCTTTCGGACAGGGGTTCGATTCCCCTCACCTCCACCAAAAAAATCCACTCTGGAAAAATCAGAGTGGATTTTTTATTTTTGAATTTGCTCAATTCTATTGTTTCTTAAACTTGCTTCGGAACTTCAAGAGGGACAGGTTTTAATAAACAATGGTTATTGATCCTATTTTGGAAATAATTAAATAATAATTTTTGTCCAGAGTAAGGACTTTGTTTATTAGTTTTTGAAAAGGGTAAAGAACCTGTATAAGACAAAAACAATGGGGAGGTGATAGATATGGAAACTTGGTTACCAAGCTTAATTACAGACACTCCAGCGGAAGGTTACGATCTAGCGGTGACATTAGCTAGAAAAGCAGTTGGAATGATTCAACCAGATGCGGAAGTCAAAAAGCGTTTACGGGCAATCTATTCAGAGAATGCAGATAGCTTAACAGCAGCTTCCCAGGTAGTTGCTATTCACTTTCAAACGGTAGCAGCAGCTAATAATTATTGGAAATAAAGGACAAACTATAAAAATAGTGGGAACCTTTTGTACAAAAGGTTCCCACTATTTTTATAGATGCTAACTATCTAAGCTAGAAATTTACTTGTTTATCTTATAGAATTATTGAGGAAGAAAAAATAGAAGGGTGCTAAATTCATGAAAAATAATAAAACTATTAAAATTAGGCTTAGTGTTTTAATTCTTCTCTTAATTACACTAAGTCTTTCTGCTTGTCAATTTATAGATAAGAAACCTAATGCATCTTTGGAGAATTTATCTAGGTTAGAACATCAAGATTCAAGGAATAAAGATATAGGGGATATAGAGTCTATTATTGAATATGGATCGAATGGTCTTATAGCAGCCCATTATCCTGTTTTTGATAAAAATAATATAGATTTGACAAATAAAAAAATAATAACTCAATATATTGAAGAATTTAAGAATAGCGTAGCTAACACCTCATCCAGGGATAAAAATTATATATCTGAACTTCATATAGATTATGAAACTTATAGGGCACCAAATAATATGGTGAGTACAACTTTTAACATTTTAGAAAATTCCTCTTATCTTGCCCATCCGGATGTAAAGCTTGTATCAAAGATTTTTGATTTATCTAATGATAAAGAAATTACACTAGATAATATTTTCCAAGGAGAATATTTGGAAAATATTGCCCAAATTAGCCAAGCATATTTTAAAACTAATGAAATATATAAAGATTCTACAGATGAAGAAATATTTAAAGAAGGTATTTATCCATCTATAGAGAATTACTCTAATTATATTTTAAAAGAGGATAGTATTGTTTTTAGATTCCAAAAATATCAATTGTTTAGCGGGAACTTTGGGATGCCCTCGGTAGAGATCGCTTATTCAGACCTAAAGGATTATATAAAACCAGAGTTATTACAAGCATTTACGGGAGAAGAAAATCCTGATGAAATGGACTTGGATCTTGAAAAAGAATTAGAAGATCAAGAATTAGAAGAGAAAAAACAGAAAGTTGATATTATGATTCCAAAAAGAGATATAGACCCTAATAAGCCTATGATCGCATTAACTTTTGATGATGGACCAAATAAAAAAACGACAATCCCTATCTTGAACACTTTAAAAGAATATAATGGGGTAGGAACATTCTTTGTTTTGGGTAATCGTGTTTCTAATAATGTGGATATTTTAGAAAGAATTTTAGAAGAAGGTAGTGAAATCGGCAATCATAGTTATAATCACAAGGAATTAACCAAGCTATCTTATCCTGAATTGAGTGACCAAATTATAAATACACAGAATGCTGTAATTAATGTAACTGGAATTGCGCCAAAACTTATGAGACCGACTTACGGCTCTTATAATGATAATTTAAAATCCAGTGTAGGAATGCCTCTTATTTTGTGGTCTGTGGATACTCTTGATTGGCAAAGTAGAAATTCTAAAAAAGTTTCAGACCACGTATTAGGTAATGTTAGGGATGGAGATATTATCTTAATGCATGATATTTATGAAAGTACTGCTGAAGCTGTAAAAATAATGGTCCCCCAATTAGTAGCTAGGGGATATCAATTAGTAACAGTAAGTGAACTTTTTGAGGCTAGGGGGGAAACTCTTAAAGACGGGAAGGCATATTTTCAAAAGCGTTAGAGAAAAGGAGGTATTTATAAATGGCAAAAGAATTTAAAGGAATTTTTCCTTATTTGGTATCACCGGTTAATGGGGATGGATCGATTAGAGAAGAGCCCCTTCGCCGTCTAGTAGACCATTTGATTGATTGCGGTGTTCATGGATTAACAGCTCTTGGTAGCACTGGGGAGTTTTTCTATTTGAATTGGAAGCAGAAAAAGGAAGTTGTTAGGATTGTTATGGAGCAAACAGCTTATAGGGTTCCCGTTATTGCCGGAGTGGCTGCATCTTCAATTAAAGAAGGAATAATACAAGCCAGAGAATACGAAAAAATGGGAGTGGACGGAATACTTATAGCCTTAGAAGTATATTTTCCTTTGAAACAAGAGGGAATCTATAGTTACTTCTCTGAGGTGGCAAAGGAAGTTAGGTGCCCTGTTGTTATGTATAATAACCCTAAATTTTCAGGCTTTGAATTTTCCACTGAAACATTAAAAAGACTTTCAGAAGTTCCTAATATAAAATATTATAAAGATGCTTCAGTAAATACTGGAAGGCTTTTTGAGTTGAACAATTTAGTAGGGGATGATTTAAAAATCTTCAGTGCATCTTCCCATGTACCTTTATTTGTAATGCTAATGGGTGGAGCTGGTTGGATGGCGGGACCTTCATGTATAATTCCCCGAGAAAGTGTTGAACTTTATGAATTGTGTAAAGAAAAGAAGTGGGAAGAGGCCTTAGTCCTTCAAAAGAGACTTTGGGAGATTAATGGTTTATTCCAAAAATATGGTCTTGCCGGTTGTATTAAAGCAGGGCTAAACTTACAAGGTTTTGATGTTGGCGACCCAATTAGTCCTAATGAACCAGTGGGAGAAGAGGGAATAGAAGAAATTAGGTTAGCTTTACTCAAGATAGGAGCTTTATAAAAGATAAAAGAAAAATCTCCTTGGGAAAATCCAAGGAGATTTTGTTCTTAAATTAAATTATTATACAATTTG
>CAZXPJ010000029.1:0-14094 GCA_964642925.1 uncultured Eubacteriales bacterium | reverse complement strand
CGTGAGGGTGGCAGAACAGTTGGTTCAGGAGTAGTTTCCAATATTGATGCATAAACTAGGAAATTAAAGCAATTTAAAACCTTCGTTTTCCTCAATAAGGTAAGCGAAGGTTTTTTAAACATTTACCTTTAAAAAGCGTTGACACATTAATTGGTATATGCTAAAGTTTTAAGGTGCGAAATATGTATAGTTATTTATATAGATGAATCTGAGTTTAAGGAGGTGCGGCAATGAGAGTAGCATTGGCGGTTGCTTGCACAGAATGCAAAAATAGAAACTACAATACAACTAAAAACAAGAAAAACACTCCGGACAGAATAGAAATGAAAAAATATTGTCCAAAATGTAAAACACATACCCTTCACAAAGAAACAAAGTAATCGAAAGTAAAAGCAGAAAGGTGTTTTGAAATGAGCGTTAAGCAGGTAGAGAAACTGGGTTTCCTAGCAAGAACAAGAAAGTTTATGCGGGCATCCTTAAATGAATTAAAAAAAGTTCATTGGCCTAATAGAAAAGAACTTACTACTTATTCTATTGTAGTAGTAGCTGCCGTTTTATTTGTCAGTGGTATTATCTGGATTTTTGACTTTATATTAAGTAATATAATGGGATTCATTATATAAGAGTAAATTGTATTAGGGGGTGAGGGTTCAGTTTTCTAAACGGAACCCTTTAATTATGGAATCAGGATGGTATGTTATCCACACTTACGCTGGCTATGAAAATAAGGTCAGAGCTAACTTGGAAAAAAGAATAGAGACCATGGATATGGGCGATAGAATTTTCAGGATAATAGTTCCTACTGAAGACCAGGTCGAGATTAAAAATGGCGAAAAGAAAACTAGTAAAAAGAGAATTTTCCCAAGTTATGTTTTAGTTGAAATGGTTCTTACAGATGAGTCTTGGTACTTAGTCCGAAATACTTCTGGAGTTACAGGCTTCGTTGGTACAGGTGGTAAACCTGTACCATTAATGCAACATGAAGTAGACAAGATCCTGAAAAAAATGGGAGAAACTACATTCAAAGGTAAAATTGATTACAAGGTTGGCCAAAGTGTACGAGTTATCGACGGGCCATTTGAAAATTTCGTAGGTAATGTTGAAGAAATTATGTTAGAAAAAGGTAAATTAAGAGTTATGATCTCCATGTTCGGAAGAGAAACACCTATCGAATTGGATCATAATCAGGTAGAAGATGTTTAAAATTATATATTAAAGCTTTTGGCTTTTTTATAAAGTGGGAGGATTGTAAAAATCCGCTCTTACCACATTAGAATAAGGAGGTGAACCGTGAAATGGCTAAAAAAGTTATTGGATTCATTAAACTTCAGTGTCCAGCAGGTAAGGCTAACCCAGCTCCACCGGTAGGTCCTGCATTAGGCCAGCATGGTGTTAATATCATGCAGTTTTGCAAAGATTTTAACGAAAGAACGAAGGATGATTTAGGTTTAATTATTCCCGTTGAGATCACGGTTTATGCTGACAGGTCGTTTACTTTCATTACGAAAACACCACCAGCTGCCGTTCTACTTCTTAAAGCTGCAGGAATTCCTAAGGGATCAGGAGAGCCAAACAAGAAGAAAGTAGCTAAAGTTACTTCAGCACAAATCAAAGAAATTGCTGAAATGAAATTAGTAGACTTAAATGCCGGCTCTGTTGAAGCAGCAATGAGAATCGTAGAAGGTACAGCACGCAGCATGGGCATCCAGTTAGAAAAGTAAAAATTAGGATGTAAAAAAGTGGGAGGATTAAATTCCGCAAATACCACAAAGGAGGAAAGTAAAAAATGCCAAAGCATGGAAAAAGATATCAAGATGCTGTAAAGACAATTGATAAGATGAATTTATATGGTTTAGATGAAGCTGTAAAATTAGTTAAAGAAAATGCTAAAGCTAAATTTGATGAAACTATTGAGCTTTCATTCAGACTTGGAGTAGACCCAAGACATGCTGATCAACAGATCAGAGGTGCTTTAGTTCTTCCTCACGGTACAGGAAAGGTAAGAAAAGTTCTTGTATTTGCTAAAGGCGAGAAAGCTAAGGAAGCAGAAGCTGCAGGAGCAGATTTTGTAGGGGAAGCAGACATGGTGGAAAAGATTCAAGGCGGTTGGTTCGGCTTTGATGTAGCTATTGCTACACCAGATATGATGGGTGTTGTTGGTAAAATCGGTAGAGTTTTAGGACCTAAAGGATTAATGCCTAACCCAAAAACCGGAACTGTTACTCTTGATGTTAAGAAAGCAGTGGAAGATGTAAAAGCAGGTAAAGTGGAATATCGTATCGACAAAACAAGTATCATCGCAGTACCTATTGGAAAAGCATCTTTTGATGAAGGCAAGTTACAAGAAAATGCCAATGCTATTATAGATGTTATTAAAAAAGCGAAACCTGCATCTACTAAAGGTCAATATATGAAGTCATTAACGATTTCATCTACAATGGGACCTGGAGTAAAGGTAAATCCCTTTACTGTTTAATTAAATTAGAATTTTATATGTAATCTGCTTAAGAATGCCGGTGTTGAAAGACTTAATATCCTGCGGAGGTGGAACGTTTATTGATATATTAATTGTGTCAGTTTACCTTGCCTCTGGATATCCGGGGGCATTTTTAATCAGCAAAAATTAAAGGGAGGTGAAATTATGGGTAGCCTCGAGAACAAAAAGACGGTTGTTAGCGAAATCACAGAAAAAATGAAAGATTCAAAATCTTTTATTGTTACGGATTATCGTGGACTAAATGTTGCCCAGGTGACAAAATTAAGAGCTGAACTAAGAAACGCTGGTGTGGAATATAGGGTATTAAAAAATACACTTATGACTATTTCCGCCAATGACCTTGGTTTAGAAGGAATTCAAGACTACTTTAAAGGTCCTACAGCTGTAGCCTTTGGCTTAGAAGATGCTGTAGCTCCTGCACAAGTTTTAGCAAAATTTGCTAAACAATATGATGCATTAGAAATAAAAGCAGGTGTCTTAGAAGGTAAGTTAATCTCTATTGATGAAATTAAAGCATTAGCTGAACTTCCATCAAGAGATGTACTTCTTGCAAAACTTGCAAATGTTATGCAAGCTCCAATCTCTGGTATGGCTAACGTATTACAAGGACCAATTAGAAAACTTGGATACGCACTGGTAGAGATTCAAAAAATTAAAGAACAAGAAGCCTAAAAAACTAAAAAAATCAGGAGGAATAAAAATGTCAAAAATTAATGAGATTTTAGAAACAGTAAAAGGATTAAGCGTATTAGAATTATCAGAATTGGTAAAAGCTTTTGAAGAAGAGTTTGGTGTATCTGCATCAGCTCCAGTAGCAGTAGCAGCAGCTGGCCCAGCGGCAGCAGCAGAAACAGCTGAAGAACAATCAGAATTTGATGTAGTTTTAACAGGAGCAGGAGAAAAGAAAATCAACGTAATTAAAGTTGTTAGAGAAATCACTGGTCTTGGATTAAAAGAAGCTAAAGAATTAGTTGACGGAGCTCCAGGAAAAGTTAAAGAAGCAGTTTCTAAAGACGAAGCTGAAGAAGTAAAAGCTAAGCTTGAAGAAGCTGGCGCAACAGTAGAAGTTAAGTAATTAAAAAACAAAAATAAAAGACAAAATTAAAAAACCTTTTAGAAATTTTAAAAGTCATCTCATTGAAAAATGTGGTGACTTTTTTATTTTTTTTAAAAAATTTCTATTTGTTATATTGTTTTTGCACAACTAGTATGATAACATTAAATACTGCGATTTTATGTAAATAAGGGGTGACAAAAATTGTTTTATCCAGTTAATGCTTTGAGAAAAAGACATGATTTTTCAAGGATCAGAGAGAACATGAAAATGCCTGATTTAATTGAGATTCAAAAAAGGTCTTATGAATGGTTCAAGACAGAGGGTCTGAAAGAAGTTTTTTCAGAGATATTTCCAATTCAGGATTTTACTGGTAATCTAATTCTTGAGTATATTGATTGTCGATTAGAAGAAGAAGCAATTAAGTACGACATTGAAGAATGTAAGGAAAGAGATGCAACTTATGCAGCTCCTCTCCGTCTTAAGGTTCGTTTAATTAATAAAGAAACTGGGGAAATCAATGAATCAGAAGTATTCATGGGTGATCTTCCTTTAATGACAAACACAGGAACATTTATTATTAATGGGGCAGAAAGAGTAATTGTAAGCCAACTTGTCCGCTCACCAGGAGTGTACTTTTCAAGGAATACAGATCCTTCGGGAAAAACTTATTTAAGTTCAACAATTATCCCCAATCGTGGTGCCTGGCTTGAATTTGAAACTGATGCAAATAATTTATTGTATGTAAGGATTGACAGAACAAGAAAATTACCTGCAACTATTTTACTTCGTGCTTTAGGCATGGGAACAAATGTAAATATCCTAGAAACCTATGATAACAATAAAAACGTTCAAAATACATTAGAAAAAGATGCTACTATTTCAGAAGCGGAGGCTTTGGTAGAAATCTATAAAAGATTACGCCCAGGAGAGCCCCCTTCCGTAGAAAGTGCAAGAAATCTTTTAAACTCACTATTCTTTGATTCTAGAAGATATGATCTAGCAAAGGTTGGAAGATATAAATTAAATAAAAAATTAGAATTGGATATACCAGAGGAAACAAGACACGTTACCAGAGAAGATATCTTTAAAGTATTTGGCTATCTAATAGGTTTAATTGATGGAGAGGGTCTCCTAGATGACATTGACCATTTAGGTAACAGAAGACTTCGTTCCGTTGGGGAACTTCTGCAAAACCAATTCAGAATTGGCCTATCCAGAATGGAAAGAGTAGTTAGAGAAAGAATGACAACTCAAGATACAGAAGCAATTTCTCCACATTTGCTTATAAATATAAGACCAGTGGTTGCATCAATAAAGGAATTCTTTGGAAGCAGTCAGCTTTCACAATTTATGGACCAAACTAATCCTTTGGCAGAACTTACTCATAAAAGAAGATTAAGTGCCCTAGGACCTGGTGGTTTAAGTAGAGAAAGAGCCGGCTTTGAGGTTCGTGACGTTCACTTTTCTCACTATAGCCGTATGTGTCCAATTGAAACACCAGAAGGACCAAACATTGGTTTGATTAACTCTCTAAGTAACTATGCAAAAGTAAATAAATATGGCTTTATTGAAGCCCCATATAGAGTTGTTGAATCTAATAATGGTTTAGTAACAGATGAAATTAGGTATATGTCAGCAGATGAGGAAGAGAAATTCATCATCGCTCAGGCTAACGCCCCATTAGATGATGACAGTAAATTCCTTTATAATAAGGTAAACGCTCGTCATGGAAGAGAAAACATTGTAGCGGATATTGAAGAAGTAGATTACATGGACGTATCACCAAAACAGGTGGTATCTGTGGCTACAGCCTTAATTCCATTTCTTGAGCATGATGATGCCAACCGTGCCCTAATGGGTGCAAACATGCAACGTCAAGCTGTTCCTTTATTAAAAACAGAGGCTCCTTTAGTAGGTACAGGTATGGAGTATAAAACTGCCTATGACTCAGGTATTCTAGCAATAGCAAAAGAAGCTGGAACTGTCGAAGCGGTAAGCTCTGATGAAATAATAATTAAAAATGAGAAGGGTCTTCTTGATAGATACCATCTTTTGAAATTTAAAAGATCCAACCAGGGAACTTGTATAAACCAAAAACCCTTAGTAGTAAAAGGCCAGAATGTTTTAGCCGGAGAAGTTATCGCTGATGGACCATCTACAGACAAAGGGGAATTATCCCTTGGATATAACGTACTTATAGCCTTTATGACTTGGGAAGGTTATAACTATGAGGACGCGATTCTAATTAGTGAAAGATTAATTAAAGAAGATAGCTATACATCTATTCATATAGAAGAATATGAAATTGATGCTAGGGATACAAAATTAGGACCTGAAGAAATTACAAGGGACGTTCCTAATGTATCGGAAGAAATGAAAAAAGACTTAGACGATCGTGGCATTATTAGAATTGGTGCTGAAATCAGACCTGGAGATATCTTAGTAGGAAAAGTTACTCCTAAGGGAGAAACGGACCTTAGTGCTGAAGAAAAACTTTTAAGAGCTATTTTTGGTGAGAAAGCTAGAGAAGTTAGAGACACTTCCTTAAAAGTTCCCCATGGTGAGGCAGGAAAAATTGTTGATGTCAAAGTGTTTACTAGAGACAATGCAGACCTCTCCCCAGGTGTTAACCAAACAGTAAGAGTATATATAGCTCAGAAAAGAAAACTTTCTGTAGGAGATAAGATGGCAGGACGTCATGGCAATAAGGGGGTTATCTCCCGTATTCTTCCAGAAGAAGATATGCCAGTAATGCCAGATGGTACTCCAGTTGATATAGTTCTAAACCCACTAGGTGTTCCTTCTCGTATGAACATTGGACAGGTTTTGGAAACTCACTTAGGTATTGCTGCTAAGCAACTAGGTATTCATATTGCCACATCCGTATTTGATGGAGCAAATGAAGAGGATATTAATAAAATGTTAGAAAAAGCAGAATTACCCGCAACAGGTAAATTCCACTTAAGAGATGGTAGAAGCGGAGAATACTTTGATAATCCAGTTACCGTAGGATATATGTATATGCTTAAACTTGCCCATCTTGTTGATGATAAAATTCACGCACGTTCTACTGGACCATACTCTCTTGTAACTCAACAGCCATTAGGTGGTAAAGCACAATTTGGTGGACAGAGATTTGGTGAGATGGAAGTTTGGGCTCTTGAAGCTTACGGGGCAGCTTATACTCTTCAAGAAATATTAACAGTTAAATCTGATGATGTTGTTGGTAGAGTTAAAACTTATGAAGCCATCGTAAAGGGAGAGAACATCCCAGAACCGGGAGTTCCAGAATCCTTCAAAGTTCTTATTAAAGAGCTTCAAAGTCTTGCTTTGGATATTAAAATTCTTTCCGCGGATAATGAAGAAATTGAAATTGGGGAACAGGATGAAGATATTGTAGAAACAGCTAAAGACTTAGGCTTAGATATTGAAGGGGAAAAGAACGAAAAAGAAATAATGATTAACAAACATATTGAAACCCCTGAAGAAGAAGTAGAAGAAGAGATAGAAGAGTTTGACATGGACGAAGAGGAATAAAAAAGGTTTTCAGGGAAGGGAGCGAAAAATTTGCTTGATTTAAACAATTTTGATCGGATGAAGATAGGACTGGCATCTTCAGAAAAGATGAGGTCCTGGTCAAGCGGGGAAGTTAAGAAGCCCGAGACCATTAACTATCGTACGCTTAAACCGGAAAAAGAAGGTCTTTTTTGTGAGAAAATATTCGGACCTACAAAAGATTGGGAATGTCATTGTGGAAAGTATAAGAGAATTCGCTACAAAGGAGTAATCTGTGATCGTTGTGGTGTTGAGGTAACACGTTCTAAAGTTAGAAGAGAAAGATTAGGACATATTGAGCTAGCAGCACCCTGTGCTCATATTTGGTACCTTAAAGGAATACCAAGTAGATTAGGTCTTTTACTAGATGTTTCTCCTAGGGTGTTAGAGAAAATAATTTACTTTGTCTCTTATATTGTTATAGATCCAGGGGAAGCTACCTTAAAAGGTAATAAATTAGCACAAAAACAAATATTAACAGAAAACGAATATAGAGAAATTAGAGAAGAATATGGGGATAAGTTTGAAGCTGGAATTGGGGCAGAAGCTATTCTAAGACTTCTTAGACACATGGATCTTGAAACTCTTCATAAGAATTTAAGAGTGGAAATTAGAGAGACTACAGGGCAAAGAAGAATCAGAGCCACTAGAAGACTGGAAGTAGTAGAAGCTTTCCAAAAATCTTTAAATGATCCTAGTTGGATGATTCTTGAAGTTATCCCTGTGCTACCACCAGATCTTAGACCTATGGTGCAATTAGATGGAGGACGTTTCGCAACTTCAGACTTAAATGATCTGTATAGAAGGGTTATCAATCGTAATAATAGACTTAAAAAACTTCTAGACCTTGATGCTCCTGAAATTATTATTAGAAACGAAAAAAGAATGCTCCAAGAAGCTGTTGACGCACTTATCGACAATGGTAGAAGAGGAAGACCTGTTACAGGCCCTGGAAACAGACCATTAAAATCTTTAAGTGACATGCTTAAAGGTAAGCAGGGAAGATTCAGACAGAACCTTCTTGGGAAACGTGTTGACTACTCAGGTAGATCAGTTATCGTAATTGGTCCAAACCTAAAAATGCACCAATGTGGACTACCAAAGGAAATGGCTTTAGAACTATTTAAGCCCTTTGTTATGAAAAAATTAGTGGAAGAAGATTTTGCACAAAATATAAAGAATGCTAAAAGAATGGTGGAATCAGGTTCTGCTAAAGTATGGGACGTTCTTGAAAGCGTAATCAAAGACCATCCTGTGTTACTAAACAGAGCACCAACTCTACACAGACTTGGAATTCAAGCTTTTGAACCAGTACTAGTAGAAGGAAGAGCTTTAAAACTTCATCCATTAGTATGTACAGCATACAATGCTGACTTTGACGGTGACCAAATGGCAGTACACGTACCACTTAGTGCGGAAGCTCAGTCTGAAGCGAGACTATTAATGCTTGCTTCTAACAACATCTTGAACCCTAAAGACGGCAAACCAGTTGTAACTCCAACTCAAGACTTAATCCTTGGCTCTTACTATATGACAATTGCTAAAGAGGAGCAACTTGGAGAAGGAAAAATCTTCTTCGACTTTGATGATGTAACTCTTGCTTATGAAAATGATATAGCAAGTATCCATGCTAGGATCAAAGTAAAAGCTCCTGAAGATCTCTTAATAATTGGCCTAAAGGATAAAGTTGTAGTTAAGCAAGGAGAATTTATGGATACAACTGTGGGAAGAGTTCTTTTTAACAGTGTAATTCCTGGAGAAATTGGTTTCTTTAATACTCCAATGAGGAAAAAAGAATTAGGCAAGCTAGTTGCCAGAGCTTTTGAAATTCTTGGTGCAAGTAAGACAGCAGAAATGCTTGATGGCATAAAAACTCAAGGCTTTAAATTCTCAACAAAAGCAGGTATTACTATTTCTGTTGATGATATTAAAGTTCCAGAAATTAAAAAAACACTTCTTGATGAAGCAGACCTGAAAGTGGAAGTGATAGAAAAGAAATTCAGAAGAGGTATTATCACAGAGGAAGAAAGATATAATAGTATTATTAAAACTTGGGATTTAACTACAGAGGAATTAACAGAAGAGCTGCTTAAAAACCTTGATTTGGATAATAATATTAATATGATGGCAGAGTCGGGAGCTAGAGGTAACCTTCAGCAGATTCGTCAATTGGCAGGTATGCGGGGACTTATGGCTGACCCATCTGGTAAAACCATTGAACTTCCAATTAAATCTAACTTCCGAGAAGGATTAACTATCCTAGAATACTTTATCTCAACTCACGGTGCTAGAAAAGGTCTGGCAGATACAGCTCTTAGAACAGCGGATTCTGGTTACCTTACTAGAAGACTTGTAGACGTATCTCAAGACTTAATAGTAAGAGATGATGATTGTGGAACAGAAGAAGGAATAGAAGTTATTGCTATTAAAGATGGTAATGAAGTAATAGAAGAACTACAAGAAAGAATTGAAGGAAGAACAGCTCTGTATGATTTCAAAGATCCTGAAAGCAAGGAATTAATAGTAGCTAAAGGTAAAATTATTAACGTAGCAGCTGCTGAAAAAATAATTGCCGCAGGTTTTGAAAAAGTAGGAATAAGAACAACTCTTACTTGTAGGTCAAAACATGGAGTATGTCGTAAATGTTATGGAATCAACCTGGCAACAGGACTTGAAGCTGAAGTTGGAGAAGCAGTGGGAATCATTGCAGCTCAGTCAATAGGAGAGCCGGGAACACAGCTTACAATGAGAACATTCCATACAGGGGGAGTAGCTGGAGGAGACATTACTCAAGGTCTTCCAAGGATAGAAGAATTATTTGAAGCTAGAAAACCCAAGGGTCTTGCAGTTATTACAGAAATTACTGGTACAGTAAAAATAAAAGAAGAAGAACGTAAAAAAGAAATAACAGTAACAACAGAAGAGGGAGAAGTGGAATCTTACTTAATTCTTCAGGGTTCTAGACTAAGAGTTAAAGATGGAGATTTCGTACAAGCAGGAGATATCCTGACAGAAGGTTCCGTTAATCCACATGACCTCCTAAGAATTAAAGGAGCTCGTGGAGTTCAGGATTACCTACTTCAGGAAGTGCAGAAGGTTTATAGAATGCAAGGTGTTGACATAAACGATAAGCATATCGAAGTTATTGTTCGCCAAATGCTTAAAAAAGTAAAAGTAGAAGATTCCAATGATACAGAGTTTCTTCCTGGGGGTCTTGTAGATTCCTTAGACTTCCAAGAAATCAATGAAAAGGTTGTTAGTGAGGGTGGAGAAGGAGCAACGGCAAGTGCTGTTCTTCTAGGAATAACCAAAGCATCCTTAGCTACAGATTCCTTCTTGTCCGCAGCAAGTTTCCAAGAGACCACAAGAGTTCTGACGGATGCAGCTATCAAAGGTAAAGAAGACCCGCTTATTGGTCTTAAGGAGAACGTTATCATTGGTAAATTAATTCCAGCGGGCACAGGAACTGAATATTACAGAAAAATCAAAATGGAAAAATCTTTGCAAAATCAGGAAACTGCATCCATTATTGATGATGAATAAGTAAAATCTTGACACTCTAAAAATCCAATGATAAAATACCCTAGTGTGTGCAAGGAACTAAAAAAATGAATGAAAGAGAGTGAGCTTGAATGTCGAATATAATCGGACATAAAATCATTGGTACTAAGCAAACTCTGAGAGCTTTAAAAAATAATGAAGTCAAGGCAGTTTACATTGCCAGAGATGCTGAAGAAAGAATAGTAAATGATGTTCTAAAAGCAGCAAAAGAAAGTAATGTTCAAGTGGTTTTTGTTCCTACCATGGGTGACCTTGGTAAAGCTTTTGGAATAGAAGTGGGAGCAGCAACTGCAGCATTGTTAAAGGTAACGGATGAAGATCAATAATTGATCTTCATCCAATTCTTATAATCCTTAATTGGGAAGGAGGTGCGATTGATGCCAACAATCAGTCAATTAGTACGCAAAGGTAGAAAGAAAATAGTTAAAAAATCTACAGCGCCAGCATTAAAAAGCAACCCTCAAAAAAGAGGTGTTTGCACTAGGGTTTACACTACAACTCCAAAAAAGCCGAACTCTGCTTTACGTAAAGTAGCTAGAGTAAGATTAACTAATGGCTTGGAGGTTTCAACATATATTCCGGGGATTGGACATAATCTTCAGGAACACAGTGTTGTTCTTGTTAGAGGCGGAAGAATAAAAGACTTACCAGGTGTGCGTTATCACTTAGTTCGTGGATCACTAGACGCAGCAGGTGTTCAAAACAGAATGACAAGTCGTTCAAAATACGGTACAAAAAAACCAAAAGTTAAAAAATAAAATAAATTAAAATAAGTGGGGGTTTAGGAAATGCCAAGAAAAGGACCTGTCCCTAAGAGAGATGTATTGCCAGATCCAATTTACCAAAACAAAAGAGTTACTAAGCTTATTAACCAATTAATGGTTGATGGGAAGAAAAGTCTTGCTGAAAAAGCAGTTTATGATGCATTTACAATAATTCAAGATAGAACAGGCAAAGAACCAATTGAGGTTTTTGAAGCTGCTCTTGCTAATGTAATGCCGGTATTGGAAGTAAAGGCACGTCGCGTAGGTGGGGCAAATTATCAAGTTCCGATAGAAGTTAGACCGGAACGTAGACAAACATTAGGAGTACGTTGGTTAGCAAAACATACTAACCAAAGAGGAGAAAAAACATTAGTACTAAGATTAGCGGGAGAGTTAATTGATGCTTCCAATGGTGCTGGTGGTGCTTACAAAAAGAAAGAAGACACCCATAAAATGGCAGAAGCTAACAAAGCTTTCGCTCATTACAAGTGGTAAACTAGTCCTGAAGGAGAGATAATTAAAGTGGCAAGAGAGTTTCCTATTGAAAAAACCAGAAATATAGGGATAATGGCTCACATCGACGCAGGAAAAACGACAACAACAGAGAGAATACTTTTTTTCACCGGAAGAACTCACAAAATTGGTGAGACTCATGATGGTGCTGCTACTATGGACTGGATGGCCCAAGAGCAGGAAAGAGGTATTACGATCACTTCTGCGGCGACTACTTGTCAGTGGCAAAAACACAGAATAAACATTATTGACACCCCGGGACACGTTGACTTTACTGTTGAAGTTGAACGTTCCTTGAGAGTTTTAGATGGTGCTGTAGCTGTTTTTTGTGCTGTAGGTGGGGTTGAACCACAATCCGAGACTGTTTGGCGTCAGGCGGACAAATATAAAGTTCCCAGAATAGCTTATATAAACAAAATGGACCGTGTGGGTTCTGATTTTTTCAATGTAGTTGATCAGATTAAAGAGAGACTAGGTGCTAATCCTATACCCATTCAAGTTCCCATAGGAGCTGAAGATCATTTTGAAGGTATAGTAGACCTAGTAACAATGAAAGCTTTTTACTATATAGATGACATGGGTACTACAGAAGAAAGAGCTATACCTGCAGAATTAGCAGATATTTGTGAAAAGTACAGAGAAAAATTGTTAGAAGCTGTAGCTGATACTGACGAAGAATTAACTATGAAATATCTTGAAGGTGAAGAACTAACAGAAAAAGAAATTATAGCTGGTATTAGAAAAGCTACTATTGCTGTAAAAATTATCCCTGTATGTTGTGGGTCTTCATTTAAAAACAAAGGTGTTCAAAGACTTCTAGACGCAGTTATTGATTACATGCCTTCTCCAATTGACGTACCTGCTATTGGAGGTATCAATCCTGATACTGATGAAGAAGATGAAAGAAAATCTTCAGATGATGAACCTTTCGCAGCCTTAGCATTTAAAATAATGACAGATCCTTTTGTAGGAAGATTGACTTATTTTAGAGTATATTCAGGTGTTCTTAAAGCTGGATCATATGTATATAACTCAACTAAAGGCAAAAGAGAACGTATCGGAAGAATACTTTTAATGCATTCAAACAGCAGAGCAGAGATATCAGAAGTACATGCAGGAGAAATAGCCGCTGCTGTTGGTCTTAAAGATACAACTACTGGTGATACTCTTTGTATAGAAGATAAACCAATTATATTAGAATCAATGGTATTCCCAGAACCTGTTATCAGAGTAGCAATTGAACCTGCTACAAAACCTGACCAGGAAAAAATGGGTGTAGCATTATCAAAATTAGCAGAAGAAGATCCTACTTTCAAAACTTATTCAGATGAAGAAACAGGTCAAGTTCTAATCGCAGGTATGGGTGAATTGCATCTAGAGATTATTGTTGATCGTCTTTTAAGAGAGTTTAAGGTAGATGCTAAAGTTGGTAAGCCACAAGTTGCTTATAAAGAGACTATTACTGAAAAAGTTAAAGCTGAAGGTAAGTTTGTTAGACAATCAGGGGGTAGAGGACAATACGGTCACGCTGTTATTGAACTTGAACCAATTGAAAGTGGAACAGGAATCCAGTTTGAAAGTAAAATTGTTGGTGGTGTAGTTCCAAAAGAATACATCGGACCAATTGAAGCTGGTATCAGAGAAGCTCTTCAAACTGGTGTTGTAGCAGGTTACCAAATGGTGGATATGAAGGCAACATTAGTAGATGGTTCTTACCATGATGTTGACTCCTCAGAAATGGCCTTTAAAGTTGCCGGCTCCATGGCATTTAAAGCAGCAGCTCAAAAAGCGAAGCCAGTTCTTCTTGAACCATATATGAAGATAGAAGTTCAAGTTCCTGAAGATAATACAGGAGATGTAATGGGTGACATTAACTCTAGAAGAGGTAGTATAGAGGGTATGGAACCAAGAGGAAATACGCAAGTTGTTAGAGGATATGTTCCATTATCTGAAATGTTTGGTTATGCAACCGACCTCAGATCTAAGACTCAAGGTCGCGGAATATACACAATGCAATTTGATCACTATAAAGAGGTTCCTAAAAACATTGCTGAAGAAATTGCAGCAAAAAGAATGGGAAAGTAAATTTTAAGGAGGATTAATTAAAATGGCTAAAGCAAAATTTGAAAGAAATAAAACCCATGTAA
>CAZXPJ010000028.1:0-15176 GCA_964642925.1 uncultured Eubacteriales bacterium | reverse complement strand
TGGCAGGAAGGTCTTTTTGCCTGGGGATAAGTGTGGTCAAAAAGACCTGTCCCCTCAGGTTTTCTCTTGAACTTTTTTAGAGTTGTTGTATAATAGGTAATGAAAAATGACTCTTATAGCTAGTATGTTATATAACAACGAAAGGATGATATTTTTATGCGTAAACTTTTTACCTCTGAGTCTGTTACGGAAGGACATCCAGATAAAATTGCGGACCAGATTTCAGATGCAGTCTTGGACGCAATCATGGAAGAGGACCCTAATGGTCGTGTTGCTTGTGAGACTTTTATTTCTACAGGTTTAGTTTTAGTGGGAGGGGAAATTTCCACCTCCTGTTATGTTGATATACCGAAAATTGTAAGAGAAACAGTTAAAGAAATTGGTTATGTGAGAGCAAAATATGGCTTTGACTATGCTACTTGTTCTGTCCTTACCAGTATAGATGAACAGTCGGCAGATATTGCCCTTGGTGTGGATAAATCCCTAGAAGCTAAAGAGGGAGAAATTGAAAACAACCAAGAGGCTCTTGGTGCTGGTGATCAAGGAATGATGTTTGGTTATGCAACCAATGAGACGGAAGAATATATGCCCTTACCAATTTCTTTAGCTCATAAATTAACTAAAAAACTTGCTGAAGTTAGAAAAGCTTGTGAATTGGACTATCTTCTTCCTGATGGAAAATCCCAGGTTACTGTGGAATATGAAAATGGAAAGCCTATAAGAATAGACACAATTGTTATTTCTACTCAACACAAGCCAGAGGTAACTTTAGAGCAAATTCGTAAAGATGTAATTGAAAAAATTATTCTCCCCGTAGTACCTCAGGAAATGCTGGATGATAAAACAAAGTATTTTATCAACCCAACAGGACGTTTTGTTGTGGGAGGGCCTCAAGGGGACTCTGGTCTTACAGGGCGTAAGATTATTGTAGATACTTATGGAGGAATGGCTCGTCATGGTGGTGGAGCCTTCTCTGGTAAAGATTGTACAAAGGTTGACCGTTCCGCATCCTATGCAGCAAGATATGTGGCAAAAAATCTTGTAGCAGCTGGAGTGGCAGATAAGTGCGAAATTCAGATTGCTTATGCTATAGGTGTAGCAAAACCTGTGTCAGTTTCTGTGGAAACTTTTGGGACAGGCAAGTTTCCTGAAGATAAAATTACGGAAGTAATCAACCAGCTTTTTGACTTAAGACCTGCTGGAATTATTAAGGCCCTAGATTTAAGAAAACCTATTTACAAACAGACAGCAGCTTATGGGCATTTTGGCCGGACTGATGTTGACTTATCTTGGGAAAAACTAGATCGAGTTGAGGATATTAAAAAAGCTTTAAATATTTAATTGTTGAGATAAATATAAATAAAAAGTTAATCTGCAGAAATATTCCTTTATAGGAGGTCTCTGCAGATTTTTTATTTTCCAAGGCAAAAAAAGCCCTGACTTTCCTTGACCATTCATTTTCTTTTTGTTATTATTTCCTTAAGAAGGTCAAGAAAGGTCAATTGTCTTTATGGAGGTTTGCTTATGTCAACAATTTCGAAAAGAATTGAAATATATTTAAAACTCCTCCTTAATAATTCTGAGGATAATATAGTGGAAATTCAAAGAAATGCTTTAGCAGAGCATTTTAACTGCGTTCCCTCTCAGATTAACTATGTATTAAGTACCCGTTTTACAACAGATCAAGGGTATAGCATAGAAACTAAAAGGGGTGGGGGAGGTTTTGTCCGGATTAAAAAAATGGACATAGCTTTAATGGAGACCCTAGAGAGTCTTTCCCTAGATCAAGATGGGGAACTTTTACTTGCAGAGAATGCTCATTTATATATTGATCGCCTGGAGGATGAAGAACTTCTCTCAGAGAGAGAAAGCTATCTCTTGAAAAATGTATTTTCATCTTCCGTATTTGAAAATTTACCAGAAAAAAAAGCTAATAATATAAAATCATTGCTATTAAAAGATATTCTTAAAGCAATAATAAATATGTGAGGGAGGCAGCAAAATGTTTGGAATGTTTTTTACAGAAAGAGCACAAAGGGTTATAACCCTGGCCCAGGAAGAGGCAATATCCTTAAGCCATCCTGCCACAGGCACAGAACACATTTTACTAGGCCTACTTAGAGAAGGAGAGGGAATCGGTGCTAAGGCCCTTTTATCCTTAGATGTAGACTTAAAAAAGACTAGAGAATTAGTGGAAAAATCCATAAAAAAAGTATCAGATACTCCTGAGAAAGATATTTCCTTCACCCCCCGAGGAAAAAAGGTCTTAAGCCTAGCTCAAGATGAGGCAGGAAAATGGGGAGTAACTTATGTGGGAACAGAACATATCCTTTTAGGCTTGATTAGAGAAGGTGAAGGAGTTGCAGCCCAAATTCTTATAAATCTTGGTGTAAACCCTGAGAAGATTCGTAAGCAAGTTTGGGCACTTCTTGGTGGAAATATGGCCAATGAAAATGTTAAAAGAAATAGGGATTATTCTAAAACTAGAGAAGAACAAAGTAGACAGAGTACCTTAGATGAATATGGAAGTGATCTGACTAAATTAGCTAGGGATAATAAGATTGACCCAGTAATTGGCAGACAAAATGAAATTGAAAGAGTAATTCAAGTTCTAAGTAGAAGAACTAAAAATAATCCAGTTCTAATTGGAGAGCCTGGTGTGGGTAAAACTGCTATTGCGGAAGGCTTAGCCCAAAGAATTGTAGATGGAAATATTCCGGAAATCCTTAAATCTAAGAGAGTAATTTCCCTAGAGATGGGATCTTTAGTTGCAGGATCTAAATATAGGGGAGAATTTGAAGAAAGACTTAAAAAGGTTATGGCGGAGATAAAAAAAGCCGGTAACATTATTCTCTTTATTGATGAAATGCATACTATTATAGGAGCAGGAGCTGCAGAGGGTGCCATTGATGCTGCCAATATTTTAAAACCAGCCTTAGCAAGGGGAGAACTTCAGACTATTGGAGCAACTACCCTGGATGAATACAGAAAATATGTAGAAAAAGATCCAGCTTTAGAAAGAAGATTCCAACCTATCCAGGTGGCAGAGCCCAGCTTAGAAGAAACAGAGGAAATCCTTCTAGGACTTAGAGATCGTTATGAGGCTCACCATAGTGTAAGAATTATGGATGAGGCTATTAAAGCTGCAGTAAAACTTTCTGACCGTTATATTACAGATCGTTACCTTCCAGATAAGGCTATTGATTTAATCGATGAGGCCTCATCTAAGGTTCATTTAAAGGTGGGAACTATCCCCATCTATTTAAAAGAAATGGAAGAAAAGGTAGAAAAAATTAATAGAGAAAAAGAATCCGCTGTAGTCCAGCAGGATTTTGAAAAGGCAGCAAAATTAAGGGATGATGAAAAAACTCTTAAAGAAGAATTAAAAACCATGAGGGCAGAATGGAAAAACAAAAATGTGGGAGAGATCCAAAAAGTATCGGAAGAAGATATTGCCCAGATTGTTTCTTCCTGGACGGGAATTCCTGTGCAGAAGATCGCCCAAGAGGAAAGTGAAAAGCTTCTTAAATTAGAAGAGATTCTCCATAAAAGAGTAATTGGGCAGGATGAAGCAGTTAAGGCAATTTCTAAGGCAGTTCGTAGGGCTCGTGCTGGACTTAAAAGTCCAAAGCGTCCCATTGGCTCCTTTATTTTCCTTGGTCCTACAGGGGTAGGAAAGACGGAATTAGCCCGAGCATTAGCTGAGGCCTTATTTGATTCCGAGGAAGCCCTAGTTAGAATCGATATGAGTGAATACATGGAAAAACATGCTATTTCCAGATTAATAGGTTCACCTCCAGGATATGTAGGACATGAAGAAGGTGGACAACTTACAGAAGTGATTCGTAGAAAGCCTTATTCAGTAATTCTTTTTGATGAAATTGAAAAAGCCCATCCAGAAGTTTTCAATATACTTCTTCAAGTTATGGAAGACGGTAGGCTTACAGATAGTAAAGGTAGAACAGTAAACTTTAGAAATACCGTATTAATTATGACTTCTAACCTAGGAGCCAGCGAAATGAAAAAAATGGGAGCCTTAGGTTTTAATAGAGAAAAGACAGCTCAAGATAATTTTGAGGACATGAAAAAAAGAGTCTTTGATTCTATGAAAAAGACCTTTAAACCAGAATTTTTAAATCGTATTGATGATTCTATAGTTTTCCATAGTCTAGATGAAGCTCATATTACAAAAATTGTTGATTTAATGCTTAAGGAAATTCAAGTACGTCTAGAAGAAAATGAGTTAACAATAGAAGTCAGCCCTGAGGCTAAAGCTTTAATTGTTAAAGAAGGCTTTGATAGTGAGTATGGAGCAAGACCTCTTCGTCGTGCTATACAAAGATTAATCGAAGATTCCCTAGCAGATGAATTACTAAAAGGTGAATTTAAAGCAGGAGACCATATCTATATTAAGGCTGAAGATGGCAAAATGATTATTTCAAAATAAATAAAGGACAGCCCTCCTTTTTAGCAAGAAGGAGGGCTTTTGGTGATTTTTATGAAAAAAGGAAAAATAGTTTTCTATTGTACGAATTGTGGGTATGAGAGTCCCAAATGGATAGGCAAATGCCCAGACTGTAATAGTTGGAACACCTTTACTGAGGAAGAAAAAATCAAAACTAAAAACCCTCTTCCTCGAGAAGCCCCAGTACCTGAAAAAATTGGTCAAATAACTATAAAGAAGGAAATGAGAGTTTCCAGTGGCTTTCCTGAAGTTGACCGAGTTCTTGGTGGAGGCTTTATAGCAGGAGAGTTGATCCTTTTATCTGGAGAACCAGGCATTGGTAAATCCACCCTAGTTCTACAAATAGCTAAAAACCTTGGAGAAAAATGGCAGGTCCTTTACTGTAGTGGAGAGGAATCCAAGGAACAGATTAAATACAGGGGAAATCGCCTAGGCATAACCCACCAGGATATTTTGGTTTCTGCAGAAAATAATTTTGAGAATATTACTAGAATAATAGAAAAAGAAAAACCCCAATTTTTAATTATTGATTCTATTCAAACAATTTATACTTCTGATATAGATTCAGCTCCTGGGACTATTTCTCAAGCTCGAGAAATTTCAGGTAAATTACTGAAGCTTGCTAAAACCACTGGAATCACTGTAATTATTATTGGCCACATTACTAAGGACGGTGGAATTGCAGGTCCTAAGCTTTTAGAACATATGGTTGATGTGGTTCTCTATTTTGAAGGGGAAAAATATTATCACTATAGGAGTCTTCGAAGCTATAAGAACCGTTTTGGTTCCTCCTCAGAAATAGGAATTTTTGAAATGGTTCAGGAGGGTCTTAGAGAAGTACCCAATCCTTCTAAGTTTCTCTTGCAAGAGAGGGCAGGAAACTCTCCAGGTTCTGTGATCACAGCAATTTTTGAAGGAAGCCGTTCTATCCTTCTAGAAGTACAGGCCCTTGTAAGTGATAGCCACTTTAACCAAGGCCGGCGGGTAACCACAGGATATGACTATAATAGGATCAACATGATCATTGCAGTTTTAGAAAAAAAGTTAGGCATTCAACTTTCTACCAGTGATATTTATGTTAATATTGCCGGAGGACTTAAAGTTACCGAGCCTACAGTAGACTTGGCTATTGCCCTAGCTATAACATCTAGCTATCGAAATAAAAGTATTGATCAAGATATGATAGTTTTAGGAGAAATTGGCCTTTCTGGAGAGGTAAGAAGTGTTACTAATTTGGAAAAAAGAATCAAAGAAGGACAAAAGATGGGCTTTTCTAAAGCAATTGTTCCTTTGAATAATAAGAGCACTTTTAATGAGGGAAATATTAAGCTGCATAAGGTAAAAAATATAGAGGATGCAGTTTTGTTCATAGATTCTTAATATGGATTCAATTGATATTATTAAAAATAGCTATTATAATATAGCCTATATCTTAAAGAGGAGGTGAAATTGTGGGTAAGAAAGTAGCTGGTTTAGGTGTCGTTTCAGTTTTCGGATTAGTCGGATTAATTTTAGGTGATTTTCTAGTAAACACTGTATTAGCAGGAACTAGCATTCCAGATCCAAAATTTTGGATGGTGGTAGTTCCTGGAATTGCCCTAGCAGGTCTTGGGTACAAACTTTCACCATTTATTGTGGGAGGAATAACTTCCCTAGTACGTTATTTTGTTTGTCTTTTGCAGAGAATGCCAATACAGGTATTGTTTGGAGGGATCCTAGGACTTATTATCGGACTGGTAATTGCCAGCTTTGTAGGGATTTATCTTTCTAGAGTACCCTTTGTAGGTTCGGTACTTTCCGTCATGTTAGCCGTATTTTTAGGTTACATAGGTATGATTGTAGGAGCTAGTAAAAAAGAAGATCTTTTTGCAGGAAGAGTATTTATGAGACCGGAATCTAAAGAAAAAAGTCACTCCACAGATCATAAAAAGATTGCGGAAGTCCCAAAAGTTCTTGATACAAGTGTAATTATAGATGGAAGAATTCTTGATATTGTTAAAACAGGCTTCATCGAGGGTCCTTTGGTAATCCCGAACTTTGTATTAGAAGAATTGCGTCACATTGCAGACTCCTCTGATTTATTAAAAAGAAACAAGGGCCGGAGAGGTTTGGATATTTTAAATCTTATCTCTGAAGGTAATGATATAGAAGTACGTATTTATGATGGTGATTTCCCTGAAATCCAGGAAGTTGATAGTAAACTTGTAAAATTATCTCAAGTCCTAGGAGGACATATTGTAACTAATGATTATAATTTAAATAAGGTAGCTCAGCTTCAAGGCCTGCAGGTTCTGAATATTAATGATTTAGCTAACGCTATTAAACCCGTGGTAATTCCTGGGGATTCCATGGTAGTGGAAATAGTTAAAGAAGGAAAAACAGATAAGCAGGGAATTGGTTATTTAGATGACGGTACTATGATAGTAGTAGAAGAAGGTTTAGATTATTTAGGAAGAACTATGGAAGTTATTGTTACAAGTGCTCTTCAGACTTCTGCTGGAAGAATGATTTTTGCTAAAATTGCTAATGGAGATGATTAGGGATGAAGATGTCTCTGGTAATTCCCGCAGCTGGTACAGGAAGCAGGATGAAATCCAAAACCAACAAGCAGTTTCTTCAACTACAAGATCGGCCAGTTTTAGCTCATACTATTGGTCTATTTCATGAAATTCCAGAAATAGAGGAAATAATTATTGTAGTGGCAGAAAAAGAAGTTGATTTCTGTAGAATTCAAATTGCTGAAAAATATGGCTTTCAAAAGATAAAAAAAATTATTCCTGGAGGATCCTCTAGACAAGAATCTGTTTACAAGGGATTTTTAGAAACGTCCTCAGATTCGGACTATATTATAATTCACGATGGAGCTCGCCCTCTTTTAAAAAAAGAAAAAATAGAGGAATTTATTAAGGCTTTGCAAAATCAAGAGGCTTTAGTAATGGCGGTGCCAGAGAAGAATACTATTAAGAAAGTTAAGGACTCATTTATTATTCATACAATTAATCGGGAAGATGTCTGGGAAATTCAAACACCCCAGGCTTTTTCTAGGGAAGTTCTAAGGCAAGCCTTTATTAAGGTAGCTGGAAATTACCATCTATATACAGATGATTCTTCCATGGTGGAAGAGCTAAAAGTGCCGGTTAAGATTTTTCCCGGGGATTATCTAAATATTAAGATAACAGTTCCGGAAGATTTAAAACTTGGTAAGTTAATACTAGATACTTTAGAAGAGGAAGGTTCAGAATGAAGATGAGAGTAGGCTTTGGCTTTGATGTCCATGCCTTTGCTAAGGATAGAAAATTGATTCTGGGAGGAATAGATATTCCCTTCTCTCAGGGACTTTTAGGTCATTCCGATGCAGATGTTCTAACCCATACAATGATGGATGCCCTTTTAGGAGCCGCAGCAGCGGGGGATATTGGCAAACATTTTCCTGATACTAATCCTGAATTTAAGGGTGCCTGCAGCATGGACCTATTAGAGGAAACTATGAAAATAATTAGGGCTAAGGGTTATGAAGTAAGTAATATAGATGCTACTATTGCTGCAGAAAAACCTAACCTTGCAGGCTATATTGATGAAATGGTAAATAATTATGCTCAAAGGATGAAGATTTCTATTGAGGATATTAATATTAAAGCAACAACCACAGAAAAATTAGGTTTTGTTGGGCGTCAAGAAGGTATTGCCGCCTATGCTGTTTGTAATTTATATAAAATGGAGGAAAAATAATGTCTCAAATACGTGTTAGATTTGCCCCAAGCCCTACAGGTCCCTTACATATTGGTGGTGCCAGATCTGCTTTATTTAACTATTTGTATGCTAAAGGCAGAGATGGAAAGTTTATTGTTCGAGTGGAAGATACAGACTTAGAAAGATCTAACAGAGAGTCAGAAAAGAATATTTTAGATTCCCTACGTTGGTTAGGAATCCACTGGGATGAAGGGGTTGAAGCTGGGGGAAACCTGGGACCCTATCGTCAAAGTGAAAGACTAGATCTTTATAAAAAGCATGCTGAAGAACTTATTAAAATGGGTAAGGCTTATCAGTGTTTTTGTAGTCAAGAAGAAATTGTAGCGGCTAGGGAAAAGGATATGGCAGAAGGCAAGATGCCTATCTATAGTGGAAAGTGCCGCAATCTTAGCCAAGAGGAAAAAGAAGCTTTTATTGCTGAAGGTAGAAAACCTGTAATTCGTTTTAGGGTTCCTGAAAATCAAATTTTAAGCATTGAAGATCAGGTTCGAGGCACAGTAAGTTTTGAATCTAATGGAGTGGGAGATTATGTAATCTTAAAATCCGACGGTATTGCTACCTACAATTTTGCGGTAGTAATTGATGACCATTATATGGATATTACCCATGTAATTAGAGGGGAAGAGCATTTATCAAATACCCCAAGGCAATTAGTTATCTATGATGCCTTTGGCTGGGATAAACCAGATTTTGCCCATGTATCTTTAATTTTAGGTAAAGATAAGAAGAAAATGAGCAAAAGAGATGGAGCAACAAGTGTAGTACAGTACCAGGAAGCAGGCTACCTTCCTGAGGCTTTAATTAACTTTCTAGCCCTTCTAGGTTGGTCTCCCAAGGCGGAGGAAGAAATATTCTCCATGGAAGAGCTAATCCAACAATTCTCTTTAGATAGGGTTGCTAAAAACCCTGCGGTTTTCGATTTTGAAAAATTAAAATGGCTTAATGGAATTTATATAAGAAGTCTTCCCAAGGAAAAAGTAACAGAAGGGATTAGTCCTTATCTTGCAGCTTACCTTGAGAACAAAACTAAGGAAGAACAAGAAATATGGCTTAAATATGTAACCGATGCCCTCTTTGACCACATTAATACTTTTTCTGAGATAGAAGGGGAATTAGAAAAGTTAATGAAGGATGATGTAGAGCTTACTGAGGAAGTGCAGGAAGTTTTAATCCAGGAAGAATCTAAAAATGTTATCGCCTGCTTTAGAGAAAAAGTAGCCTCCCTAGAGGAAGTTACACCTGATGCAATAAAGGCTGCCATCAAAGAAACAGGAAAAGAAATGAATGTTAAAGGAAAGGCTTTATTTATGCCAGTAAGAATTGGTATCTCTGGAGAGCTTCATGGACCAGACTTAGCTAATACAGTGGCTATTCTTGGAAAAGAGAAAACCTTAGGACGAATTGACAAGATCCTTCAAGTTTGAGTATAATCAAAGGCAAATATAAAAAAGCTATGATAAGAAGAGTATTTTTATTATTGTTTACAAGAGAGAATCTGTCAGAGGCTGAAAGCAGATTTAAAACATGGTAAAAAGAAATGCATCTTTGAGCTGAAAGGCAGAAATCCAGGATTCTATTTCCCGGAGATTAGGCCAATCCGTTTTGCAGCGTTATTTGCAGTGAGTGGGAAAGTCTGTATTAAATGAACCAGGACTTTTCAACCAGAGTGGGACCACGCATATTAACCATGCGTCTCTGAACCTAGAGACACGTGGTTTTTTTATTTAATTTTTTAGGAGGACATATGAAAAAGAAAAAAATGGGCATCTTTGCCAGAATGGGAAACGATATTAATATTATTTTCGAAAGAGATCCAGCACCTAGAAGCAAAATAGAAGTAGTTCTTAATTATCCAGGACTCCACGCTATCTGGCTCCATCGGATTGCCCATTCTTGTTATAAGAAAAATCTTTTCCTCCTAGCTAGGATAATCTCCCACATTAGCAGATTCCTAACTCAGGTTGAAATACATCCAGGAGCAAAATTAGGAGATGGATTATTTATTGACCATGGCTCTGGAGTTGTAATTGGGGAAACTGCGGAAATCGGTGAAAATGTTACTATTTTCCAGGGGGTTACCCTGGGAGGTAGCGGTAAAGAAAAAGGCAAAAGACATCCTACCTTAGGTAATAATGTAGTGGTAAGTACAGGGGCTAAAGTTTTAGGTTCCTTTAGGGTAGGAGATAATGCTAAAATAGGGGCAGGATCTGTAGTTTTAAGCGAAGTGCCAGATAACTGTACTGTAGTTGGTGTACCCGGCCGAGTTGTTGCTGGCCATCGCCCTACAGGGAAAAATGACATTGACCTTAAACACGACCAACTTCCTGACCCAATAAAGGAAATGTTTGTCTTACTTAAAGATAAAATAGAAGCCCTAGAGGCAAAAGTAGAAGAGCTGGAGGTAGAAATTGACCATGATAAAAATATATAATACGGAAAAACAACAAAAGGAAGCTTTTATTCCAATAGAAGAAAACAAGGTTAGAATGTATGTTTGCGGACCTACAACCTATAATTTAATTCACTTGGGAAATGCTAGACCTGTAGTAGTTTTTGATACAGTGAGAAGGTACTTTGAGTACTCAGGCTTTGAAGTTAATTATGTGCAAAACTTTACAGATGTGGATGATAAAATTATTAATAGGGCTGCAGAGGAAAATATGCATCCTCTAGCTTTAGCGGAGAAATATATTGGTGAATATTTTAAGGATACAGAAAAGCTTAATATTAAAAAAGCTACTCACCATCCTAAAGTAAGTGAGAATATCCCGGAAATTATTGCCTTCGTGGAAGGATTAATAAAAAAAGATTTTGCCTACGAAGTAGATGGGGATGTTTATTATAACATTAAAAAGTTTAAAGAATATGGAAAGCTTTCTGGTCGAGACTTGGATGATATGCAAATGGGATCTCGGGTGGATGTGGATGTAAGAAAAAAACATCCTGGAGATTTTGCCCTTTGGAAAAGTGCCAAAGAAGGAGAGCTTTTCTGGGAAAGCCCTTGGGGCCCTGGAAGACCAGGATGGCATATTGAATGTTCTGTAATGAGTAGAAAATACTTAGGAGATCAATTTGATATCCATGGAGGAGGACAAGATTTAATCTTCCCTCACCATGAAAACGAAGTAGCCCAGACAGAAGCTTTAACTGACAAGCCTATGGCTAATTATTGGATGCATAATGGTTTTATTACTATTAATAAGGAAAAGATGTCTAAATCCCTAGGAAACTTTTTCCTTCTAAGGGAGATACTAGAAAAATTCGATCCTTTAACAGTTCGTTTTTATTTAATTGAAACTCACTATCGCAGTCCCTTAGATTTTGACTATAATAAGATAGAGGAAAGTGGTAGAGCCTTAGAGAGAATTAAAAACACCTATCTTCAATTAGAAAAATATCAAGATCCCAAATATTCCCTAGATCAAGCTAGCTCAGGGGACATGGAAGACAAAGTTCTGGCAGTGATTAAGAAGGCTAAAGAAGATTTTAGTCAAGCCATGGATGATGATTTTAATACAGCCCTAGCTATTGGTGGAATCTTTGATTTTACTAAAGAGATAAACAAGTTAATTAAAGAAAATATAATGAAGAAATCCCAGGCTGATAAATTAGGCCAGGCTTATATTACTCTTTTAGATGTTTTAGGTTTAGATTTAAAAAAAGCAAGAAAAATAGAGGAAGACCCTAATTCTGATCTAACGGGCAAGTTAATAGAGATCTTTATTGAACTTCGCCAGGAAGCAAAAAAGAATAAAGATTTTGCCACAGCAGATAAAATAAGAAATTCTTTAAGTGAAATTGGAGTTCAACTTGAAGATACTAGGGCAGGGGTACAATGGAAGATACAAAAAACTATACAGGAATAGTCCTTGCCTATATTGGGGATGCGGTTTACGAGTTAGAAGTCCGCAGAACTTTAATTGAAAAAGGCTACTATAAGGGCAATCGCCTACACAAGGAAGCAATCCGCCGAGTTAATGCACCTATTCAAAGCAAACTAATCATGAGCATCATGAATGATTTGTCGCAAGAAGAAGCAGATGCTTTTCGCCGGGGCAGAAATACAAAACCAAAATATATACCCAAAAAATCAAATGTTACTGAGTACACTAATGCCACAGGTCTAGAATCTCTAATGGGCTATCTATACTTAGAGGGTAAGGTGGAACGAATCCGGGAAATCGTTAGTTTACTGGAGGAAATTCTAAAAGAAGATGAGAAGGAGAGGAAATAATTGATTATAAGCAAAGCTAAAGTTCTAATCCCTGAGTCAGAAATTAAAAAAGATTTTTTAAGGAAGATTGAAAGGTATGCTCGTGTCTGTTACAAGTCTGAGGATAAACTTGGAGATGAAGTAAACACTAAGTTTTTAGGGGGCCTGATCAGACATGGTCATGAATCTGTAATCGAACATGAAAAAATTACTTTAATGTTTATTACTGATCGAGGAATCACCCATGAAATAGTACGTCATAGACTAGGTAGCTATTCCCAGGAGTCAACTAGATACTGTAATTACGCCAATGATAAATTTGGTAACGAAATTACGGTAATTGATCCCTTCTATTATAAAGATCGTCCGGCAGAATATGCCCTCTGGAAAAAGTCCTGTGAGGAAGCTGAAAAAAATTATTTCGATCTTCTTGCAGCAGGATCAACTCCCCAGGAAGCTAGAGCAGTTTTGCCAAACTCCTTAAAAACAGAAATAGTTGTAACTTATAATATAAGGGAGTGGAGACATTTCTTGAGGGTTAGATGTGACAAGGGAGCCCATCCTCAAATTAGAGAGATAGCTCTTCCACTTCTAATGTTATTTAAAGAAATTATGCCAGTTCTATTTGCTGACATACCAGATGGAGAAGATTTTGCGAAAGAAAATTACGGGGAAATAGTTTTAACAGATGACTTTTTCAACCCACTATCTTGAGGTGAAGGTTAATATGGATGAAAAGAAAGACCAAAATAAGGAAAAAAATAATGAGCCAATAAGTGAGCCTAGGAGTAATAGTCATAAAAATATAGATCAATATTATTATGGAAGACATGCAGTGATGGAATTAGTAAAAAGTGGCAAGAACCTAAATAAGCTATATCTTAGTAAAGGGATCAGGGAAAATACTGTAGCAGATTTTAAAAGAAGTCTTGAAGGTACAGGAGTTCCTATTAAGTTTATTGATAGAAATATTATGGATAAAATGTTCCCAGATAAGAATCATCAGGGAATTGCTGCAGAGGTAAGTGCTAAAGAATATTCTCAATGGGAAGAAATTCTTGAGAGAGCTGAAGAAAGAGGAGAAGATCCTTTAATCCTTATTCTAGATTCTATAGAGGACCCTCATAATCTAGGGGCAGTTATTAGAACGGCAGAAGCAGCGGGAGTTCATGGAATTATTATTCCAAAAAATCGTTCCGTAATGCTTTCAGAAACTGTAGCTAAAACTGCTGCAGGGGCTTTGGAAAATGTTTTAATTTCTCGAGTTACTAACTTATCGCAAATTATTGATAAGCTAAAAGCAAGAAATGTTTGGGTTTATGGTACAGATCTTTCAGGTCAGAGTATTTATAAGGGTAAAATAACTGGGGCGACGGCCATAGTCCTTGGGAATGAAAGCAAAGGAGTAAGTCCTAATATTTTAAAAAAATGTGATGTTATTATTACTATACCAATGATTGGTCAGGTCAATTCTCTAAATGTTTCTGTAGCAACGGGGGTTATTCTTTTTGAACTTCTCCGTCAGAGAACCTCTGATGGCAGAGCTGGGAAGTAGTCTTGGAATATTGTTTAGTGGTGGATGGCTATAATATATTAAATAGTTGGCCGGAGCTTTCCGAAATGATGGAAACTAGTATTGAAGATGCCAGAGATCAATTAATCCATCTTTTAAATGATTATGTAGGCTATAAAAATTACAGGGTAATTTTAGTTTTTGATGGTCATAAAGTTAAAGATAATCCGGGGGAATTTTACTTAGATGGAAAAGTGGAAGTAATTTATAGTCCATCAGGAGTATCTGCAGATCATGTTATTGAAAAAGAGGTAAGTAAACTTTTAAAGAAATACAAGGTCTTTGTAGCTACCTCAGATAAGCTTCAACAGGAAATAATATGGTCTAAAGGGGCATACAGGCTCTCATCCCGGGAACTTTTAGAAGAGTTAGTTAGAACAAAAAAAGAATATAAAGATGTTATGGCAAAGAAGAATAAGGGTAAGAAGAACTACTTAGAATTAAACCTAAATAAAGAAGTATTATTAGAATTTGAAAAAATGCGCAGAAAAAAGCATTGACATTATTTGGGGGATATTATAGAATAACCTTTGTCAGAAAAAAGCCGAAGTAGCTCAACTGGAAGAGCAGCTGACTTGTAATCAGCAGGTTGCGGGTTCGAGTCCCATCTTCGGCTCCAATTTCTAACAATTATCACGGAGGGGTGCCCGAGCCGGCCAAAGGGGGCGGACTGTAAATCCGTTGGCTACGCCTTCACAGGTTCAAATCCTGTTCCCTCCACCATTTTACAAGTCCATATTTATTATTAACGCGGGGTAGAGCAGTTGGCAGCTCGTCGGGCTCATAACCCGGAGGTCGAAGGTTCGAGTCCTTCCCCCGCAACCAAATTTTTTTGCCCATATAGCTCAGGCGGTAGAGTGCCACCTTGGTAAGGTGGAGGTCGGCGGTTCGAGTCCGCTTGTGGGCTCCAGTGGACATAAAGATTTTTTTTTGCAAATTTATAGTCTTGGCGGCGTAGCTCAGCTGGCTAGAGCATACGGTTCATACCCGTAGGGTCAGGGGTTCAAATCCCTTCGCCGCCACCAAAAAAGATTCGTATTATACGGATCTTTTTTTTAATGCAAAAATGCTTTACTCTTTAAGCAATTTGAGCTAATATTTGATTAGTTATTAGAACAAGGGAGGATTAATTAAAATGGCTAAAGCAAAATTTGAAAGAAATAAAACCCATGTAA
>CAZXPJ010000027.1:0-15386 GCA_964642925.1 uncultured Eubacteriales bacterium | reverse complement strand
CAATGCGTTCTCCAGGAAGAAGAGAAATTGGTCATGGAGCTTTAGCAGAAAGAGCTCTTATTCCTGTCATCCCAAGTTCAGAAGATTTTCCATATACTATTAGAATAGTTTCTGACTGTTTAGAATCTAATGGGTCAACATCACAAGCTTCTGTTTGTGGTAGTACTTTAAGTCTAATGGATGCAGGAGTTCCAATTAAAAAGCCAGTGGCTGGTATTGCGATGGGTCTTGTTAAACAAGGAGAACATTTTGCTATCTTAACAGACATTCAAGGTATGGAAGACGCTCTTGGAGATATGGACTTTAAAGTAGCTGGAACTAAAGATGGTATAACTGCTATTCAAATGGATATTAAAGTTGATGGTTTAAATAAAGAAATTCTTGAGCAGGCTTTAACTCAAGCTTTAAAAGGAAGATTATTTATTCTTGATAAAATGGTAGCTGTTATTTCAGAACCAAGAGAAGAATTATCTGCATACGCTCCAAGAATAATCACATTAAAAGTTCATCAAGATAAGATTAGAGATATAATTGGACCTGGAGGAAAAATGATTAAAAAAATCATTGAAATCTCTGGAGCTAAAATTGATATAGAAGATGATGGTACAGTTTATATTGTATCAGCAGATCAAGAAAAATCTGCAGTAGCTATAAAAATGATCGAAGATTTAACTCAAGATGTTGAAGTAGGAAGAACCTACATGGGAACTGTAAAACGTCTTATGAATTTCGGAGCTTTCGTGGAAGTTCTTCCTGGAAAAGAAGGTCTTGTGCATATCTCTCACCTTGCTAAAGGAAGAGTAGAAAAAGTAGAAGATGTGGTTTCCGAGGGAGACAAACTTGAAGTTAAAGTTATCGAAATAGATAAACAAGGAAGAATAAATCTTTCTCATAAAGAAACCCTAACCGAAGAGAAAAAAGAAGAAAAATAAGAATAAAAGTGAATAAACCAATGGAAATTGGTTTATTTTTTTTGAATTGGGGGCAATCTAAATTCATGGATAAACTAGATAAAATCTTTTCAATGCAGAGTTTCCTTGATGAAAAAATAGCCTTAGAAAGAAATATTAATTTTTCTAAAGAGGAATGGATTCAAAAGGAAGTATTGGCTATGATTTCAGAATTATCTGAAGTTCTTGATGAAGTAAATTTCAAGTGGTGGAAAAATAAAAAGGAAATTAATGATAAACAATTAAAAGAAGAAATTGTAGATCTTTTACATTTTTTAATTTCTATGTCCCTGAAAGCTGGAATGTCTTCTGATGAAATTTTTAATATTTATATGGAAAAAAATGCAGAAAACATTAAAAGGCAAGAAGGAAAGACGGAAAAAGAAGGATATTTACCTCTGTCTGATTGACTTGAATAGTTACATATGCTAAAATCTACAAAAATCAGAATTAAATATGAAGACCTCATTCATCAGGATGGGGTAGAGGTTGCAGAGAATATTAGTAAAGTTTCAGAGGCTTTGAGGGGCCATTGAAGAAACTTGAAAGGATTTTTTGCCGAAGCATTTATTCTCCCCAAGGAATAGTTGCTGGGGTTGCATTGAACAAGTGCAGAACTGTCGTCAAGCAATTGATGTTGAGCTACTTCAGATATGAATGTATCTTTTTATGGATTATTAGGCCTAAAGGATATAGTTTATCTTTTAGGCCTTTTTATAATATTTTGGAGGTGTAATATGTTGAAAATTGCAGTCCTAGGAGCATGTGGTCAAATGGGTCTAGAAATTATAAGATTTGTTGTTAAAGAGGAAGGTTTAGTGCTGACAGAGGCTTTAGATGTTAATAATATTGGAAAAGATATTGGTTTATTAGCAGGGATTGGAGAAATTGGTATTAAAGTTAAACCAGTAGATAAAATGGAAAATCCAGATGTATTAATTGATTTTACCAATGCAAAAAGTTTTAGATCTAATATGAAAAACATCCTTGAAAAAGGAGTGAATGTGGTAAGCGGCTCTACGGGTCTAAGAGATGATGAACTTATCTCCTTTGGAAACATAGCAAAAGAAAATTCTGTAACATTATTTTTAGCACCAAACTTTGCTATAGGAGCAGTTCTAATGATGAAGTTCGCCACAGAAGCGGCAAAGTATATTAAAGATATTGAAGTTATAGAATATCATCATGACAAGAAACTAGATGCTCCCTCAGGCACTGCAAAAAAAACCTTGGATGACATGGCAGCAGTAAGAGGAGAAAAGATCCAAGGACACCCAGAAGAATTCGAAAGCATTAAAGGTTCAAGAGGGGGAGAATACAAGGGGATGAGAATTCATAGCCTTCGTCTACCAGGATATGTGGCCAGTCAGGAAGTAATTTTTGGTACTCTAGGACAGACTCTTAAAATTCGACATGATTCTATATCAAGAGAGTCTTTTATGCCTGGAATCATGATGGCTTGCAAAAAGATAAAAAACCTAGAAAAAGGTTTAATATATGGTTTAGAAAAGATACTTTAAAAAATACGGAGGGGATAATTATGAGATTAGGTATTGTTGGAGCAACAGGTGCAGTTGGTCAAGAACTTCTTAAATGTATTGAGGAAAGAAACTTTCCCTTTAAAGAACTGGTTCTTTTAGCCAGTAAGAGATCTGCAGGTCGGGAAATAGAATTTATGGGCAAAACTTATATAGTAGAAGAAACAACAGAAGATTCCTTTGACAAATTAGACTTAGCTTTATTCGCCGGCGGCCCGGCTTCAAGAGCTTTTGGAAGAATAGCCCAAAGTAAAGGAGTTGTAATTATTGATAATAGTTCAACCTTTAGGATGGATGATGATGTTCCCTTGATTGTACCTGAGGTAAATCCAGAGGCCTTAGATGACCATCAGGGGATAATTGCTAACCCAAATTGTTCAACAATAATAATGGCTGCGGCTCTATATCCTATTCATGAATATGCAAAGATTAAGAAAATTATTGTTTCTACTTATCAGGCTGTTTCTGGGGCAGGCAAGGAAGGCATTGATGAACTTGATCTTCAGATTAATCAAGTACTAAAGGGTGAAGAGACAAAACCTGATATATTTGCTAAACAAATCGCTTTTAACGTAGTACCAAGAATCGATGTCTGGGTGGAGGAAGATTACACCAAAGAAGAGATGAAAATGGTATGGGAGACTCAAAAAATATTTAAAGAGCCAAATTTGGCAATTACAGCAACAACAGTAAGAGTTCCAGTTTACAGAAGTCACTCAGAATCAATTTATATTGAAACAGAAGAGCCAATTAACGCTGACAAAGCTAGGGAGATTTTTAGAAATACTCCAGGGATAATTCTTCAAGATGATCCTGAAAATGAAGAATATCCAACACCTCTTGAAACATCAACAAAGGATGAGGTTTTTGTTGGAAGAATAAGAAATGATTTATATACTAAAAATGCTTTAAATTTATGGGTAGTGGCAGACCAAATTAAAAAGGGAGCTGCTTTAAACACAATTCAAATTGCTGAAGAAATGATTAAAAGAAATCTTATTTAGGGGGAAATATTATGGAGTATGGCAGATTATATACAGCAATGGTCACTCCTATGTACGATGATGAGAAAGTTAATTATCATCAGGCTGGGGTTTTAGCAAATTACTTGATAGAAAATGGTTCTGATGGTGTAGTTGTTGCAGGTACAACTGGAGAGGCTCCACTTCTAACATATAAAGAGAAGATTGAGCTTTTTAAGGTTGTAAAAGAAGCTGTGGGCAATAGAGGACATGTAATAGCAGGTACAGGTGGTAATGAAACAGCTGAAGTGGTAGAAATGACTAGAGATGCAGAAGATCTTGGTTGTGATGCTTCAATGCTAGTAGTACCTTATTATAACAAGCCTCCTCAGGAACTTATCTATAAACATTTTAAAATGGTGGCAGAAGTGAGTCAAAAAATCCCAATAATTCTATATAATATTCCAGGGCGAGCTGCAGTAAATATGTTAGCGGAGACTACAGCAAAGCTTTTTGAGGATTTTCCTAATATCAATGCAATAAAGGAAGCTTCAGGAAGCATTGATCAGATAATGGAAATTAAGAGATTGACTAAAAATAAGATGAAGTTGTTCAGTGGTGATGATAGTATGGCTCTTCCTATGTTATCCATGGGAGGGCAGGGCTTAATTAGTGTGAGTTCTCATGTAATTGGAAAAGAATTAAAAGAGATGATAGAGGCCTTTGTTGCAGGAGATATAGATAGAGCAATAAAAATGAATGATGATTTATATCCAGTAATAAAATCTATGTTTTTAACAACTAACCCTATACCAGTAAAAACAGCAATGAATATACTTGGCCTAGAAACAGGACCTATGAGAATGCCCATGGAACTAGCTTCTGGTAGAGTACTTGAAGATTTAACAAAAAGTTTAAAAGATTTTGGCTTAAAAATATAAAAAAACAAAAAAAACAAGAAAAATTTTAAATATTCAGAAAATTCTGTTGACTTAAGAAAACATCCATGTTATTATATAGTTAATCCAAGGAAGAAAGGTTTAGTAACCTAAACCACTTTGATTGGAGGTCTCTCTGAATAACTTAACAAGTAAGGTCTCTTGTAAGTAGTTTTTGTAAATGTATCATGAAGGTGTAAAAAGCTTTTGAACGGTACTGAAGAAGAAAATGAAAGGCAAAGAACGGAAGTTTTTTTGTAAGTTGAGTAAATTAGAAGTTGTAAGGTAGTTTAGTAACTGGCAAGAAATTGAAAGTTAGTAAATTAAGTTAGCTTTTAAGGAATTTCAAGGAACAAAGAGACTAGCGACATTAAGTTATTGAAACAAGAAAGTGATACTTGCAGAGAGAGAATTTTATAGGGGGTACTGTATTTGCAGTACGATTGTAACGGAAGAGGATGAAGGAAATCTCAAGTAGTTGTTGAGAAAGTACTCCATCCTCTTCCATTTTTAATGGAAAATTTTAATAATACTTTATTTTATGACATTTGACCATCTTATGGTATAATATAGGGTAGTTAGAGTGGAAAATTTAAGGAGTTGCTTATATTGAAATTACTTGAAAACCTTAATCCTATGCAGAAAGAGGCTGTTCAACATGTTGAAGGGCCTTTATTGATCTTAGCTGGAGCAGGTTCAGGAAAGACCAGAGTTCTTATTCATAGGATTGCTTATTTAATTTTTGAAAAAAAAGTTAACCCCAATAATATAATAGCAATTACATTTACCAATAAAGCAGCCAGTGAGATGAGAACAAGGTTGGCTAAATTAATTGGGGAAGACGGACAAAAAGTATGGACAAGTACCTTTCATTCAATGTGTGTAAGAATTCTAAGAAAAGAAATACAACATCTTGATTATAGTCCTTCATTTGTTATTTACGATAGCCAGGACCAATTGTCTGTTATAAAAGCTATTCTTAAAGAACGTAATCTTGAAGAAAAGAAACATTCTCCCAAATTAATCATAAATAGTATTTCAAATTATAAAAATATGTTAATGGGGCCAGCCGAAGCTTCTAAACATGCTTTAAACTATTTTGATGAAATAGTTGTAGATATATATAAAGAATATCAGAAAAAATTATTTAATTTTAATGCCCTTGATTTTGATGATTTAATTATGATTATGGTTAGACTTTTTAGGGAAAAACCAGAGATACTTGATAAATATCAAGAAAGATTTAAATATATTTTAGTTGATGAATACCAAGATACCAATAAAGCACAGTATGAGCTAGTAAAATTGTTAGCAGCAAAGTATAAAAATATCGCCGTAGTCGGAGATGATGACCAATCTATTTACCAATGGCGAGGCGCTGATATTACAAATATTCTTGAATTTGAAAAAGATTATGCAGGTACTAAAGTCATAAAATTAGAACAAAACTACAGATCAACAAAAACCATTATAAGCGCTGCTAATATTGTAGTAGCTAAAAATTCAAAAAGAAAAGATAAAACTTTAACCACAGATAAGGATCAGGGAGATAAAATTTATTATTATCCAGCTTATGATGAGGTTGAGGAAGCAAGTTTTATCTCTAATAAGATTGAAGATATTAAAACTAAAGAAAATCAAGAATATAAAGATTTCGCTATCTTATGTAGGGTAACATCTCAATTTAGAGCAATTGAGGAAGGATTAATTAGAAAAGGTCTTCCATACAAAATTTTAGGCGGCGTTAAGTTCTATGAGAGAAAAGAAATAAAAGATATTTTAGCTTATTTAAGACTAGTAGTAAATTCTGGAGATGAAGTATCTTTAAAAAGAGTTATTAATAGTCCCAAAAGAGGCATAGGTGAAGGTAGTTGGGAGAAACTTGCTTTATATGCTGAAAAGATGGGAATTACGATATATGAATCAATGGAATTTACAGAAGAGGCTGAAATTAGTAAAAGAACTTCTGAAGCTATCAAAAACTTCAAAAAAATGATGGATAACTTTAAAGAAGAAAGTAAAATCAAAAGTGTTACTGATGTTACCAATCTTATTTTTGAAGATACAGGTTATGTGGAAGATCTAACTAATGAAAAAACTGGAGATGCAGAAACACGCTTGGAAAACCTGCAAGAGTTTTTAACAGTAACTACGGATTATGATAGAACTAGCGTAGATGGAAACCTATCGCAATTCTTATCCGAAACTGCTTTAGTAAGTGATACGGATACTTACGAGGAAGATGCAGATGCAGTAGTTATGATGACTATTCATAGTTCTAAGGGACTAGAGTTTCCAAATGTCTTTATTACAGGGTTAGAAGAAAATATATTTCCTCATAGCAGAAGCCTTAATTCAGAAGACGATCAAGCAATTGAAGAAGAAAGACGCTTATGTTATGTTGCTATAACTCGGGCTGAAGAAAAGCTATTTATTACTAGGGCTTGGAGAAGAAAAATGTTTGGTAGGGATTCCTATAATCAACCTTCAAGATTTATTGATGAGATACCAAAAGAATTTATTCACAATGATGAATCTAAAGAGAAACAGGTAAATATGAATCAAGATAGTATTCCTAAAATTGCACCTATTGGTAAAGACTCGGATTTCTTAAATGTTGGAGATCAGATTGAACATAAAAAATGGGGTGTAGGTTGTATTGTGGCCATACTTGGTGAAGGGGAAGATTCTGAAATCAGTATAGCTTTTCCTAACATGGGGATAAAGAAACTAATTGGGAAATATGCCCCAATTGTGAAGATTAAATAGGTGGAGCGTGGAATACTTGCTGAAAAAAGATATTGAAAAAGAAATATCCAGACTCAGAGAAGAAATCGAATTTCATAACAGAAAGTATTATCTCGAGGATTCTCCGCAGATTTCTGATTATGATTTTGACAGTTTAATGCAAGATCTTATTAAATTAGAAAAAGAATATCCAGAATTACTAACAGAGGATTCTCCTTCCCAACGCGTGGGAGGAGAACCTCTTTCTAAATTTAATCAGGTAAAGCATTATAAACAACTTCTAAGTTTGTCTAATTCCTTTGATGAAAATGACCTTAGGCAGTTTTTTCAACGCCTGGAGAATCATATAGGGGAAAATACATATGAATTTTCTGTTGAACCAAAAATAGATGGTTTAACAATAGTTTTAGTTTATGAAAATGGGGTTTTAAAGAATGGAGCCACAAGGGGAGATGGTTTGATTGGTGAAGATGTTACTAATAATGTCAAAACTATCCGTAATATTCCCCTTAGAATAAAACAAGAGGGCTTATTTATAGCTCGAGGGGAAGCATATATTCCTAAGAACTCTTTTGAAAAAATAAATAATCTAAGAGCTGAAAATAACGAAGATCTATTTGCTAATCCTCGAAATGCTGCAGCAGGATCTTTGCGTCAGTTAGATTCAAGAGTTGCAGCTCAAAGAGACCTAAGAGCTATTCTCTATGAAATAATTTATATAGAGGAGGAAGTCCCCTTATCTTATCAAGAAGAAATAGAAAAACTTAATGAGGAAGGTTTTAAAGTAGTTGAACCATTTTATAGTAATGATAAAGAAAAAATAATAAAATATTGTTTAAATTTTTTGGATAAAAGGCATGAATTTGAATTCGAAATTGATGGTTTAGTAGTAAAATTACTAGATAAAGATCTTAGAGAAGAGTTAGGTTCTACAGCTAGGAATCCCAGATGGGCAACTGCTTTTAAGTTCCCTCCTGAGCAAGTAGAGACAAGGGTTCTTGATATCCAGTGGAATGTAGGACGTTCCGGCGCAATCACTCCTACAGCAATTCTAGAGCCAGTAAGGGTATCTGGAAGTACTGTGCAGAGAGCAATACTTCACAACGAGGATTATATTAGGGATAAAGATATTAGAATTGGTGATTGGGTTATTATTGAAAAGGCTGGTGAAATTATCCCAGCAGTAGTTAGAGTGCTTAAAGATAGAAGAACAAGCATCATGCCAGAACATAATTTTCCGGAAACTTGTCCTGTCTGTGGTAGTAAGGCAGTAAGGTTACCTGATGAAGCTGTAATCCGTTGTACAAATACTCTTTCTTGTCCTGCCCAAATAAAAAGATCTTTAGAACATTTCACTTCCAAAGCAGGAATGGACATTTCTGGCCTTGGTAGACAACTTGTTTTTCAACTTTATGATCAAGGATTAGTAAAAAATATTTCTGATTTCTATCGATTAGATAAAGACAAAGTTATTAACATGGAAAGAATGGGAGAAAAATCGGCCCAAAATCTAATAGATGCCATTAAAGATAGTAAAAATAGAAGCCTATCTCAGTTAATTGCAGCTTTGGGAATTCCTTTAGTGGGTCAAAAGGCGGCAAAAATCTTAAGTAGGGCTTATAAAAATTTGGATAATCTCATGAAAGCTAGTGAAGAAGAACTTCTAGAACTAGATGAGATTGGTGAAAAGATGGCAGATAGTATTTATAACTTTTTCAGAGAAGAGCACAACTTACAAATTATTTCAGAACTTAAAATTCTTGGAATTAACATGAAAGAAGAGACAGAAGATATTATAAAATCTGTAATTACTGGGAAAACTTTTGTAATTACAGGAACTTTGGAGAAATATACAAGGAGCCAAGCTCAGAGATTAATTGAAGAAAGAGGAGGAAAGGTATCTGGTAGTGTTAGTAAAAAAACAGATTATCTCCTCTACGGTGATGAGGCAGGTTCTAAATTAGAAAAAGCAAAAAAACTAGAAATAAATTTAATTTCAGAAAGTGAATTTATTGATTTATTGGAAATTGAAAGTTAGAATAAATTATTAAGATTTTTTAAAATAAAAATAGAATTGGATGGTGCGAAATGAAGATAAATATTAAAGAAGTGGAGCAATTAGCAAATCTTGCAAGAATAGAATTGTTTGATGAAGAAAAAAATCTGCAACTTGAGAAGCTTAATAATATTCTGGACAATATGGATATTTTAAAGGAGCTTAATACAGATAATATTGAACCATTAGTTGATGTACTTCCTAGCACCAATGTATTTCGTACAGATGAGGTACAGGAAACTCTTGAAATAGAAGTAACTTTACAAAATGGTCCTGAGGTAGCTCAGGGTATGTTCAGAGTTCCAAAAATTGTCTAAGGGGGAAATAAATTGTCTTATTATAAGTATACAATCCATGAAATATTAGATTTATTGAATAAAAAGGAAGTTTCTTCTCTTGAAGTTACAGAATCACTTTTTAAGAGAATAGAAGAAAAAGATCCTAAAATTCAAGCTTACTTAACTTTAAATAAAGAAAAAGCTTTAGCTTCAGCTAAAGAAATTGACAATAAAAGAGCAAAAAACTTAGAACTCGGAAAACTAGCCGGAGTCCCAATGGGTCTTAAAGATAATATTTCAACGAAAAATCTTTTAACAACTTGCGGATCCAAGATGCTTTATAATTATATCCCACCCTTTGATGCCACAGCAGTTGTAAAATTAGCGGCTGATGATTCGATTCTTCTTGGTAAATTGAATTTAGATGAGTTTGCTATGGGTTCTTCTACTGAAACTTCAGCATTTCAAAAAACAAGAAATCCTTTCGACTTAAGTTTTGTACCAGGTGGATCTTCTGGTGGACCAGCGGCAGCAGTAGCTGCAGATGAAGCTTTTTTCACCTTAGGTTCTGATACGGGTGGTTCTATTAGACAGCCAGCTTCCTTCTGTGGTGTTGTAGGATTAAAACCAACTTATGGTTCAGTATCACGTCATGGTCTAATAGCTTTAGCTTCATCTTTAGATCAAATTGGATCTTTAACAAAGGATATTAGAGATTCTGCTCTTGTTTTAAATAGTATTACAGGCTATGACTTTAATGATTCTACATCAGCAAATATAAAACATCCGGATTATACAAAGGCTCTAGTTAATGATATTAATGGTCTTAAAATAGGTATACCTAAAGAGTACTTTGAGGAAGGTATCTCTCAGGGAGTAAAAGATAATTTAAATGAAGCTATAAAAAAACTTGAAGAACTTGGAGCAGAAATATCAGACTGTTCTTTACCGAATAATAAATATGCTATATCTGCTTATAATATAATCGCAGCAGCTGAGATTAGTTCTAATATGTCTCGATTCGACGGAGTTAGGTTTGGCCATCGTTCAGAAGAAGAAGACAATTTAATCGAAATGTTTACTAAAACTAGAAATGAAGGATTTGGTTCTGAAGTTAAATCAAGAATATTGTTAGGAACTCATGTGTTAAGCGCTGATTATTATGAAAATTATTATATGAAAGCTTTAAAAGTAAGAAATCTTATTAAGCAAGATTTTGAGAAGGCTTTTGAAAAATTTGATCTTCTTTTAACTCCTACAGTTCCAGATACAGCTTTTAAATTTGGAGGAATTAAGGATCCTATTGCTATGTATCGTCAGGATATTTGTACACTACCAGCAAACCTAGCAGGGCTTCCAGCTTTATCAATGCCCTTTGGAACATCTGAGGGAATGCCAGTAGGCATTCAATTTATTGGTAAAGCCTTTGGTGAGGAAACTCTGCTTAGAGCTGCTTACACTTTAGAACAAAACTCAGATAAGACAATTTTAAAAGCCGGATTTAAGGGGGAGTAAAAATAATGGATTACGAAGTAGTAATTGGACTAGAGGTCCATGTTGAATTAAAAACGAAGACAAAAATATTTTGTGGCTGCCCTAATCAATTTGGCTCCGAACCAAACTTAAATGTTTGTCCGGGATGTCTTGGATTGCCAGGAACATTACCAGTGTTAAATGAAAAAGTACTTGAATATGCAATTAAGGCAGGGCTTGCTCTTAATTGTGAAATTAGAGAGTATAGTAGATTTGATAGGAAAAGTTATTTTTATCCGGATTTAAGTAAAGCTTATCAAATTTCTCAATTCTTTTATCCTATCTGTGAAAGTGGTTACTTAGACATAAATGTTGATGGTAAAGAGAAAAGAATTGGAATTACCAGAATTCATATAGAAGAAGATGCAGGAAAACTTGTTCATGAAGGGGGCACTATATCTGATTCTGAATCCTCTTTAGTAGACTATAATAGAGCAGGGGTTCCTCTAATAGAAATAGTTTCAGAACCTGACATGAGATCAGCAGAAGAAGCTAAAGCTTTTCTTGAAAAACTAAAAGCATATATTGAATATACAGGTGTGTCAGATGTAAAAATGGAACAAGGATCTCTACGTTGTGATGCAAACGTTTCAGTAAGACCCTTTGGGCAAGAAAAACTGGGAACAAGAGCAGAAGTTAAAAACCTTAACTCTTTTAGAGCAGTGCAAAGATCAATTGAACATGAAGTGGAAAGACAAATTGAACTTATCGAAGGAGGAGGAAAGGTAGTTCAAGAAACTAGAACTTGGGATGATACTCAAGGAATTACCTTAAGTCTTAGAGGTAAAGAAGAAGCAAACGATTATCGCTATTCTCCTGATCCTGACTTACCACCTTTAATAGCGTCAAAAGAGTTTATTGAAAAAATCAAGAAATCCATGCCTGAGCTACCAGATGCAAAAAAAGATAGACTAATAAGAGACTTAGGCCTTACAGAATATGATGCTTCAGTAATAACTAGTTCAAAAAAAATGGCTGTTTTCTTTGACGAAACTCTTAAATTTTATTCAGATGCTAAACAAGTAGCAAACTGGCTTATGGTTGAGTTCTCAAGACTTCTAAATTTAGAATCAGTGGAAATAAATGAATCTAAAGTTACACCAAAGCAGTTAGCTTCATTATTAGCTCTAGTTGATAGTGATAAAATTTCTGGTAAGATAGCAAAAACTGTTTTTGAAGAAATGTTTGCAACGGGAAAAGATCCAGAAGTAATAGTGGAAGAAAAAGGCCTTGTGCAAATTTCTGACGCAGGGGCTTTAGAAACTATTATTGAAAAAATAATTGCTGAGAATCCAAAATCAGTGGAAGATTACCAATCAGGAAATAAAAAAGCTGTTGGTTTTCTCGTAGGTCAAATTATGAAGGAAACCCAAGGGCAAGCAAATCCAGGTATGGTCAATAAAATGTTGACAGAAAGACTTAGTTAATAAAAATGGAAGAAGAAAATATAAAAAAGGTTCCTTGGGGGATATTAGAATCGTTAGCAATATTCTTTATCTTTCTGATCCTTTCCTTTATTGCTCCGGAAATGAAAATTGTTACCGAGAAGATATCAGAATGGTTTTCTCTAGATCTTTCTTTAATAGAGATCTTCTTAATCTTCAGCTTAATTCAATTTAGTGTTTTTATAGGCTATATTTTTTTAATTTTAAAAGGTAGATATAGAGAAAACTTTAAGGTGTTTTTTGGAAAAAAATATTTTTTAGGTGAAATTGTAAAACATGGGGTAACTAGTAGTATAATTCTATTTCTAGTTACAATGGCAGCTAGTATAATTATGCTGTTTCTGTTTCCAACAACAGGAGAAGTCCAAGATATAATAAATATCTTTGCTCTTGCTGGTACAAAGAAGGATATGTTCCTTGTTTTTATAGCAGCATCAGTATTGGCACCTATTAGTGAAGAATTATATTTCCGGGGCTTTCTTTATAAAGCATTTAGGAACAAGTATTCACAAGGAATAGCAATTGCTTTGACTTCCACAATATTTGGAGCATTGCACTTTGATTTATATAGGTTTGTCCCCTTTTTCATAGCTGGGGTAATTTTAAATCATGTTTATGAAAAATATGATAATATTTTAATTCCAATAATAGCCCATGGTACCTGGAATGGTATAATGGTATTAACTTTTTTCTTAACAGCAGGGAGCTAAAATGGATAAAATAAAAGTATTTCTTTCTGTATTTTTAATATTCTTACTTACTTTCTTTCTTTCCTTTTTTACCTTGCAATTTGCTAAGCAAAAAGGAAATGATGAAATTTTTTCTTTTGCCAATCCTTATGACTTGGTGATTAAAAATGCCAGAATCATAGATGGAAGTGGAGGAGAAATTTTTGATGCCCATGTAGGGATTTCCAAAGGGATAATTAAGGAAATAAGCATGGATTTAAATAGAGGGGATGCTGACATCTTTGATGCCACTGGATATACTTTAGTCCCTAAAATGATTGAACTTCCGGAGAATATCCCCTGGATAAGTAGAGATCTTCCAGGAGCTATGAGTCGTTTTCCTTATTATAGAATATTCTTTAAAACATCAGAGGATTTTCATTTAGCAGGGAGAAGCTTAGAAGCTGTCTTGAGGGAAGGGCTGTATCTTGAGGAAGATCTCAAGACAAAATTTAATTGGACTGTCCTTATTGCTCCTGAAAGTGATACAATCAAAACAGATAATATAGCCTCAGCAATCTATAAAGTTACAGGTTGGAGAAGCGAAGCCCTAGAAATAATAGACCAAGGTAAAATAAAAGCAGGTAATAAAATGGACGGAATTTTCTATCTCACAAAAAATATAGATAGAAAAGAATTTCTTAATAGTCTCAATAATGAGGTTCAGCCTCCCGGAGACTATTACATAAAAGAAGGCACTATAACAGACAAAACCGGAGGGGACGTTTTCTTTCGACCACACTTATCCACAGACGAAGAAAACCCTGAAGAAGTAAAAGAATAAAATTAACTTTGAGGAGGGAACATGAGACTTTGCATGTTCCCTCTTTTTTAAAATGGAGGAATAATATGAATATTGGCGAGAGACACGTAGTTACAATATCTGGATATACCCATGAAGGACAAGGTGTAGCTAGAATTAAAGATCTGGTAGTTTTTGTAGACAAAGGAATAAAAGAGGAAGAATTAGAAATAGAAATAACAGAAATTAAAAAGAACTTTGCACGAGGGAAAATTTTAAATATTATTAAAGCTTCTCCCTTTAGATTAGAGGTAAGTACTGATAAAGCTGGTGGATGTAATTTAGCTCATGTTAGTTATGGTCATCAACTAGAAGTTAAAGAAGAAATAATTACAAATGCTTTAAAGATGGTCCCTGGAATAGAAAATGTTCCAAGAGAAAAAATTATATCCTCAGATAAACAACAAGGCTATAGAAATAAAGGGCATTTTCAGATCCAAAGGGATAAAGATGGAAAAGTTAAATTTGGTTTTTTTGAAGAGGGCAGCCATAACTTCACAGTAAGTAAAGGCAGTCTGCTTTATTCAGGAAAGCTAAATAAGGTATTGGAGAAATTAACAGTAATTTTAAGTAACGAAGGTAAAGATATAAGTATCTACCACAGGAGAACAGGCCAAGGTAGCTTGAAAAACATCATGCTTAGGGAGAGTAAAAAAACCGGGGAAATTATGATGGTTTTTGTTACATCCGACGTAAAAAAAATAAGCAAAAAAATCATTGGTAAAATTACCCAGGAAATACCAGAGGTTACCTCTATTTACCAAAACCTAAATCCAGGAAGAAATCATGAAGTTTTAGGAAATAGGAATATTCATTTAAAAGGAAAAGAAACGATTACAGATAGTATAGGTGAACTTAATTTTGAATTATATCCAGGTACTTTTTTCCAAGTAAATAATAAGCAAACAGAAAAACTTTATAAAAAAGTACTGGAATATTTGGATCCAGATAAAGATGATGTGGTTATAGACGCTTTTGCAGGTATTGGAACTATAGGGAGTTATATATCAAAAAATGTAAAAAAAGTTGTTGCTATAGATGAATACGAAGGAATAAAAAAAGAAGGTAAAGTTTCTGCTCAGTTAAATGAAATAAGCAACCTGGATTTTGTTAAAGGCAAAGTTGAGGATATACTTCCAAGATTAAACTATAATCCTAATGCAATAATTCTCGATCCTCCAAGAGGGGGAGTAAAGAAGGAAGTCCTCGATGAAATAATTGCAAAAAACATCCCTAAAATAGTTTATGTCTCCTGTAACCCAGGAACTCTAGGCAGAGATTTAAAAATTCTAGTAGAAGAAGGAAATTACAAGATAGAAAAATTAACCGGAGTAGACATGTTTAGCATGACATCCCACGTTGAGTGCGTGGTATTGATGTCGAGGGTGGAGAAATAAAGATACTTTAA
>CAZXPJ010000026.1:0-21101 GCA_964642925.1 uncultured Eubacteriales bacterium | reverse complement strand
TAACAATTCCTACATTAGGGTCTATCGTGCAGAAGGGATAATTTGCTGATTCAGCACCAGCTTGGGTAATTGCATTAAACAATGTTGATTTACCTACATTAGGTAAACCTACGATTCCACATTTTAAAGCCAATCTTTACACTCCTCTTTTGTTACTTATTTCATTACAATATCATGATTCTAGTCTAATGAGAGTATATTTGCAATAAAAAATTATAAATAGTAACATTACATGTATCTTAAAAAAACTATACTGAAATAATAAAAGGAAGGATAGTTTTATGGCTAAAATAAGAATTGATAAATTTATTAGTGATCAATCTCTTGAAAGTAGAGGAGATCTAAAAAAAGAAATTAAAAAATATGGAATAAATATAAATGGGAGAATAATTAAAGATCCTGGTAAAATAGTTGATACGGAAAGAGATGTAGTAATTTTTAGAGGAGAAGAATTCAAGTATCAAGAGTTTATTTATATTATGTTAAACAAACCTGCTGGGATAGTTTCTGCGGTTTCTGATAATAAAGATAAAACTGTAATTGATCATATAAAAGAAGCTTATCCCAGAAAAGATTACTTTCCTGTGGGAAGGTTGGATAAAGATACGGAAGGACTCCTTCTAGTTACTAATGATGGACAACTTGCTCATCAGCTATTAAGTCCGGGGAAACATATTCCCAAAAAATATTATGTAGAAATAAATGGAATAATAAAAGAAAAGGATTTAAAAAAATTAGAAGCAGGTGTTCTTCTTGAAGATGGATATTTAACAAAAAAAGCTAAGGCAGAGCTTATTAGCGTAAATGAAGAAAAAAATAAGAGCTTTATTCATTTAATTATTACAGAAGGAAAATTTCATCAAGTAAAAAGAATGATTAAATCAATTGATTTTGAGGTAAGCTATCTTAAAAGAATTGAAATGGGTTTACTAAAGCTTGATCCTTTATTGAATGTGGGAGAGTTTAGAGAACTAAAGGATAAAGAACTAATGTTACTAAAAGAAAAGGGGAGGAATTAACATGTTTCCTAAAGGAGAAAAAATAAAAAGAGCAATTACCTGGGTTAATGAAAATAAAGAGGACTTTCCTGATAAAAATATAATTATGCTTGCTAACGAGGCTAGTATTAAATTCGATTTAAACCCATTAGAATCAGATTTTTTGGTTAGGTTTTTTAAAGAACAGGGAAGAGAATAATAAAATTAAATTATAATGGGAGGAAAATATGATTTATTGTTTCGGGCACTGTTTCCCTTACAGTGATATTGATAGCTTGATTAGTTCGGTCCTTCTAAAAGAATATTATTTGCTACAAGGCTTGGAAGCAAAAGCAGTGTACTTCAATGAAGATGCTATTAGAGAAAGCACTAGCGAAATATTTAAACTTTCAGGTTTAGAAATGCCGGAATTTATTACTAAAGAGGGACTTGAAGATGAAAACATCGATTTTGCTATTGTTGATCACAACGACACAATGGAGTCCTTTGGTTTCTATGATATAGATAAAGAAGTTCTATTATGCGTTGATCACCACACTATTCAACCTCATTTAAAAGCTAGGGAGATTAGATTCAAAAAGATAGGTGCTACTTGTTCTATGATTGCTGATATGTTTTTTGATAAGGGTCTTAAGTTTACAGACCAATTAGCTAAAGGGTGTATAATAGGAATTATCTCTGATACTATGGGTCTTAGAAATGCAAAAACCAGTGAAAGAGACAGAGAGATAGTTCAATATCTTTATGATAACTATAATATAGATACTGAATTTGATGAGTTGGTTTATAAAAGTGTTAATCAAGTGGAATTTAGAAATATGTCTATTGATAGAATTATAAGTAATTCCTTAAGAGAATATAATGAAGGAAAAGTAGGAATTGCTCAAATATTTGTTTTAAATAATGACTATAAAGAAAGAATGCCAGCAATTCTTGAAGCAGGTAATAAAACAAAATATAAGTTATATATTTTTGCACTGCATATTCAAAAAGAAAATAGAAGTATGATTTACTACTTTGACAAAAAATACAATATATTCCCAAAATATGAGGAATATGATCGTGTGATTTCCAGGTCTCGTGATATACTTCCAAGAGTTCTTAACCAAATTAAATTAAGGAGTACTTGAATTAAAAATTCAGTACTCCTTCTTTATATCATCACAATTGTAGTAAAATAGATAAAGCTTAAAGGAAGAGGGTTTTGTTTTGAAATATAGGATAAGTAATATAAAATTAAGTGTAAAAATAAATGATCAAAATAAAGAAATATTAAAAAAAATATCTACTAAGCTAAACATGAGAATAAAAGAAAACTCTTTGAGAATTTTAAAAAGATCAGTAGATGCTAGAGAGAAAAACAACATCCAGTATGTATATACTTTAGATTTTGAAACTTCTAAAGTTATTAAAAATTATAAGAAATACGGTTTAGATATCTCAGAGGACTATAAATATATATATCCTATGAAAGGATCTAAGAAACTTAAAACGCCCCCAGTTATTTGCGGGTTTGGCCCCAGTGGAATTTTTGCTGCTTTAATTTTAGCAGAATCTGGCTACAATCCAATAGTAATCGAAAGAGGAAAAATGATTCCCGAGAGAGCAGAGGATATAAAGAAATTTTGGTCCAAAGGAATTTTAAATCCTGAATCGAATATTCAATTTGGCGAGGGAGGGGCAGGCACTTTTTCTGACGGGAAACTAACTACTCAAACAAAAAACCCAAGATCTAGGAAAGTTTTAGAAGTATTTAATGAACATGGTGCACCAGAGGAAATTCTCTATGACAACAAACCTCATATAGGAACAGATCTTTTAAGAGATGTAATTATAAAAATTAGGGAAACAATTATAGATCTTGGAGGAAAAGTATATTTTGAAAGTAAAATGGAAGAGATAGTTATAGATAAAGAGAATAATTTAGAAGGAATAATTGTAAATGGTGAATTTATTGAAACTAATATTTTAATCATCGCTCCAGGTAATTCTTCTCGAGATACCTTTAAAATGCTCCAGGAAAAAGGAGTCAAAATGGAAAGTAAGCCCTTTGCAGTAGGGTTAAGGATAGAGCACCTACAAAAAGATATTAATGAAAGTCAGTATGGAGAAATGAGGGAATTTTTAGGGGCTGCAGATTATAAACTTACATTTAATGGTAAGGAAAGAGCATTATATACTTTTTGTATGTGTCCAGGCGGCCTTGTAATTAACGCAGCCTCTGAAGAGCATACTGTTGTAACTAATGGAATGAGTTTTCATTCTAGGATGGGATTAAATTCTAATAGTGCTCTTTTAGTTAATGTTAATCAAGATGACTTTAATGGAAAAGAAAATATTTTAGGAGGAATAGAGTTCCAGAGAAAACTTGAAAAAGCAGCCTACAATTATGGAGGAGGTAATTATAAAGCTCCAATTCAATTGGTGGGAGATTTTTTAAAAGATAGAGATTCTGTAAAAATTGGAAAAGTGTCTCCCACTATTACCCCGGGTTATGAATTTGCAAATTTTAATAAATTTCTCCCTTCTTTTATTTTAGATACCATAAAAGAAGGACTTGGAAGTTTTTCAGGAAAAATGAAAGCTTTTCAGGATCAAGAAGCTGTTTTGACAGGAATTGAAACAAGGAGCTCTTGCCCCATTAGAATTCTAAGAAGAGATGGTGAATCCTATAATATTAAAGGATTGTTTCCTGCTGGTGAGGGAGCTGGTTATGCTGGGGGTATAATGTCAGCAGCAGTGGACGGTATTGTAAGTGCAGAAGAAGTGATAAGAAGATACTATTATTAGGAGGGATTTTATGATAGCGAGAGAAGCTTTAGATAAGAAGAAATGGGCAGTGGTTGGGGATGTAAGCAATAAAAGTAAATATGCCTATGACATTGCAAAATTGCTTGATGAGAAGGATCATGTTGTTTATAAAGTAGACCCTAGAGGGTGCAGTGACTCAGAAGTATTAAAAAGCTTAAAAGAAATTCCAGATGATGTGGATATGGTTAATCTAGTTGTTAGTCCAGATAAAGGAATTGATATAGTTAAAGAAATGAAAGAGTTAGGATTAGAAAAGGTCTTTATTCAGCCAGGGGCATCTAGCAAAGAAATCCTTGATTATTGTTCAAACAACGATATTGAAGTTATTAGAGGATGTGTTTTAGCAGAGTATAGGAATTTATTTAGATAGTTTTTTTATTCCCAACTTTGCCTTTATAGCATCGGTTTTGGTTAAACGGTAAAAGCGGTTTGCTTTTTTATACATTACAATTTTAAGAGGATATTTTTTTTCAATATTCTCAAATTTAAGAGCATATTTATCAAGATTATTAAGTTTTTTCATGGCATCTTCCTTAGAGATGCCATTATTCATTTTAATAAGAGCTTCAGCGAAGAGACCAATATTAACCATTTCTTTAATTTCTTCATCTTCAGATAGTTGGTATAGGCTTCTTGTTATTGCCTCTTTATTTAAAACATGGAATAAGACTGATTTTTCTCGAGGACATGACTCGGAAAAAAGCTGATCAATAATAACCTCAGCAAAAAGAGTTGCATTTTCCTTGGTTGTTTTTTCTTCAAAAAAGTTATATAACCTAGCATAAACACCAAGTTTTGTCAGTTGCGTAGAAACGAAAATTTTGCTTAAAATAGTATAGCGATAGTATATTATGTAAGCTATAAAAATGAATAAAACCATTGTAATCATAAAATATATCATAGGATTCTCCATTTGCATTTTATTGTTTGACAAAAAAGATCTGTTGTGATAATCTTACTTTTGTTAAAAGAAGAGGCAGTCCGCTTCTCACCTTACGACTTCTTATGTTTTAAGGTTAATTATATTAAAGACCATTGTCAAGATATTGGTATTAATTATGCGGACGGCTGAAGCCGTCTTTTTTTATTGTAAAAAATTATCAGGAGGTGAATTCTTATTAGTAAAGAATTGCGTATTAATGAAGAAATTCGCGCAAGAGAAGTAAGGCTTGTTGATGAAGCGGGAGAACAGTTGGGCTTATTTAATTTAGCTGATGCTTTAAAATTAGCAGAAGAGAAAGGTCTTGACCTTGTGGAGATCGCTCCGGGTGGGAAACCACCTGTTTGTAAAACTATGGACTATGGCAAGTTTAAGTATGAACAAAGCAAAAAAGAAAAAGAAGTAAAGAAAAAACAAAAGACAATTAGTGTTAAAGAAGTAAAACTTAGACTTAACATTGATGAAAATGATTTTATGACAAAAGCTAGAAATGCAATACGGTTTCTTGAAGATGGAGATAAAGTCAAAGTAACAATAATGTTTAGAGGCAGAGAAATAACCCACTCAGAACTAGGCCTTCAATTGAGTAGAAAATTCGCAGAAATCACTTCTGAAGTTGGCAAAGTTGAAAAGCCAGCTAAATTGGAAGGTAGAAATATGATTTTAATTTTAGCACCAAAAACTGAATAACTTATAGGAGGATTAACATGCCAAAAATGAAAACTCATCGCGGTGCAGCTAAAAGATTTAGTGTAACAGCATCCGGTAAAATTAAAAGATTTCATGCTTTTACAAGCCATATTTTAGAAAAAAAGTCACCAAAAAGAAAGAGAAACTTACGCAAATCAGCTATTATGAAAAAATGTGATGCACAAAGAGTAATAAAATTAATCCCATACAAATAATTTGAACTTTTAAGGAGGAATTACTAATGGCAAGAGTTAAAAGGGGAGTAACTACCCGTAATAGACATAAAAAAGTATTAAACTTAGCAAAGGGCTATAAGGCATCAAGATCAAAAAAATTCAGAGTAGCTAACGAAGCTGTAATGAAAGCTCTAATGTTCTCCTATGCTCATAGAAAACTTAGAAAAAGAGATTTCCGTAGACTTTGGATTACAAGAATTAATGCAGGAGCAAGAATGAATGATATTTCTTATAGTAGATTTATAAATGGATTAAAAAATGCAGGAATAACTATTAACAGAAAAGTATTATCTGACCTTGCTATCAATGATCCTAAAGCTTTTACTGATTTAGTAACATTAGCAAAAAATGCATAAAAACTACTAAAAGAGTATGCTATTATAGAGCTACTCTTTTTTTTATATTTCAGGTATAATTTATAAAAGTATGTGGAAATATGGATAGCATGAAGCGCATTCAGGAGCTAGAAGAAGTAATTTTACAAATGAAAAAAGAAAAAAACAACTCAGAACTATTATCTTTTCCCTGGGCAGGAAACTTAGGTAATTGGCATTGGATAGTTCAAAGCAATGAGGTGGTTTTTAATGAAAAAAAAGCCACTAATTTAGGATATGAAAGTTCAGAGATTCCAGAAAAAGTTGGATTTGAATATTTTACGGAGAAATTACATATTGAAGATTATGCAAAAGTAATGAAAAATATGAGGGACCACTTAATGGGTGTAAGTGATATATACGAAATAGAATATAGAATTTTAACTAAAGAGGGTTCATATATTTGGTATTATGATAGGGGTAAAGTAACAAAAAGAGATAAAGATGGAAAAGCTTTGGTTGTATCAGGAATAGTCTTTGACATAGATAAAGAAAAAACAATGGAAAGAGAGTTATATGAAGCAAACAAAAAGTTAACAGAACTGACTTTTAGAGATGAACTTACTGGAGCTTTCAATAGAAGATTTATGCTTAAAAAACTAAATGAAGAAATTCAACGATTCAGTAGGACCAAACTGGAACTATCAATAATTTTATTTGATATAGATAATTTTAAACAAGTTAACGATAATTTTGGACATAATTCAGGAGATAATGTATTAAAAAAAATAGTGAAAACCGTAGAAAAAAGAATTAGAAAAACTGATTTTTTATGTCGTTGGGGTGGAGAGGAATTTATTATTATTTTGCCTGATACAAAAATAGAAAATGCAACTAAGTTAGCTGAAGAGATTAGAATAGCAATTAGCAAGATGGTGGTGGATGATATGGAATCCGTAACTGCAAGTTTTGGCGTTTCCTCCTGCTCTAATGGTGATACAGTTGATTCCATAATAAAAAAAGCTGATGATTTAATGTATAAAGCAAAGTCTGAAGGAAAAAATTGTGTTAGATGTATTTAGCATCTGTTTAACGAAGGAAGAGGAATAAATATGGTAAAGAAAATAGAATCTTCTGACAATACTTTTATAAAGAAACTATCCTCATTAAAGCTTAAGAAATATAGAGATAAAGAAGACCTTTACCTTACTGAAGGATTAAGAATAAGCCAAGATATAATGAAGGACAGAGAAAAGAAAGAAGATATAGAAAAAGTTATCCTTACCGAAAAAAATTTGTCCCTTCTATCCGATGAACTTTTTTCATCATTTAAAGAAAAAACAATAATAATTAGTGATAAGCTAGAAAAGGAAATAACGGATACAATTACTAGCCAGGGTGTTTTTCTGTTGCTAAAAAAACCATTAATAAAAATTGAAGATAGAATCCACACTTATAGTCGCTTGTTAGTTTTAGATAATATTTCAGACCCTGGAAATATGGGAACTATTATTCGTTCTGGCTTAGCAGCAAAGTTTGACGGGATAATATCTTTAAAAGGTAGTGTAGACATATATAATCCGAAAGTTATCAGGTCTACTATGGGAGCAATAAACAAAATAGATATTTTTCATGATATAGATCCAAATATTATATTTCCTATGATAAGTAAAAGAGGCTTTCAAGTTTTAGCAGGGGATACTGAAGGAAGCAGAACGATTTATGATCATTTCCCTGAAGAAAAAATAGCATTGGTAATGGGTTCTGAAGCAAAGGGTTTAGGCGTTCCAGAAGAATACATTGATTTTAAAATAACCATACCAATGAATGAAGAATCAGAATCCTTAAATGTTTCTGTAGCTGCAGGAATCCTGATGTATGCTATCAATAGAAGTAGATTTGAAAAGTAAAAATAATATGATATAATGCATAAGAATAAGATATAGACTATGAAGGGAAGCCCTTATATTAATTTTCATCCAGGGAGTTGAGGCCATTAGATTGAGAGCCTTAATTGAAAAAATATAAGAAGGATTTCGTCCTGGAGTTTCTTTGTTGAAAACAAGTAGGCAAAGACGATTAATTCTGCGTTAAGGAATTCTGAGATAATTGTTATTTTAATAGCAGTTTATTAGGGTGGTACCGCGAATTTAACCTTCGCCCCTTGTGGGTGGAGGTTTTTATGTTTTATAATAATATTTTAGGAGGGATCTTGTTGAAACTGCAGTTAGAAGAAATTAAAAAAAGAACAGAAAAGATCTTAGAAGAAAACTTTAATTTAGATGAATTAAATGAAATGAAGGTTAAAATTTTAGGGAAAAAGGGAGATCTTACAAACATACTTAAAGAGATGGGTAAAGTTTCTGCTGAAGAAAGACCTCTTATTGGACAACTTGCCAATCAAATTAGAGATGATTTAAATAAGGTTTTTTCACAAAAATATCAAGAAATAAAAAACAAAGAGTTAGAAGAAAAGTTAAGTAAGGAGACAATTGATGTTACTCTTCCAGGAAAAAATATCAAAAAAGGAAGTATTCACCCAGTAACTAAAACTATAATGGAAATAGAAGAAATATTCATAGGACTAGGTTTTGAAATAGCAGAAGGGCCAGAGATTGAAACGGATTTCTATAATTTTGAAGCTCTTAATCTCCCTAAAGATCATCCAGCTAGAGATATGCAGGATTCTTTTTACATTACTCCAGAAGTATTATTAAGAACTCATACATCACCAGTGCAAGTAAGGACTATGCTAGATAAAAAATCAGAGCTTCCAGTTAAAATTATTTGTCCAGGGAAAGTATATAGGAGAGATGATGATGCTACTCATTCCCCTATGTTTCACCAAATTGAGGGTCTTGTAATCGATAAAAATATACGGATGAGTGACCTTAAAGGGGTCCTTTTAGCCTTTGCTAGAGAGATGTTTGGACCGGATCAAAAGATTCGCCTTCGTCCTAGCTTTTTCCCTTTTACTGAACCCAGTGCTGAAGTAGATATTGCCTGTGTAATGTGTGGTGGAAAAGGTTGTCGTACTTGTAAAAATACGGGTTGGTTAGAAATATTAGGCTCTGGGATGGTTCACCCTAATGTTCTTCGTTATGGTGGCTATGATCCAAAAGAAGTTACCGCCTTCGCTTTTGGTATGGGTGTAGAAAGAGTTGCTATGTTGAAATACGGGATCAACGATCTTCGTTTATTCTATGAAAATGATGTAAGATTTTTAAACCAATTTTAAAAGAGGAGTAGTGAGAAATAATGGATTTATCATATAAATGGCTTAAAGAATATATTGATTTTGATCTGGCTCCCCAAGAACTAGCAGATGCATTAACAGCTTCGGGAGTAGCAATTGAAGGAATTACAGATTTGTCCCAAGAGCTTAAAGGGATAGTTGTTGCGTATGTTGAGGAATGTGGAAAGCATCCAAATGCAGATAAGCTTTCTTTATGTAAAGTTTTTGATGGAGAGAAACATTATCAGGTAGTGTGCGGAGCTGAAAATGTAGCTCAGGGACAAAAAATAATATTTGCTAAAATTGGTGCAGTTCTTCCGGGAAATTTTAAAATAAAAGCTGCTAAACTAAGAGGAGTAGAATCTGAAGGGATGATTTGCTCCGCAAAGGAATTAGGACTTCCTCAGGACTTACTATTAGCATCCCAAAAAGAAGGAATCTTAGTTTTAGATGAGGACGCCCCCTTAGGTATGGATGGGGTTAAATATTTAGATTTAGATGATTATATTTTAGAATTAGATTTAACTCCTGATAGAGGAGACTGCTTAAGTATAATTAATATAGCAAGACAGTTAGCTGCCATCTTAAATAAAGATATAAAAGACTTGAATCTAAATTTAAAAAACACAATATTTAGTTCTGAAAAAAATATAGAAATAGAGATAAAAGCTTTGGAAGAATGCCCAAGATATGTAGGAAAGATTATTGAAGACATAAAAATTCAAGAATCCCCTTTTTGGATGCAGAACCGTTTGCGTAGTGCTGGGATAAGACCAATTAATAATATAGTGGATGTAACTAATTATGTAATGTTAGAAATGGGTCAGCCCCTGCATGCTTTCGACTATGAAATGTTAAAAGATAAAAAAATAATTGTTAGAAAAGCAAATAGTGGAGAAAAATTAGTTACTCTAGATAGTAAAGATAGAATCTTAGATGATGAAATGTTATTAATTTGCGATGGGGAGAGACCTATAGCTATAGCAGGGGTAATGGGAGCTGAGAACTCAGAAGTCACAATTAATACTAAACATGTATTAATTGAATCAGCCTACTTTGATCCAACAAGTGTGAGGAAGACGGCAACTAAGTTGGGTCTTCGTTCAGAGGCTTCAGCAAGATTTGAAAAAGGAATCAACTATGACCAAACTAGATTGGCTGCAATTAGAGCAGCTCAACTTCTTGAAGAAGTAGCTGGAGGGAAAAGTCATGATAAGGAAGTAGACGTATATCCAGAGCCAATTAAAAACAAAGAAGTAAAATTAAGATTTAATAGAGCTAATATGGTTTTAGGAACAAGTTTATCTGATGATGAAATTAAAGACATCTTCAGAAGGCTTAACCTTGAGCTAATTAAAGAGAATGCTGAGGAAGTTTTATATAAGATACCCGCCTATAGACCTGATCTACAAATAGAGGAAGATTTAATAGAGGAAATAGCTTCAATATATGGTCTTGAAAATATCCCTGTAACTTTACCTTATGGAGATACTAATCCAGGGGGAAGGACTTTTAATCAAAAGCTTCGCAAGAGTATTTATGAAATATTAAAAGGAATAGGTGGAAATGAAGTTATAAATTATAGCTTTATAAATAGAAATCATTTAGATAAAATGCTTATGCCTGAAAATGATATGAGAAGAAATGTAGTAGAAGTGTTAAATCCTTTATCAGAAGAACAAGGAATTATGAGAACAAGTTTAGTTCCAGGAATGTTAGATAATGCTCTGAGAAATCATAATAGAAGATCAGAAGATCTTTTAACTTTTGAGATAGGAAAAGTATATTATAAAAATGGATTTCCAAAGAGAGCTATTCTTCCAGAAGAAGAGCTTAAGCTTGCTATTTTAGGTAGAGGCAAAATAGGAGGAGATTGGAAAAATAAAGGAGAAGAAGTTGACTTCTATTACTTAAAGGGAATCTTAAACAACCTTTTTGCTTCTTTAAAGCTTACTAACATTGATTATGTGCCTGTTATAGATTCAGGAGAGTATCATCCAGGAAGATGTGCTAAGATTCTTCTTAATGGAGAGTTCGTAGGCCATTTAGGTGAAATAAACCCTAGGGTTGCAGATAGCTATAGCCTTCCAGGAAAAACTTACTTGGCTGAGATGCACTTAGAAAAAATAATTGACAACTGTGAAGATAAGATAGATTATAAATATCTTCCAAAATATCCAGGAATAAGCCGAGATTTAGCAATAATTGTAGAAGATAATATAAGAGCAGGGGAATTAATATCCTCTATTGAAAAAAATGCTAATGATCTTCTTAAAAAAGTTGAAGTCTTTGATCTATATCAAGGTAGTCAAATACCAGGGAATAAGAAAAGTATAGCTTTTTCTCTTAAATTTCAGGCTGAAGATAGGACCTTAGTAGATGAAGATGTAAATGTAGTTATAGAAAACATAAAAAATGGTCTTGAAGAAGAATTTGGAGCAAAGCTTAGAGATTAAATCAGTCTATAATGTTTTGCTAAGGGGAAAAATTATGAATAAAATAGAATTACTAGCTCCAGCGGGAAGTGAGTTGTCCTTCAGAGCAGCTATAGAAAACGGGGCAGACGCTGTATATCTAGGGACAGAAGAATACAGTGCCCGTTCTTATGCAGAAAACTTCAAACTAGAAAGTTTACCAGATATGGTCAAAGAGGCTCACAAAAGAGGGGTTAAAGCCTACTTAACTGTTAATACTCTTTTAAATGATCAGGAAATTAAATTTTATCCTGAATATTTATATAAAGTAGCTCAAGCAGGAATAGATGCTTTAATTGTACAGGACTGGGGGGTAATAAATTTAACAAAAATCCTCTTACCAGAGATGCCTATTCACGGCAGTACCCAGATGACAGTAAATAATTCTGCGGGAGCAAAATATTTAGAAAAACATGGCTTTGAAAGAGTTGTTTTAGCTAGAGAAACTTCTTTAGAGGAAGTTAAAAAGATTAAAAGGGTGACCAAGCTGGATTTAGAAATTTTTGTCCATGGCGCCTTATGTGTTAGTTATTCAGGTATTTGTTATTTAAGTAGTATGTTAGGAGGCAGAAGCGGAAATAGAGGAAAGTGTGCTCAGCCTTGCCGTTTAGAATATGAATTTTTAGAAGAAAAAGGAAAAACCTTACTTAGTACTAAGGATATAAGGATGATTGAATATATACCACAGATTGTAAAAACAGGAGTAAAGTCTATAAAAATAGAAGGAAGAATGAAAAAACCAGAATATGTTGCTGTAGTAATTGATAATTACCGCAAAGCAATAGATTCTTATTACGAAAAGCCAGGAGAATTCTCTGTGGATCAGGAAGTTATCAGAGAGTTAGACCAATCTTTTAGTAGGGGTTCTAGTAGTGGTCATTATTTAAGCAAATTAAGCAAAGAGGGTATGAATTGGGAAAAACAAAGAGATGAGGGAATTCCTGGAGGTAAAGTAGTTTCTTTTAGAATAGGGAGAGCTCAAATTAAATTATTTGAAGACTTAAACCCAGGAGATACTTTCTTAATTGATAGTTATGCTGGAGAACAAACAGGAGAAGTAAAAGTTTTTGGTAAAAAAGGTGAAACCATCGAAATTTCTATTAAAGGAAGAGTCCGGATTGGAGAAATTCTTTATAAAACAAAAGATGGTCTGTTACAGAAAAAAGCCAGAGATAGTTTTTCATCTTCAAGGGTAACTAGCAAAAAACATATAGATATCTTAGTAAATGTAGAAGAAGGTAAAGTCATTTCTTACAAAGTAGTAGATGAAGAGGGAATTTCTGTGGAAGGGGAAGGTAGTATTCTTGGAGTGAAGGCATTAAAAAGACCTTTATCTGAAGAAACAATTCTTGAACAATTTTCAAGACTAGGAAACACTCCCTTTGAAATTAGAAAAATACAGAGTAATATTTCAGGAGAAGTAATGATACCTTTAAGTGAACTGAATAATATAAGAAAGAATTTCGTTCAGAAATTAGAGGATAAGTATCTGGAAGAATTTAAGAATATAAAACTTCCTGAGTATGAGGAGTTTATCTCTAAACTGCCCTTACTTGTTGAAAGAGACAAGAAGAAAATGAAGAAGCTTTCTGTAGCGGTTAGTTCTATGGAAGCCTTAGAATCTGCCTTAGAAGGAGGAGCAGATATTATATATCTGTACCTTGAAACCTTAAGGAAATTTAAAAGAATAAACATGAAAGACATTTCAGAAGCCTTAGAAATATGTAAAGATAAATGCGAACTTAGCTTCATCCTTCCAGGAATAATAAAAGAAGGTCAAAAGGAATATTATGATCAATTAATAGAGGAAATAACCCAGCTAGGTGGGGTAAGTTTTTCTGCTGCTAATTTATCTGCTTTAAATATGTTAGAAGAGTCCTCAACAGATCTTAATGGAGAGTTTACTTTAAATGTTTTTAATAGTTATGCTCTTAGTTTCCTTGAAAAAGAAGGACTTAAAAGAGTAACCTTGTCTCCAGAACTCTCCCTTGATCAGTTAAATGAAATCTACAATAGTGAAACGGAGAAGGAAGTTATTATTCAAGGAAACTTTCCCCTTATGACTACTGAATATTGTCTATTAGAATCTTCAGGCTATTGCATGAAAAAAAACAAATCACCAGAATTTTTTTGTGAAGATAATCTATATATAAAGGATAGAAAAAACTTTAATATGCCTTTAGCTTTTGATTATAACTGTAAAATGTATGTCTATAATGTTAAAGAAATATCCCTCTATAGAGATATGGAAAAAATTGCAAAAGGCAAAATAGATGTTTTTAGAATTGAAGGAAGAATGGATTCTGCGGCGAATATTTATATAAAAACAAAAATGTACAAAGAACAGGTAGAAAAATATAATAATAGAGGGAATGTGAAAATAACCAAGGAAAATATTGAAAAAATAGCTGCTCTTTCTCCAGGAGGATTAACTGCAGGTCATTTATTCAGAGGTGTTGAGTAGTAATGAATAAAAACACATTAACCAAGTTAGAGTATTATAAAATTATAGAAAAACTAAAAGATAAATGTAGTTCAGAGCTAGGTAAAGAAATAGCCCAAAAGCTATATCCAGAAACGAATAAAGAAAAGATTATTAAAATGCAGAAGGAAACAAGTGAAGCTGTTCTGATAAGAAGGTATGAAGGGTCCATACCTCTAGGAGGAATTATTGATACTTTTAGCTCCCTTGGATTAGCGGAAAAAGGAGGAATCCTTAATCCGGAGGATATAGGAAAAATTAGGGAAAATCTTTATGCAGCAAATAATATCTCTGCATTTTTAAATAGGAAGCTCCAATATGAGATTCCTTTACTTAGAGAACTAGGGGGAGGAATTATACCCCTAAAAGAACTAGAAAAAAACATTAATGAAGTTCTTGATGAAGAAAATCAAATTAAAGATTCCGCATCAGATATTCTCTGGGATATTAGAAGAAAGAAAAAATCTTTAAATGAAAAGATTAAAAGCAAGCTTGAAAGTATTGTCCGAGGTTCCAATACAGCAAAGTATCTCCAAGAAGCTATAATTACTTCAAGACAAGGACGCTCCGTAGTACCTGTTAAAATTGAATATCGTCAATACATTAAGGGGATTGTCCATGACCAATCGGCTAGTGGAGCAACTCTTTTTGTAGAACCAGCGGCAGTGGTGGAATTTAACAATGATCTTAAAAAGTTTGAAGTTCAAGAAAGAGAAGAAATAACGAAAATTCTTCAGGAGCTTTCAGCCCAAATCGGAATAAAGGGTGAAGTGCTTAAAGAGAATTTAAGAATCCTAGCAGAGATAGATTTTATTATAGCTAAGGGGATATTAAGCACTGATCAAGAAGCAATAATGCCAGAAATTACTTCTGGTGAAACAATAAGTATAAAAAAAGGAAGGCATCCTTTAATAGATATTAATGTTGTGGTACCTATAAGTTTTAACCTAGGTTATGATTTTGACGCATTAATTATTACTGGACCGAATACAGGTGGTAAAACAGTAACTATTAAAACAGCAGGACTTTTCGTTTTGATGGCCCAGAGTGGTTTGCACCTTCCTGCGGACAAAGGGACAATGGGGATTTTTGAAAAGGTGTATTGTGATATTGGGGATGAGCAGAGTATTGAACAATCTTTAAGTACCTTTTCTTCTCATATGACAAATATTGTAGATATTATTGAAAATGCTAATTTTAGAACATTAGTTCTACTTGATGAACTAGGTGCTGGTACAGACCCGGGGGAAGGAGCTAACTTAGCTATATCTATAATAAAATATTTTATGAAAATAAAAGCAAAAATTATTGCTACTACCCATTATAGTGATTTAAAGATATTTGCTTATAATACTGAAAGAGTTGAAAATGCCAGTGTAGAGTTTGATACTATTAGTTTAAGCCCAACCTACAAGTTACTTGTTGGCATACCAGGTAAAAGTAATGCTTTGGAAATAGCTAGAAGATTAGGTTTAAAAGATGAAATCATTGAAGATGCTAAGAGTATGATTACAGGGGAAGAACAAGATGTTTCTGGATTAATTGAGAAACTTGAAAAAGATGCCTTTTATGGGGAAAGAAATCTTGAAGATACTAAAAGTAAGCTTGCTTATGCTGAAAAAGAATTAGAGCAAGTAGAAGAACTTAAAAGAAATCTAATAGAGCGAGAAGAAAAGATAATAAAAAAAGCTGAAGAAGAAGCTTACCGTATTATTAGAAAGGCTAAATCTGAAGCTGGGGAAAAATTAAAAGAGATTAAGGAATTAATGAATCTGGATAAAGAAAAAGCTCTTGAGGCTGCAAGGTCTTCTAGAAAAGAGTTAGAAAGTGAAGAAAGTGAGTTATATGGAAAAATTATTAAAGGAAAGAAAAATCAAGATACTATATCAATCGATATTTTAACTCCAGGAATGGAAGTTTTTGTTCCTAGATTTAACCAAAAAGGCACTATAATTGAAGTGTCAGGGGAAGAAGCTTATCTTCAGTTAGGTATTATGAAGATGAAAGTAGATATTAAAGATCTAACTATACCTAGGCTCAAGGATCAAAAAAAGGCTAGGACAGGTATTTCTCATATTAAAGACGAAAAAGCTATGAATATAAAGACAGAAATTGATGTAAGAGGCCTAACTATAGAAGAAGCAATTTCAGAAGTAGATAAATATTTAGATGATGCTAAAATTGCTGGTTTAAATTCTGTGGTTATAATACATGGAAAAGGAACCGGTGCTCTTCGTGCAGGAATGCAGAATTTTTTGAAGTCTCACCATTTTGTAAAGAGTAGTAGGATTGGAGATTCAAGTGAAGGTGGCCATGGTGTTACAGTTGTAGAAATTAAATAGTTTTTAAATAAAACCCAGATAAAGAATAATTCTTTATCTGGGCATTTTTTAACTTTTTACTCTTCTGGAATTCCAACTCGAATCTCATTTGAAGGAGAGGAGGTTCGATTAGTTCCAGTTTTTAAAGTTACTACTTTATAGAAATATGAATTTCCTTTTTCCACATTATTATCATTAAAGCTTCTTCCCGTTACTTTTTGATTAGAGTTAATCTGATTAGAGGAAGATGTAGTAAAGCCAGGCTCAGTTCCACGGAATATTAAAAATTCATAACCCCCAGCTGAATTATCAGGTATAGTCCACTTTAACTGCATGATATATTTATTGCCTTCTTTTTTTGGTGATACTGAAGCTTGAGGTGAAGGAATTGTTTCCATTTCATCTACTGGTGGTTTAGGATCTTTATCTGGATTCTTAGGATTAGTAGAGAAAGCTACTGTATTAGATAAAGCCAACCGTTCTTTTGTTTCATTATTAAAAGCAATTATTTTATAAAAATACTCATTATCAGAATTAAGTTCCTTATCCGTATAGCTAAGTCCTTTTATAGTATCTATTCTTGTATAAGGACTTGGTGTAAAGCCCCAGCTGTCAGAACGGTGTATATCAAAGACTAAGCCTTCGTCTTTTACGTGAACCCAATTCCAAGAAAGTTTAAAATCTTTATTTGGAGCATCTTTATCTTTAGTTGTAATTTCCCCATTTACTCTAAACTCCAGTAATTGTTTATCTGGTTCTTGATTGTTTTCTCCTCCTGGGGAATTTGGATCAACATAATTTGGAGCTTCTAACTTAGCATCTTCTGGCACTACGTCAAAGCCTTCATTTTGCCAGGGTTCCTCTCTTACTAGAAATACTCCTGGAGGAACACTAGGAATACTAATCCAAGCCTTTGAAATTTCTGTAGGAGCAAATTCACTATTAAAAATTTCCGTTCTTATATATTCTGGTGGAGTAAACTCACTAGGCAATAATCCTGACTTTGTATCTATAGCTATAGATACAATACCAGAAGGAGTTTTGAAACCTGTAGGTGCTATACCTTCGTGGGCAGCTTCCATTATTTCTTTCCAAATTGGAGCTGCGTGGGTACCACCATAAACATAAGACATAGTTTCTTCTTTATCATAACCCATCCAGACTCCGCCAATTAATTTAGGAGTATATCCTACAAACCAGACATCAGCATTATAGGAAGTTGTTCCAGTTTTTCCTGCTATAGGCCAACTTCCAAAGTTAGCTTTTACACCTGTACCTTCAGATACTGCCGATTGGAGCATACTAGTCATTAAATAGGCAGATTCAGGAGACATTACTTGTGATTCTTTAGGTTTATGTTCATATAGAAGTTTCCCGTAATAATCCTCAATTTTATTAATTGAATGTGTATCGGTCTTAACTCCCCCGTTAGCAAAAGCAGCATAAGCAGAAGTGAGCTCTAAAGGACTTACTCCATATGTTAAACCACCTAAAGCTAATGAATAACCCATATCATTTGCTTGTCCTGATCCTACTAGAGAAGTAATCCCTAGATCTTGAGCAAACATAAAGCCATTTTCTATACCGATTTTCTCTAAAGCTCTCACTGAACAAACGTTTATAGAATCTGTGAGGACTCTTCTCATGGAAACTAGCCCTCTAGATCTATTATCTATATTCTTAAAAACAATTGGTTTATCAACTTTATTTACGTAATTTGGATAAGCTTTTGGGTAATCATCAAATACACTAGCTGGAGTATATCCCATCTCTAGGGCTGCACCAAATACTCCTATTGGTTTAAAAGCAGATCCAGGTTGTCGATAAGCCTGAGTTGCTCTGTTAAAACCTCTTGCGGTTTCTTGATTACGCCCTCCGATAAGTCCTTTAATTTCCCCTGTTTTTGGATCAATAACAATCATGGCAGATTGAATGATCTTATCTCCTTTACCCTTAGGAAACTTTGTGTCATCAGCATAAACATCTTCCATCTTATCTTGAATTCTTGTATCTAGACTAGTATATATTTTATAACCCCCGGAATAAATTAAAGCTTCCTGATTTCTTATATCTAGAACATTTAAAGCTTCTTCAAACACATTATCTAAATAGGAGGCATATTTTCTTACTTCTTTGTCACCAGTAAAAGATAAGTCTAACTGGAAACCATTTTCCTCAAAATCATCTAACAATTTCTGTCTCTCATCTTTACTAATTACATTATTGTTATCCATTAACATAAGAACAGTTTTGTATCTTTTCCCGGAGTTAACTGGATGATTTGTAGGTGAATTGGCCCAGGGATTTTGGATTACTCCTGCAAGTACAGCACTTTGATGATAAGTTAGCTCACTTGCACTAACATTGAAAAAAGTTTTTGCAGCGGCCTCTATCCCATAAGCTCCTTTGCCAAAATAGATTTTGTTTAAATACATTTCCAGAATCTCATCTTTATCGTAAGATCTTTCCATTTTTAATGAAACCATAGCTTCCTGAACTTTTCTCTTTATAGAAATATCCTTAGGATCAAAAAAAGAAATCTTTGATAATTGCTGGGTAATGGTACTTCCCCCTTGGGATCCAAAACCATCCTTAAAATTAGCAATAACAGCTCCACCTAAACGGATAGGATCAATACCCTTGTGTTTATAAAATCTCTTATCCTCCACGGAAAGAATTGTTTCTTTTGCTTCTTTAGAAATCTCATCAATTTTCACTGGCATTCTATTTTCCACACCATGAAGGGAAGCAACGAGTTTATTATCCTGGTCATAGATCTCAGATGATATTGCGTAATTTTGTAAAATTGTCTCTTCAATTTCTGGCATATCTTTTAACATAGTTAATACATACATTGTTATGCCGACTAATAGCACTCCACCTACTACAGCAGTAATTAATAATACCTTTTTGAAAATATCAATGGGTGCCATTTTTTTCTTATATGGTTTTGTAAGATTATCTCTTGCCGATTTATTTTCGTCCATAATTATAAATATCCTCCTTGTATAAGCAAAAGCATTATAACACATTTTTATTTTAGCTAAAACTCTTTAACAAAGTTTGTTTTAAAATAAAAAATTTGTTAACATATCTAAATAAGATTATTTAAAAATTTATTAGGAGGAAGATCATGAAGAATGTTTTTGATGTCTTACAAGAAAGAGGTTTTATTGAGCAAGCTACTCATGAAGAAGAGATAAGGGAGCTTCTTGGAAAAGAGAAGGTAACTTTTTATATAGGTTTTGACCCTACAGCAGACAGTCTTCATGTTGGCCACTTTATCCAAGTAATGGTTATGATGCATATGCAAAATGCTGGGCATAGACCAATTGCCCTACTAGGTGGTGGTACGGGCTTAGTAGGAGATCCATCAGGTAGAACGGATTTACGTAAAATGTTGACAATGGAGCAAATAGAAATCAACATGAATGCATTTAAAAAACAATTTTCTAAATTTATCGATTTTTCTGAAGGTAAAGCGATGATGGTTAATAATGGAGATTGGTTAACAAAATTAAATTATATTGAATTCTTAAGGGATATTGGAAAACATTTTTCAGTAAACAGAATGTTAAGCTTCGAGTGTTTTAAAAGCAGGATGGAAAAAGGTCTTTCTTTTTTAGAGTTTAATTATATGATTATGCAGTCCTATGACTTTTTAGTATTGTATAGAGAATATGGTTGTAAACTTCAACTTGGTGGAAATGACCAGTGGTCAAATATCCTAGGTGGAGTTGAATTGGTAAGAAAAGTAGACCAGGGTGATGCTTTTGGTCTTACTTTTAAACTCCTCGTAACAAGTGAAGGTAAAAAGATGGGTAAAACTGAGCAGGGAGCTTTATGGTTAGATCCTGAAAAAACAACACCTTATGAGTTTTACCAATATTGGAGAAATGTTAATGATGCTGATGTAAAAAACTGTCTTTCTTTATTAACAGTTATTCCCATGGATGAAGTTAACAGATTATCTTCGATGGAAGGCGCTGATATTAATGAAGCAAAAAAAATATTAGCTTATGAAGTAACTAAGCTAATTCATGGTGAAGAGGAAGCTAATAAAGCCAAAAGAGCAGCTGAAGCACTTTTTGAAAAAGGTGGGGACTTAGAAGATGTGCCTACAGCGGAAATTTTTTCAGAAAGATTGCAAAAGGGTTTAAATCTTCTTGATGTTCTGGTAGAATTAGAATTCATTAAAAGTAAATCAGAAGGCAGAAGACTTTTGGAACAAAATGGGTTATCATTGAATGACGAAAAGATCAAGGACTTTAATTTCTTACTAAAGGAAGAAAACTTCATTGATAATAAAGCGATAGTCAAAAAAGGGAAAAAGGACTATCTTCAATTAAAACTTAAATAAACATTTTCCCGGATGTCTAAAAAAAAGATATCCGGGAAATTCAAATAAAATGTTTAAAGAGACCACGTTGTGGGTAAGAATATTACTCAGCTTAAATAACTAAAAAACTAATTTAAAATAATTAATTTAATAGTTGACAGTTCAAAACAAAGTTGTTAATATTAAGAACGTTGCTGAACGAGGCGACAGGCACATTGAAAATTAAACAGCTGTGAAGAAACGAAAACGAAAGAGTTTTAA
>CAZXPJ010000025.1:0-21624 GCA_964642925.1 uncultured Eubacteriales bacterium | reverse complement strand
TAGAAGAGGTTACACGTTCAATTACAGAAGTAACATCTACTATTAATCAAAGTGCCGAGGGTTCAAGTCAGATTGCTAAAGGCACAGAAGAAACATCCAGGTCCATGATGGATATTAATGATGCTTCCAATAAATTAGCTACTATGAGCGAAGAATTAACAAGATTAGTGAGTAATTTTAAAGTTTGAAAATAATATAGAATATAAAAATGTCTACCAGTTTTCTGGTAGACATTTTTTATTTAAAAATAACAATATTTACTATTTTAAAATTTCCGCTAAGTTGACATCAGTCTTTAATAGATTATTAATTACTGTAAGTGCTTGTGCTCTTGTTGCCGTTTCTTTTGGACCAAACTTGTTATAGTCCATCCCTACCATAATTCCACTTTGAACAGATTTTAAGATTGAAGAATAATAGGGGTTACTCTCATTCAAATCAGTATAAGGATTATTTCCTGTATTCCTAATATTAGCTAACTTAGCTATAAAATCTGCCATCTCTTCTCTTGTTAGATAATCATTAGGTCTGAAACTTGCGCTATACATATTATAAAGATTTAAAGCTTTAAATTTTGAAATACTTGGACTTGCCCAATGATTTATTGTATCTGAAAATACCTTATCTGTTGGTGCGGTTAGATCACAAATTCTATCTACAAAAGCAGCAAATTCCCCTCTGGTTATTTTTTGATCGGGACGTAATGTTCCATCAGGGAATCCTTTTATCCATCCAATCATTTGACCATTTCTTAAAATCGGTTCTGCCCAATGTCCTTTAATATCACTGGGATAAGGTAGATACTGGTTTATTTCTAACATTCTTTTTGCATTGTTATATATTCGATTAATGGGAACTAAATTTGTGTTTATACCATTAGTATAATTAGGAAAAGTATAAGCTCTTGATCCTATGGTCGCACTAAGTCCTTCATAATAGGCGGTAAGTGTAAAATCTTTATTTTCTAAAATTTTTATTTCTTTATTATTATTATCTATTTCCCCATACGCTGTGTTACTTATATTCCAGACTGCTAATTCACTAATATCTTTTAAGCTACCATCACTATACCTTGCTGTGGCAATTAAAGGAATTAACTTTGAAGAGGAGTTTAAATTAGTGGAAATATAAATCCAATCTGGCTTTAAACCACCTTCAGGTCTGTAATTATAAATTGTACTCTGATCACGGAATCTACCATAAAAAGTCTCTATTACTGAATTTCCTGGAATACCTTTAAAAACAAGATTGCCGTTTTTAATTTCTCCAATATTTTTTTGTAAAATATTAAGTTGAGGGTTTTTAATTTGGAAACGACTATTGTCAGAATTTATTCCATAAACAATAATAGGCTTATTATTATCTCTAATTGAATAAATAGTTTTTTCAAACTTTATACCTGTAAGAGATTTACCTCCAGATCTGGATGGATATATGAAGCCCTGAATTGAGGCTGTTTGGTTCTCATACCTTGCTGTTATAGTAAGATTACCGGACCCCCCTGAGTAATATATGGTATTTCCATAAATTTGCCCTATATCAGGGTTACTAGAAGTTAAAGTAGCATCTTTAGTTACATTTTTTAAAGAGTTATTATCATAAAGGGCTTGTATCTCCAAATCTTGCCCAGTAGCTGAATAGAATACATTCTCCGTGAAGAAAATATTTTTTAAGTTTATTCCTTTATCATCGGGAACAGTAATACTTTTAGAAGTAGTCCTTCCCTCAGCTGTGGCAGTGATTAACGTAGTTCCAGGTTTACCTGTAAGTTTTAAAATACCAGAACTATCAATAGAAGCTACATCTTGATTACTAGAAGTCCAAGTAGGATATTTAATTTTTTCCGTTGTTCCATTATTTATTCTTCCTGTAACAGTTAACTTAGGTGGATTATTAAAAAAAGATTCGGAAAAGGTCAAAGATTCATTTATATAAATTTCTTTTAATTCTGTGGGATAGGTGGCGGTAACTGATGCGAACCTCCCTCGATGCCTTGCTGTTATGGTGACCTTTCCAGCCTCACCTGTAAAAATTGTTTTTCCTTCCTTATTCACTGTGGCAACAACTTTATCAGAGGACTCCCAGATTATAAATTCATTATCAATTTTTTCTTCCCTATCATCACCATATTTTCTGTATAGAGTAAGCTGGTTTTCTTTTTCTTTAGGGTTAAGGGGTTCCTTAATAATCAAGGTGTAAACTCTTGACTCGATAGGATCATAAGTATAGCTTTTGTTACTAGTATAGGTTTTATTACCTAGAGTGTAGCTAGCAGTAAAAATTACAGTACCAGTTTCACCACTGAAAAACACATCTCCATTTTGATAAATAACAGCCATATCTTTATTAGAACTTGTCCACTGAGTTAAGCTATCATTAGTTACATTTTTTTTTGTATTTAATGCAGGATCAACAAAAAATGCTTCTAACTTATTATCATTAGAGCCTGGGGAAAGATTCCCTTCAATTACCAATTCAAAGGCATATGCAGAAGATGTGAGAAACACTACTGTAAACATTGTTAATAAAAACTTAAATATGAGTAAAGGTTTATTCATTTTCGACCTCCATGATTTACTATAAATTAATTTTATATTATTATTGTATCTATATCTAGAACAAAGATTTATTTTTAGCAAAAGAGGTGTAGAATTGAAAGTAGTATTAATTAATGGAAGCCCAAGGAAAAAGGGAAATACAGCCTATACTTTGGAGGAATGTAAAAATGTAATAGAAAAGGAAGGTTTGAAAGCAGAAGTAATAAGTCTTGCTGGGCTGGAAATAAAATCCTGTATTGCCTGTTACAAATGTAAAGGCACAAACAAATGTGTCCTTGAAGATGAAGGAAACAATATAATGGATATTATAAGAGGAGCTGAAGGACTAATAATTGGAGCCCCGGTTTATTTTGGAACACCTAGGGGAGATTTAATGAATTTAATTCAAAGAATTGGCATGGTTTCCAGGGGCAATGATAAGTTCTTATCCTGGATGGTTGGCGGACCTGTTGCAGTAGCTAGAAGAGGGGGATTAGCATCATCATATCAAGAGATGTTGATGTTTTACTTTATTAATGAAATGATTGTTCCCGGTTCGGATTATTGGAATATAGTATTTGGAGGTAGGGTAGAAGGATCTGCTAAGGATGATATAGAAGGAATTGAGAATATGAGAAAATTTAGTACTAATGTTGCAAAATTAATAAAAAAAATTAATTCAAAATAAGGAGATTATTAAAAAATGAAAAAAAAGATATTACTTATTTCTCTGATTATGTTAATGGTGTTTGCTCAGGGATGTTCGGGAAAAGATATGACATCAGGTTTAAGTGACGAAGAGGTGGTAGCAAAAGTTATTGATAAAGCTTTAAATCTTGATAGTGTGGAAATTGATTCTCAAGTAATTTTTAAAACAAATAGTGCTTATCAACCTATTGATGCTTTGGTAACTGGGAAAACCAAAATATTTGCGGAGCCTTTATTAGTAGAAAATAATTATAAAATATTAAACCATACTACAGGGAGCGAAGAAGACTTTAAAAGTTACATTCACATTCTTAATGGTAAATTAACAGGCTATGTTTTCCAAGGAGGCTCTTGGTATTATGGGGAAAACTTATTGTATCCTGAAGAAATCGCTAATAATCCAATCCAAAACCTAAGTCTTTTTGTAGATAACCAATCGGATAATGGCTTTGTAAGCAAAGATAAGGAAAACTCCAAAGGAGGTATAATTAAGTATGATCTTGCGGCGGATCCTGGCATATATTTATGGGCCCTTAATCAGAAGAGTTTCTTAAATGTTAACCTTGGGAATTTTGTTCAAGAGCCAGAAGCTCTAGAAGCTCTAGGAAATTTTGTTCTTTCCATATGGGTTGATGAATCATCTCTAAACATTAAAAAGATGGAGTTAAATTTCTCGGAGAATTTAAATAGACTTGGAAGTCATTTAAAACAAAAAGGAGAGGCTCCTGAAAATGTATATGAGCTTTTTGAAAATTTTACGTATAAAGTAAATTATGATTTAAAAAACTATAATAAACTAGAAGCATTTTCAGTTCCTCTAGAGGCTAGAATGGGAACAAAAATAGATTAAAATTATTAAACATTAAAAAAGGAAGTGGAGAAAGTGCTGAATTTTATAATTATTGTGTTTCTCACACTTCTTGGAGCAAAATTAGTAGCAAGATTTCTTCCTGGATCTAGATTAATGGGACCAATTTTTACCATTGGCTTATTTAACATCCTGGGAGGAAGTCTTGCTCTTTCTTCTTGGTGGGAAACGATAGTATCTGTTTTATTAGGAATTTTCTTTGGTTTAAGGATTAATAAAGATCTTATCTTGAATTTTAAAAAAATAGCAGTACCACTAATTCTTTTGGTTTTTTGGTATATAGGATTAACCATTATAAATGGGAATATCTTATTAAACTTATCATCTTTTGATAGGGTAACTTCTTTTCTATCTGTAATACCAGGTGGTTTAGGGGAAGTTAGTTTAATGGCTATAGATTATAACGCTGACTTGATGACTGTAACTTCTTTTCAGATTCTAAGACTTATTACAATTATTGTCATGCTTCCTTTTTTAGTGAAAAGGTTCTCTCATAAAAAAGAGGTAGAGATGGAAAAAATTAACATCAAGAAAAAAGAGACACATTCTTGGAAAATGCTTTTCTTGGCTTCTTTTTCTTTACTTGGAGCCCTTATTTTTCATTACTTTAATTTACCAGCAGCATATCTTACGGGATCTCTTTTCTTTTCAGCATTCGCTTCATCCTTTATGCCAAACTTAATTCAAAGGCCTCCTGAAGAAATTAATAATTTTGCTCAGCTTGGTATGGGGGCAGTTATTGGTGTATCATTTAATAGAGAAAGTTTTATTTCTGTAATTGATTCTTTTGCTATACTTATATTAATCACAATAATAACAGTAGCTTCAAGTTTTTTACTAGCTTATATCTTCAATAAAATTTTCAAATGGGACTATTTAACCTGCTTTTTAGGTGTGGTACCTGGAGGAATTGCTCCAATCATGGTATTATCTGACCAGATTGATATAGATATAGGTTTAGTTGCAATAATGCAGATAGTAAGGCTTATAACTGCGATTATGATAATACCTTTTTTGTATATTTTAATCTTATAGGGGGTGGAGTTTGTGGAATTAACTGTATTAGTTGAGAATATAGCTGCAGGAAATCTAAAAGCTGAGTGGGGATTATCTTATCTGATAGAATCAGATCAGAAGATTTTATTTGATACGGGAGCTTCTGATTTATTTTTAAAAAATGCTGAATTAATGAAAGTAGATCTAACAAATATTGAAAAGGTTCTTTTGAGTCATGGTCATTGGGATCATGGTACTGGCCTTCAATTCCTTAAAGGGAAAAAGATATATGCCCATAATGAAATATTCAAAGAACGTTATAGTGGCAATAGGAGTATAGGATTACCTTTTACTAGAGAGTACATTGAAAAAGAAAATAAGCTTTTTCTTGATGACAAGCCTCAGCAGATATCAAATAATATAATTTTTTTAGGAGAGATTCCTAGGAAAAGTGTTATTGAAAATAAAGCCGGTAATTTTACTGATAAAGATGGTAATGTTGATGATATAGAGGATGATTCTGCCGTAGTTGTAATAGAAGATGGATCAATTAATGTGATTACAGGGTGTGCTCATGCTGGTTTAATAAATACAGTGGATTATGCTATTAAAGTAACTGGTATTGATAAAATAAATTCTGTTATTGGAGGTTTCCATCTTTTAGGAAATGATGAAATAACAACAGCAACTATAAAATATTTGCAAGAGATTAAGGTAAGAAAGATTTATCCCTCTCATTGTAATCATTTCCCAGCCTTAGTGGAATTTTACAACACCTTCGGTTCCAATCCTCTTAGGTCAGGGGATACTCTTACCCTTTAAATTGTTAGAAAACAATGTTATAATTAATCATAATTTAATATAATTATTCTTCGGGGCAGGGTGAGATTCCCTACCGGCGGTAAAGCCCGCGAGCCGCAAGGCAGGAAATGGTGAAATTCCAGTGCCGACAGTATAGTCTGGATGATAGAAGAATTAAAGATTTCTTAATCGCTAGTATTTGATGCTGAAAATTAGGTAATTCTTTAATGTCCCCGAAAATGAAGGGGACATTTTTTATGGACAAAATAAAATTACATGAAAAATATATGAAAAAAGTTTTTTCATTGGCAAAAAAAGGTGAAGGATTAACTTCTCCTAATCCTTTAGTAGGAGCTGTAATTGTTAAGGATGGTCAAATTATAGGGGAAGGCTATCACAAAGGACCTGGTACACCCCACGCTGAGAAAGTAGCTTTAGAACTTGCTGGAGAAAAAGCCCAGGGATCTGATCTTTATGTTAATTTAGAACCTTGTTCTCATTATGGACGAACACCTCCCTGTGTAGAGGCGATTATAAAAAGTGGAATTAAAAAAGTAATAATCAGCAACATAGATCCTAATCCATTAGTTAACGGAAAAGGGATATTAAAACTTCAAGAAAATGGAATTAAAGTTTTAACGGGAGTTTTAAAAGGAGAGGGCTTAAGATTAAACGAGGTATTTATAAAATATATACAAACGGGAATGCCTTTTATAGCTCTAAAAGCTGCTGCTTCTCTTGATGGAAAGATAGCAACTTCCACTGGGGAATCAAAATGGATTACAGGGGAAAAGTCCAGGGAAAATGGACATAAATTAAGAAAGAAATATGATGGAATTCTTGTTGGCATTAATACTATTATGGAAGATGACCCTTTCTTAACCTGCAGGATACCTAGGGGTAAAAACCCTATAAGAATTGTATTAGATAGTAAGCTAAGAATTTCACCGGAAGCCAATGTTTTGAATTTAGAAGATTCGAAAGAGAAAACCCTTATTTTTACTACTGCAAAGGCACCGGAACATCAGATCGAGATAATTAGGAAAAAAGCGATGGTAATAATTTTAGAGGAAGAGATGATTGATTTGAAACAAGTTCTCTTAAAATTAGCCTCATTAAATATTATTAGCGTGCTTATTGAAGGAGGATCAAGGATTCATAGTAGTTTTATAAGTGAAAAAATACCAGATAAGTATTATTTGTATTTTGCTCCCCTACTAATTGGTGGGGATAAGGCTACTGGATTTTTCGGAGGCCAAGGATTTTTTAAGCTGGAGGATGCAACAAAACTAGATTTTGATAGCGTTACAAGAATTGGTGAAGATATAAGATTAATAATGTATCCAAAGTAAAGGAGAAGATATGTTTACAGGTATTATAGAGGAACTAGGAAAAGTTATCTCAATAGAAAAAAAACCAAAATCTGCGAGAATAAATATCTTAGCAAATCTTGTTACAGAGGATTTGCATATTGGAGATTCCGTTGCTGTTAATGGAGTCTGCTTAACAATTATAGATTTTTCATCCAACCATCTTATAGCAGAGATCATGCATGAAACTCTTGAAAGAACTTCCATGAGGAATATAAAATCAGGAGATAGTCTTAATTTAGAAAGGGCACTAAGAGCGGATGGTAGATTTGGTGGTCATATAGTTAGTGGTCATATTGATGGGGTAGGTAAGATTCTTTCAAAGAATCTTGATGGTATTGCAGAGGTTTTCGATATATCCTATCCTCCAGAAATAGGTAAATATTTAGCCAAAAAGGGATCAGTAGCTGTTGATGGCATTAGTCTGACTATAGTAGATGTTACAGATGACTACTTTAGATTATCCTTAATCCCCCATAGTCTTAAAAGTACAACTTTAGGCTTTAAGAAAGCAGGGGATATTATTAATATAGAAATTGATATATTAGCTAGATATATTGAAAGATTATTTAGTTCAAAAAAAAATGAAGAAAGAAAACCAAGTATGTCAGAAAGTTTTTTGATTGAAAATGGTTTTATGTGAGGTGAAATATGAAGTTTATTTTTAATAAAATTGAAGAAGCAGTCGAGGACATTAAAAAAGGGAAAATGGTTATTGTTGTAGATGATGAGGATAGAGAAAATGAAGGAGATTTGGTAATGGCCGCAGAGTTAGTTACTCCTGAGGCTATTAACTTCATGGTAACTTATGGTAGGGGACTGGTATGTCAGCCAATAACTGATGAAAGATTACAAGAATTAGATATTTGTAATATGGTTGAAAATAATACGGACAGACATTGTACAGCATTTACAATATCAGTTGATGCAGCGGAAAGTAAAACAGGTATTTCTGCTTTTGAAAGGGCATTAACTATAAAAAAATTGTTAGATAAAAACACAAAACCTACCGATCTAAGACGGCCAGGACATATTTTTCCTTTAAGGTATATGCCTGGAGGGGTATTAAGAAGAGCGGGTCACACTGAAGCTTCTGTAGATTTAGCTGTAATGGCAGGACTTTATCCTTCTGCGGTTATTTGTGAGATTATTTCAGATAGTGGAGAAATGGCAAGGGTTCCAGAATTAATGGAATATGCAAAAAAACATGATCTAAAAATAATAACAATTGCTGATCTAATAAAATATAGAAGAAAGAAAGAAATTTTAATAAAACAGGAAGCTATTGTTAATATGCCAACTAAATATGGTGAATTTGTTCTACATGCATACTCAGAAAAATTAACAGGGAAAGATCATTTTGCTTTAGTAAAGGGTGATGTAGAAACAGATGAGCCCGTATTAGTAAGAGTCCATTCTGAGTGCCTTACAGGTGATGCCCTGGCATCTTTACGTTGTGATTGTGGAGAACAATTAGCAGAGGCTCTAAAGAAAATTGAAAAAGAGGGTAGAGGAGTTCTTTTATACATGAGACAAGAGGGCAGGGGAATTGGACTTTTGAATAAGATTAGGGCTTATGAACTTCAAGATCAAGGTAAAGATACTGTGGAAGCTAATGAACTTTTAGGATTTCCTGCAGATTTAAGAGATTACGGAATTGGTGCCCAAATTCTTCTAGATTTAGGTTTGAAAAAACTAAAGATAATGACAAACAATCCAAGAAAACTTAAAGGTCTGGAAGGGTATGGATTAGAGATCTCTGAAAGAGTTCCTCTAGAAATCCACTCCAATTGTAAAAATGAATTTTATTTAAAAACGAAAAAAGAAAGAATGGGACATATGTTAGAAGAATTTAAGGAGGAAAATAATGGGAAAAGTATTTGAAGGAAATCTTATAGGGGAAAATATTAAAGTTGCTCTTGTGGCTGGAAGATTTAATGAGTTTATTACAGGAAAGTTAGTATCTGGAGCTATGGACGCTCTTGTGAGACATGGAGTTGAGAAGGAAAATATCGATATAGCATGGGTTCCAGGAGCCTTTGAAATACCCTTGGTAGCTCAGAGAGCTGCTAAAGGTGACACCTATGACGCAGTTATTTGCCTTGGGGCAGTAATCAGGGGGGCAACTCCTCACTTTGATTTTGTTTGTGCGGAAGTCTCTAAGGGCGTAGCTCAGGTTTCCTTAAAAGAGGAAAAGCCAGTAATTTTTGGTATTTTAACAACTGATTCTATTGAACAAGCAATAGAGAGAGCTGGAACAAAAAATGGTAATAAGGGATTTGAAGCTGGTGTAGCAGCTATTGAAATGATAAACTTATTAAGAAATTTTAAATAAAATCAGGAGGTAAAAAAATGGATAAAAAGCCAAATTTTGTTGGACAAGACGAACATGGTGTTGAATATGAAATGGAATACCCGGAAGCACTTTATACAGTGCCTTTTACGCCAATGATTGATAGGTTAGAGGAAGAAAACCCAGAACTTATTGACGGATTTCATAAAATATTTGCGGAAGTAGGACCGGAAATATTCCAGAATTACTTTAATCAGTTAGTTAACATAAAAAAGTCTGAACAAAGAATGATAATTACAACAAAAAATTTAATGCATAAGTCCTTTCTTGAAAAATTCTATTTTACTCTAATTTCTGAATCATTTGAGGTAACGAATCTTAGAATTATTGCTGCGGAATAAATCTAATGGATTTACAAGTCTATAATAGGCAAAATAAAACTGTTGAAACAGAACATATTGTAGGAAAGAAATACCTTCAATGGCTATATTATAAAACTTCGGGAAATTTTTTTCTTGAACGAATCGTAAAAAGAAAATTAGCCAGTAAGTTTTATGGAGTATTAAAAAACAGAAAAAAGAGTAAGAAGAAAATTAGGGATTTTATAGAAGAAAATAAAATTGCTGAGGAAGAATTTTTACAGAAGGTATCTGATTATAAGAATTTCAACGAATTCTTTTATAGAAAATTAAAACCTGAAGCGAGGATTATCAACTCAGAATTAGATATATTATCTTCTCCTGCAGATGGCAGGGTTTTCATTTACGAGAACATAGAAACAAATAAAATAGTTCAGATTAAAGGAATGGCTTTTAATCTTGGGCAATTAGTTGGATCTGAAGAATCAATTTCTGAATATAATGAAGGAACTATGATAATAGTAAGACTCAACCCTACGGATTATCATAGATTTCACTTTCCTGATTCTGGAGTCCCAGAGAAAACAAAGGAAATTAAAGGTGCTTACTATTCAGTTAATACAGGAGTTTTAGATAGAATAGATAATATCTATCTAAAAAATAAAAGAACAGTGACAGAATTTAATACTGAAAATTTTGGGAAAGTATTATATATGGAAATTGGGGCTACTTTTGTAGGTACAATAGTACAAACCTTCCAAGCTGGAAAAAGAGTAGTAAAAGGGGAAGAAAAAGGCTATTTTAAATTTGGTGGTTCTACGGTAATTCTATTTTTAAAAAAAGATACATTTATACCAGATCAAGACATTTTAGAATATACAACAAAAAAAATAGAGACTCTTGTTAAAATGGGAGAGTCTCTTGGGAAAGCCAAATAACATTTTCTTTAGGGGGATTCTTTTTTAGAATCTCCTTAATATTTTGCCCTTTTAGGGTAAAATTTGAATCTACAATTTCTCCTAAGGGTACTAAGACAAAGGGTCTATTAAGAGCTTCTTTGTGAGGAATATTTAAAGTATCACTTTTAATAATAACATTGTCATAAGCAATAATATCAATATCAATTGTTCTAGGTCCCCAATGTATTTTCTTTATCCTTTGGAGTTTTCTTTCTATTTTTTGATTATATTCCATAAGGCCCCAGGGACTTAAGTTTGTCTCTATTTCAATTGCAATATTTAAAAAATTATCCTGCTCAAGAAAACCTACAGGTGTTGTTTCATAAACAGAAGAAATTTTTTTTACAGTAATATTCTTATTAGAGTTTAATTCTTCAATAGCCTTAGCTAGGAATTCAGACCTATTACCAATATTTGAACCCAAACTTAAGTATGCTTTAACCATTCTCTTTTTCTCCTCATTTCAACTGCAAAATAATCATAACTACCTTCAACGGGAGGGGTTGGTTTTTTCAACAGAAGATTTATTTCTTTTATAGAAGAGGAAAAATTGAAAATATCCTTTATAATTTCCCCTCCTAATTTCTCTATTAAATCATAGCTATTATTTTCTATTTGCCTTTTAATAATTTCAAAAACTTCTCCATAATTTACAGTACATTCTAAATTATCTGAGACCAAAGCTTCTTCTAAATCTAAAAAAAGCTCTCCATCCACTTCAAACTTTTGAGCATATTCCTTTTCTTCAGGAAAACAACCATGTTTGCCTTTAAACTGCAAACCTTTTAAAATAATTTTATCCATATTATTTTCACCTCTACTAAAGTTTTATCCAATTATTTTATCTGTAAAAACTGCTGCCTGTAAATTTTCTTTAACATCATGAACACGAAATATTTCATATCCTTGGACAATACCAAGAACAGTAGAGGCAATGGTACCAGGTAAACGTTCTTTAGGAGGGACATTTACAATTGACCCAATTACGGATTTCCTCGAAACTCCTAACAGCAAAGGGAAGCCCAATTCTTTTAATTGATAGAGATTCTGCATAACACTTATATTTTGCTCTGAATTTTTAGCAAAACCAATTCCTGGATCCAGTATTATTTTATCTTCGCAAATTCCAGCATTTAAAGCTATTTCTATACTTTCTTTTAAAGAATTAATTATTTCTTCAATTAAACCATTAGGATAAGTATTATTATCTTTGTTATGCATGATTACTACCCCAGCCTTATGTTTAGCAATGACCGAGGCTAATTTATGATCCTTTTTAAGACCATAAATATCATTTATTATAGAAGCACCTTTTTTTAAAGCAAAATCTGCAACTTCATGCTTCCAAGTATCAATAGATATAGGTATTGATACATTTTTTAAAATATTATCTAAGGAGTCATTTATCCTTCTTATTTCTTCTTCAACGGTAATTAACTCATGACCTGGTCTAGAAGACTCGGCTCCTATATCTAAAATATGTGCTCCTTCCTTTTCCATTAAGATAGCTTGTCTCAGAGAATTATCTGGATGCAAGAAATCATTTCCGTCGGAAAAAGAATCTGGAGTGAGATTAATTATTCCCATTATTTTACTTTTCCCATCTAGAATAAGCTTTCTACCATTTAATTCCATAATTTTATTGTTTTGAATTCTTTTTAAAAGTTCCACTTAATCACCTTTTTATTTAATTAATGATAAAAACTCCTGGCGTAATGCAGGACTATTTATAAATGCACCCCTCATTGCTGAGGTTACAGTAATTGCTCCTGGTTTTTTAATTCCTCTCATAGACATACACATTTGATCTGCTTCAATAACTACAGCAACCCCATGAGGATTTAAAACTTTCATTATTGTATCAGCAGTTTCTTTGACGATTCTTTCTTGTAATTGAGGCCTTGCAGCAATAATCTCAATTACTTGAACAAGTTTACTAAAACCTGTTATTTTACCCTCTTTAGGAATATAGGCAACATGAGCTTTACCATAGAAGGGTAAAAAATGATGTTCACAAATTGAGTAAAATGGTATGTCTTTTACTAAAACAAGTTCCTCATGATGTTCTTCCTTAAAAACCTCAATATATTCTTCTGGGTTCTTATTTATACCAGAAAATATTTCTTGGTACATAGTTGCTACCCTAGAAGGGGTTAGTTGAAGACCTTCCCGATCAGGATTCTCTCCAATTGCTATTAGAATATCCTTAAAAGCATTTTCAATTTTTTGTAAATCCATTTCTATTCAACTCCTTAATCTTTATTATATTTCAAAATACTAGATAAGTGTATATAATTATAGGTATAATAAGAAACTAAAAGGAGAATTCCATGAAACGATTTTTTAACTGGAAAAATTTAAATTTAAGTTTACAAGCATTTTTAGTACTTTCAGGGATATTGATTCTTTATTTTGTATTAAAAGATATGATCTTTTTAAAGAACCTAATTATTTCTATCTTTGGCAAAATCATTACTATTTTAATGCCATTTATTATTGGTTTTTCAATAGCCTATCTTTTAAACCCTGCTGTAATTTTTATTGAAGATAAAATAGCTTTATACATAAAAATTCTTAAGAACAAGAAAAAGATTAAAAGGGTAATAGCAATGTTAATAACCTATACTATTTTTGTTGGTTTTCTAATCTGGTTCTTAATTGTAGTCTTACCCCAATTTTATCAGAGTATTTTAAGACTGATTGATCAGTTTGCTAAAGGATATTCTGAATACCAAGAGCAGATAGATAAAATTGCAGAGGCTTTAGATTTGAGTATGTATTTAGATCTTGCTCTTATAGAACAAATTGACTTTTCAAATTTAAGTAATGTTTTGACAAAAATATTACCAATAATATTTAGTAAAGCTTATTATTTTACATCAGGTATTTTTAAATTCTTTATGGGAATAATAATTTCTCTTTATGTAATTTATGATAAAGAAAGATTTATTGATGGAAGCAAAAAGTTACTTTATTTAGCAACACCAAAAGAAAATATTGAAAAAACCATGGATTTTCTAAATGAAACTAATCAAATTTTTAAATCTTTTTTTGTTGGTAAAACATTAGATTCCATCATAATAGGTTTTTTATGTTTTATTGGACTTATCCTGATGGAAAATCCATACCCCATTGTTATTTCAGTAATTGTAGGGATAACAAACATGATTCCTTATTTTGGACCATTCATAGGTGCCGTACCAGGAGTTATTATTACTATGATTTATAGCCCTTCTAAGGCTCTTTGGTTAATAATATTTATTTTTGCTTTACAACAATTTGATGGATTAATTTTAGGCCCTAAAATATTAGGAGATTCAACAGGTATAGAACCTTTTTGGGTTTTACTAGCCATTATCGTAGGTGGTGCTCTCTTTGGAGTCTTAGGAATGCTCCTTGGGGTTCCAGCTTTTGCTGTAATTTATACTTTATCTAAAAGAATAATAAATAAGAAGTATGATGAAAAAATGAGTTAATTAATACTATTCTTCAAGGTGAAAAGAAGTTTTTTCCGTTGACTATTAAGAATAGTTGTTATATTATAATTAAGAAATATGTCAAGTATTATAAGACAGAAAAAGGGAGGAATTATTTTATGAAAAGCAAGAAGATTATAGTTAGTTTACTATTAGTAATGTTTGCAATTACTATGGTTGCTGGTTGTGGAGGAACAAAAGCACCAGTAGACAAAACTGGTGAAAAACCAGCATCCGTTAAGATTGGATTAAATGCTGAGTTATCAGGTAACGTTGCTCAATACGGTATTGCTGTTGCAAACGCAATAGAATTAGGTTTTGAAGAAATTAATGCAGCTGGTGGCGCTAATGGTATCAAACTTGAAATTATTAAGTATGATAATAGATCAGACAGTGCTGAATCACTTAACATTGCAACAAGATTAGCTTCTCAAGATGAAGTTTCTGTAATAGTTGGACCTGCAACTTCAACTGCTGCAATTGCAACTATCCCTGTTTCAGAAGAATTTCAAATTCCTATAGTGAGCCCAACGGGTACTAACTTAGATATTACAGTGGACCCAAAAACAGGGGAAACACGTCCTTTTTTGTTTAGAACTTGTTTCATCGACCCTTTCCAAGGTACTGTAGGTGCTCGTTTTGCTGCTGAAAATCTTGGCTTAAAAACGGCTTCAATTTATGTTGATAATAACAGTGATTACTCAAAAGCTTTAGAAGTTGTTTTCAAAGACTCCTTTGAAGCTCTTGGTGGAAAAATTGTAAGTGTAGAAGGATTTGTTATTGAAGATAAAGATTTCAGATCAACATTAACAAAAATAATTGGTACAAATCCAGAAGTTATTTATATCCCTGCCTATGAAGAGCAAGTTGCTTTAATTATTAACCAAGCAAGAGAATTAGGATACAAAGGTGTTCTTCTTGGTGTTGATGGATGGGATGGAACTAAATTAGCAGAAGTAAACACTCCAGAAGCATTAAAAGATGCTTTCTTTACAAATCATTATTCATCAGAAAGCACAGATCCAAAAGTAAGTGATTTTATTAAAAATTATAATGCAAAATATGGTAGTAACCCAACATCCTTAGCAGCTTTAGGATATGACGCTGCTTATGTTATTGCGGAAGCAATTGCAAAAGCTGGAAGCGCTGATCCAGTAGCAATTAAAGATGCTATAGCAGCTACATCAGGTCTTGTAGGTGTTACTGGTACAATAACTTTTGATGACCAACATAACCCAATTAAGAGTGCAGTAGTAATCGGTTATGACGAACAAGGTGTTCAGAAGTATGTAGCAACAATTGATCCTAAATAAAGTACGATTACCATAAAAATTTTTTAAAAACCAAAGGAGGGACTAATCGTGCCCTCCTTTTTATGGTTTTTCTATAGGAAGGGTGTCCTTATGGATATTTTCTTACAGCAAGTAATTAATGGTTTGTCCCTTGGTAGTATCTATGCACTAATTGCTTTAGGGTATACAATGGTTTACGGGATAATTAAATTAATCAACTTTGCTCACGGTGAAATTTATATGATAGGGGCCTACATAGGTTTCTTTACTATTACCATTTTAGGATTAGGTTTTATTCCTGCTCTGATAATTTCCATGTTTGGTTGTGCCTTATTAGGTGTTATCATTGAGAGAATAGCCTATAAACCTTTAAGAAATGCTAGTAGACTTGCAGCATTAATAACTGCAATTGGTGTTTCTTTGTTTCTTCAATATACAGGAGTTTTCTTTTTCAAAGCTGAGCCCAAAGTATTTCCTAAAATATTATCTTCGGGAAAAATAAGCATTTTCGGACTGAATGCTTTTGTAAGTTACCAGCAATTAACTATCTTTGTAGTAACTATATTATTGATGATTTTATTACAATATATAGTTCATTTTACAAAAACAGGAAAAGCAATGAGAGCTGTAGCCTTTGATAAAGATGCTGCAACTCTAATGGGTATAAATGCTAATAGAACAATTTCTATGACTTTTGCTATTGGTTCAGCTTTAGCTGGAGCTGCAGGAGTAATGGTGGGTGTTTATTATAGCGCGATAACCCCTTTAATGGGTGTAATGCCTGGATTAAAAGCCTTTGTAGCAGCTGTACTAGGAGGAATAGGAATAATTCCTGGTGCTTTTACAGGGGGTATAATCTTAGGTCTGATAGAAGCAATGGTTAGTGGATATGGAAACTCATTATACCGAGATGCTGTGGCCTTTTTTATTTTAATTATAATTTTAATAATTAAACCAACGGGCTTATTTGGTAAAAACGTGAAAGAGAAGGTGTAAATTATGAAAATTAATCGACAATTAGTATTTAATTTATCCTTAGCTCTTTTATTGTTTTTTGTGATTCATTTTCTTATGTCAAATAAAATAATATCTCAATATTATCAACTTAATATTTATCTTCTTTTTATAAATATTATTATGGCCACTAGTTTAAATTTAGTTAATGGCTTTTTAGGTCAATTACACTTAGGACACGCAGGTTTTATGGCTATTGGAGCATATACTTCTGCGGCTTTGACAACTAAAATGGATCTTCCATTTATATTAGCTTTAATTTTAGGAAGCATTGCGGCATGTATCATTGGCGTCTTAGTAGGATATCCCATCTTAAGACTGGGGGGAGACTATTTAGCTATTGCTACATTAGGTTTTGGAGAAATTGTTAGGATCATAATAGTAAATATGGATTCTGTTGGTGGCGCAAGAGGTCTCTCAGGAATTCCTAGACATACAACTTGGCCTGTTTTATTTTTCATAACTGTTGCAATTATTTTATTAATTAGAAATTATATTAATTCTAGTCATGGTAGAGCGGTACTTTCAATAAGGGAAGATGAAATTGCAGCGGAGACCATGGGAATTAATTTAACAAAATATAAAGTAATGACCTTTGCTATTGCTGCTTTTTTTGCAGGGACAGCTGGAGCTTTATATGCTCATTACTTCTTTATAATAACTCCCGGAACCTTTAATTTTTTAAAGTCAGTAGATTATCTTGTTATGGCTGTACTTGGAGGTCTTGGTAGTATTACAGGTTCGGTCTTAGCGGCTTCAGGATTAACTATAGTTTCTGCTCTTTTACAAGACTTTGGAGCAGTAAGGATGATAGCATATTCAGTAGTATTAATTGTTATAATGTTATTTAGACCATCAGGTTTAATGGGGACAAAGGAATTAAAAATCTCTTTTCTTGATGAAAAGAAAGGAGACCAAAAATGAAAATTTTAGAGATAAATAAACTTGTAAAACTCTTTGGTGGTTTGGCTGCTGTGAGTAAGTTTGATCTTTATATAAATAAAGGTGAATTAGTAGGATTAATAGGTCCTAATGGTGCTGGAAAAACCACTGCTTTTAATTTAATTACAGGGGTTTACGAACCTACTTCTGGTGAAATTATATTCGCTGGAGAAAATATTTGTGGAGTAAAACCATTTAAAATTAATCAGAAAGGCATGGCTAGAACTTTTCAAAATATTAGGTTATTTAAAGATTTAACAGTTCTTGATAATGTTCGTATCGCTTATCATTCTCATGTTAAATATTCTGTAGCTTCTGCTATGTTAAGATTTAAATCTTTTTTTGTAGAAGAAAAGGAAATAGAGAGAAAATCAATTGAATTTCTTAAGATATTTGATCTAGATAGTAAAAAAGACGAGTTAGCTAAAAATCTCCCATATGGTGAACAGCGAAGACTGGAAATTGCTCGTGCTCTTGCAGCAAAACCAAAACTTTTACTTCTTGATGAACCTGCAGCAGGGATGAATCCCCAGGAAACTCAGGATTTGATGGAATTAATTGCAATGATAAGAGAAAAGTTCGATCTAACCATATTACTAATAGAACATGATATGTCTCTAGTAATGGGAGTTTGCGAAAGATTATATGTTCTTGACCATGGAATGATTATAGCTGATGGAACTACTGCAGAAATAAGAAAGAATCCAAAGGTAATACAGGCCTACCTGGGAGAGGAAGCATGATATGTTAAAAATAGATAATATTAACTTGTATTATGATGGTATCCATGCCCTTAAAGGAGTAAGTCTTGAAGTTCCTGAGGGTAAAATCATATCTCTTATTGGCTCTAATGGAGCTGGCAAAACAAGTACATTAAGGACTATTTCTGGTCTTAATAGACCAAAATCAGGATCAATAATGTACAATGACTTGGATTTGCTAAAAATATCACCAGAAAAATTAGTAAATATGGGGATTGTTCAGGTACCTGAAGGAAGAAGAATTTTTGCTCCAATGACTGTGTATGAAAATCTTGAATTAGGAGCTTACCTCAGAAAGGATAAAGCTGCTATAGAAAAAGATCTACAAAATGTTTTTGAAAGATTCCCTCGATTAAAGGAAAGAAAAAAACAATTAGCTGGAACGCTTAGTGGTGGTGAACAGCAAATGCTAGCAATAGGTAGGGCATTAATGACAGGTCCTAAGATCTTATTACTAGATGAGCCATCCATGGGTTTAGCTCCCATTCTTGTTCGAGAAATATTTAATATTATTAAAGAGCTAAATGAGATAGGGATTACTATCCTTTTAGTTGAACAAAACGCAAAAATGGCCTTATCAATTGCGGACTATGCCTATGTTTTGGAAACGGGTAAAGTAGTATTGGAGGGAACAGGAGAAGAATTATCTGCTAGTGATGAGATACAAAAAGCTTATCTTGGAGGATAAAAGTGTTAAAACAAGCTCTGTTGGTAGTTAACAAACAGGGCTTGTTTTTTGAGTTTTATAAGGATTTTCTTAAATAATCTAAAGCGAACAAGGTAGTCATTTCCCTAATTTTATTTCTATTTCCAAAAAGATTAAGTTCTTGATAATATTCTTTCCCACGTATATATAAACCAATATAGACCAAACCTACAGGCTTTTTCGTATTATCACTTCCCGGTCCGGCTATTCCTGTTGTGGAAATTCCTACGTCCGTGTTATTAATTAAGGCCACATTTCTTGCCATATAGATAGCAGTTTCCTTACTAACAGCTCCATGTTTTAAAATAATATCCTCTGGAATACCTAATGTCCTAACTTTTGCTGAATTAGAATAGGCAATAATACCTTCAATAAAAACTTTTGAAATCCCAGGGAGATTAATTAATTTTGAAGCTAAAAGCCCGCCAGTACAAGACTCTGCTGTTGAGATAGTATATTTGTTTTTTTCAAGTTTTTCTTGAACTGTTTCCTCAAGAGTTTTCTCACCTTCACTGTAGATATAATCCCCTAATTTTTGGTAAATTTCTTCTTTTATTCTGTTAATTTTAACCTGAGCCAAGTTTTCATTTTTGGCTCTTGCTGTTATCCTCAATCTAACAGAGGCATCTTTAGCATAAGGAGCCAGGGTAGGATTAGAAAGGGATAGTAAGTCTTTAATGATTTCATTTATAGAAGATTCTCCAATGCCAAAGACGTTAATATAATTTGAGAAAAAAGTTTCTTCCTGTAATTTTTTTAAGTAAGCTAGTGCTTCATTTTCAAACATAGGAATCATTTCTGAAGGTGGCCCAGGAAGGATTAAGAGATATTTATTATTTTCTTCAAAATAACATCCTATAGCTGAACCAAAATTATTATCTAGAATTTTTGATCCCTCGATATAATTAGCTTGTTTTTTATTGTTATCAGGCATTGTAATTTTTCTTTGAATAAAGTTGTTTTTTATTTTTTCAAGAGAAATATCATCTTGTAGTAATTTCTTATCAAAATACTTAGCGCAAGTTTCTTTTGTTATATCATCATCAGTTGGACCCAAACCACCGGTAGCAATAACCATATCGCAGCGTTTAAAGGCGATATCCAGGCTTTTTAGTATCCTTTCCTCATTATCCCCCACGACAGTCTGAAAAAAGAGATTAAAACCTAACTCTGCCATCTTTTTAGATAAATATTGGCTATTGGTATTAAGTATATCTCCTAATAATATTTCGCTTCCAACTGCTAATAATTCTATTTTCATAAGAAATTCCTCCTTCTATTGATATTATTCTATAATATAACTTTTTTAAAGGGTTCACAATATTTTCATATGTACTATAATTATAAAGAGGTGAAAAAAATGAAGGAAATTTTATCAAGAGAATTAAAGACTTTTGCGTGGCAGGAGGATGGACAAGAGGAGTATCTATATATTCAAGGAGAATTAATTGATGATCGTCACCATATATTGGCAATTTTAAAGTTTGATTATGAGGAAGAAGAAGTTATCGAAATCATTAAAGTTGAATGGATAAAATCTCCTTATGTTTACTGTTCAGATATTAAAGATATTATACATAGAATTATTGCTTTAAAAGTTAAGCCGGGTTCAAGTTCTTTTATTAATAAAAACCTAGGTGGTTCATCAGGGTGTATTCATTTGGCTGAGGTAATAGTTCAAATCTTTAAATGTTTTTACCAAGCAGTTCATAGAATAGAGGATTTAAAATTAGATACAGAAGAAGAAAAGAAAATAAGAAAATTTAAAGTACTCAGAAATAGTTGTTATGCTTATTCAGATAAATTTTATGATATTGGTGATTGACAATAGAAAAGACAAAGGGTATTATTTAAAATAATTTCATATGAGATCAAGGGTGCCTCGAAATAGAGGAGAATAGGGAAGACGGGTTAAACCCGCGCGGACCCACCACTGTATACGGAGACGAAACCTAATATACCACTGGAGTTTTAATAATTTCGGGAAGGTGAGGTAGAGGATGACACGTGAGCCAGGAGACCTGCCTTATGATTATATTGTTATATTTCAAGGGAAGTGAAATACAACTACATAGACTTAGAATGGGAAAGTCTCTTGTTTTTTAAAAAACAAGAGACTTATTTTATTGCAAAAAACAAGGTGGATAAAAATGATTTATATAGAGCAATTTGTTTACTCTAACAAACTAAGAAATACACATCCAATAGAGAGAGTTTTATTTGCCTTAGTTACAATGGCCCTTGCTTTGCTAATTAAAAGCTGGCAAGTTCACCTTTTAATTATTTTTTCTATGTATTTTCTACTTGTTTTTAAAGCAAAAATAAAAAGCAGAGTAGTTATAAAGCTATTAATGCTTCCTTTGGGTTTTTTACTAATTGGTGTTCTTACAATTGCGATTCAGATAAGTGCTCAAAATTTGCCATATTTATTTTCAATTTCTCTTTTTAATTATAATTTTGGCATTACGGAAAATAGTTTGCAGATAGCCTTTAATACTATGACTGTTTCTCTAAGTGCTGTTAGTTGTCTTTATTTTATGGC
>CAZXPJ010000024.1:1755-23597 GCA_964642925.1 uncultured Eubacteriales bacterium | reverse complement strand
TTTCTTCTGTACCTTCAAAAAGTAAATCTAATTTATAAGAAGAATCAACTTTTTCTGTAGCATAATCCCCATTCCATTCCATATTTTTTGACTTATCTGTAAGTACAAAACTATTATCGTTATTAAAAACAATAGTCATTTCCTTTTCTAATGGAAGCCCTTCTAAATCTGAAACAGATTCAATTTCCCAGATATGATCTGATATTTTCACCTTTGTATCAACAGAAGTACAACCAACTAAAAAAACTAAAAGAAATAATAAAGTTATGTTAAGCATTACATTTTTTTCCATTTTAAAACCTCCTAAAATATTTTAACAAATATAAACTCTATTCATATAATCTTCAATAAATTTATTTTTTATGTCTAATTTTCTTAGCTTTAGTTTTTTGAGGGTAGCAATCTATTTTTGGTTTCTTCGTATTTACTTTCAACACAGAGCTTCATTTATGCCATTCCAAACCGAAGGATCATCTTCATCAAAAACTTCTATACTATAACACCTATCTAAAAACAACTTCATCTCACCTGAGACATTATAAAAATATGTTGGTGATCCTAAGATTATAATTAAAGCCCCATTTCAATAATTCCATCGTCAAAAGATGGGATATTAAAGAATCCAGATCCAAGGGTATTATATTTGGACTCATGATTTTTATAGATTTATTTTTCTTCACCATTCACTTTAGTAGTCTTGCTATCCCTAGTTATATAATCTGTCATTTTTATTTCTACCCACTTTAGACTCTTTGGAGATTCATTTGAATACAAGGTAATATTATCATCTTTATCAATTATAAGTTTTAAATCATAATTTGATTCTTTTGGTTCTAAGTACTCATCATATAATTGTTGATAATACTTGTGTCCACTTTCTTTTAATTCTTTAATATAAGATACTGTATCTGGATCTCTATCAAAATTCTTCTTAATTATTTTATAAAAAAAAGTAGCTTCTATATTTCCGTCTATTTCCATTTCTTTGTAGTTTGAAATTTGAAAATCTAAAAGTTCATAATATGGGGAATAAGCAGCTTTGGATTCATCCTTCATATATTCGCTTATTCTATCATAAATTTTTCCTTGGCTAATTTCCTTATTATAAATATTAACTGTTTTATTAGCTCCATCCCATACAACATTTTTATTATTTGTTTCTGAAATTTTTCTTAATGGAACAAAAATAGTGTCATTATAGATTAAATTATCAACTTCTTGCTTTTGGCCATTTACAAATATTTTTACCGAATCAAAAACTACATCAATGGTAGTCTTAATCTGTGTTCCAACTGCTGTACTCATAAGCATAATTGTAATCATTATACCTACTAAAAAACCTTTTAATGAATTTTTCAAAACAAATCATCCCTTCTTTTAAATTTAATCTAGTGTAGTTTTTGTGTTAGATTGTAAATGCAAGATGCTATTAATCCAGTTTGTATCTACATAAACTTGACCAGAATTCGTCACAAATGCTTGGTTACCATAAATGAAAGGATATACTTTTGTAAGATTACCATCTAAACCAAGGCGATAATACCCATCTTTTATAGGGCTTACAGTACCTTGCCCTGCATCTATGACATCATAGTTAGAAAACCAAGTATTAAGAAGATATAAGTTACCCGCCTCATCAGTTCCAATAGCTTTAAGACTATTCCAATCTTCCCATTCTTCATTCAAACTTGTTACTGAAAGATCTGACTTGACCATGCAAACCAGGCCTCTTCCATTATTGTATCGAGAACTTCCAAAGATACGACCATTAGAACTCAGGTATACTCCTTCTTTTCCATAAGGATATACAGCTGAAAGAATTTGATTTGTAGGCCAATTCTCTATAGGATGTAAAATATTATCCCCATTATCAATAAATGCATAATATTTAACAGGTGTATAAGGCGGAGGAATCCTTGTGTCTCCTTGTGTAAAGAGTACTGAGGTTAAATATATATCCATATCATTAATTGTATGTTTTGTAGCATATACTTGATCTATAAAATTTCCTACTCCTGCATCTTCTGAAAGGTCAAGCAATACCTTGTCCTTAAAAGAAAGAGTACTCTCATTACTACTAAATAAATTATCAACATCTTCACCACTAACAGCTCCCGAATTATAGGGGATCTCTTTTGTTTCTTTAGATATTATTTTTGTAAGTTTGTTGCTTGCATAATCTAATTGGTAATATTCGTAGCTTTTACTTTCAAAGTTATTGCTATAGTTTCCATATTCATCGGGCTTGTTACTTATAGATCTTTTTTCGATAACTTTTTCTATAAGAGCATAATCTTGATAATTTTCTAATGTATAAAAATCCACTATCTCGAATTGAGTACCTAGTAAATACTCTGTTAGCTTACCTTGGCTAGATAATTTAAAACCTGTAGCATTGCTCCAAGATTTATCCCAAGCAAATTCATCTACCACAAAATCCCAAGTTAAAGGAAAATAGGTGATATTACGAAAGTTAAGTAAAGGATATTCTTCTTTATTATTATCAATTTCCTGTCCATTAATATAAATTGGATAATTAGGTATTTTTGCAGTATGTTTGCTGCCAGCCGCTTGACGATTACCTGTATCTAATACATCTTGGCTTTCAGAAGTATAGTTAGCAATATACAGTCCATCTTTTTCGGTATAGCTAGATACAAGTCCTAGTTCACGACACCATTCCCATGTTAAAGGGAAATAGGTAATATCATTGTAGGTAATTAAAGGATATTGCATAAGGGTGCTATCAATATTTTTATCATTAACACTCACCTTAAATTGTGGTATTTTAACTTCTATAGAACTATTTACAGCTGATACATTAGAAACAGGTATAAAACATGTAATAGTTATTGCAATAAGTAATGAAATAATATTTCTCATAAAAATCACCTTTTATAAAATATTTTCTTTTCGAATTCATTATCAATATAGTTTAAAGCTAAAGAAAATCCTATACTCATTATAATAAGCATAGACGTGAAATAATAAAAAGAGTTGTATAATTACTAATCTTAAGAATTCTTTTTTATATATATCCTTAATGCTTTGATAGTTAAAAAAGCTAGGTATGTACCTCCTCCTAAAATAAGTAACAATATTATTAAATTTATTAATTGAAATCCTACTTCAAACAAATGCATGTTATTCCCTCTTTATATTATTTTTGTTAAAGTAAATAATTACATCATATTCTGTTTTTTTATTCTTTCTTGCAAAATATCCTCTAACCTATAATTGATCTTTTAATTTAGCTAAAGCTTCTGCAAAAGGAGAAAGCTGTTCTGTCTTCTCCTTATGTTGTTCTTTTAGATATTTTTGAACATCTCTTTTATCCGCTTTGTTTGTAGATTGTTTTTTACGCTCATTAAATACAGACATTTTCTCCCGATGACCACAGATACAGACAAATATTTGCTGGTCTTTTTGACCTCTTAATTCTAATTTCTTATGACAAACTGGGCATCGAGCATTTGTAACTCTTGATACTCCTCTACGGTGTCCACACTCCCGATCAGGACAAACCATCATTTTTCCTTTTTTTCCGTTAACTTCAAGCATATATTTACCACAATCTGGACATTTTTCTCGGCTTACATTATCATGTTTAAATTCAACCTGACTATTTTTAATTTCTTTAACTGTTCCTATAGAAAAATCTTTAATTTCGTTAATAAATTTATCCTTAGAGAGTTTTCCAGTAGCTATAAGCTCTAGCTTCTTCTCCCATTCAGCAGTAAGCTCTGCGGATTTTAAATCCGTAGGAACTAAATCTAAAAGCTGAGTCCCCTTTGATGTTATGTGTAAGGATCTTCCTTTTTTCTCAATTAAAAAACCATTTAATAACTTCTCAATAATATCTGCTCTAGTTGCTACTGTTCCAATACCATAAGGACTGTTTTTAATTGGGTTTTCCATTGCTGTAAGTAAGGTTCCCTCAGTATGTAACGGAGGTGGTGAAGTAACACCTTTGGTAACTTGATATTCATTGATCTGTAATTTATCACCTTTAGCTAAAGTTGCTAAAGATTGATCTTCATATTCTTCAATTTTTTCATCATTTTCTTCATGGTAAAAATTATCATAAATTTCTTTCCATCCTTGGTTAATAATTACCTTACCCTTAGCTTTAAATGTTTCTTTACCAACATTAGCTACTATACTAGTTTCTTCATACTCAAAAGCTGGCAGTAAAGCCGCCATAAATCTTTTTACCACTAATTCGTAGATCAACTTCTCATCTTTTGATAAATCGGAAAGCATTACTACTTGCTCTGTTGGAATTATAGCATGGTGGTCAGTTACCTTTGTATCATCAACAAATGATTTATTAATCCTTAATGGCTCTCTTGTTAACCTGAAAGCAAATTTCGAAAAAGACCCGATAGCTGAAGCTTTTAAGCGATCTTTTAGAGTTTCTACAATATCTTCAGAAATATGTCTGGAATCTGTCCTTGGATAAGTTAATATTTTGTGTTCTTCATATAGTTTTTGCATTATATTAAGTGTTTGTTTTGCTGAAAAACCATATATTTTATTGGCATCTCTCTGGAGATCTGTTAGGTTATAAAGTCCTGGAGCAAAAGATTTTTTTATACTCTTAACTAATGAGCTTATTAATAAATCTTTTCCTTTTATATTTTTTATCAAGTCATTAAGCACAGCTTCATCAAAGTTTCGTGAATTGTTATTAGCATCATACCAAGTTAACTTTACTCCTTTTGCTACAGCCTGGATTCCATAATATTTTTTTGGAATAAATCCTTGAATTTCTTCTTCTCTTTTTGCAATCATCCCTAAAGTAGGGGTTTGTACTCTTCCACAGGATAATTGAGCGTTAAATTTACAGGTTAAAGCCCTAGTAGCATTTATTCCAACATACCAATCAGCTACGGATCTTGCTTGTGCTGATTGATAAAGATTTTCATAGCCCTTACCATCTTTTAACTTACCGAATCCTTCTCTAATAGCTTTATCTGTTACAGATGAGATCCATAAACGTTTTATTGGCTTATTTACACCAGATTTTTCTATAATCCATCTTGCTACCAGTTCACCTTCACGTCCCGCATCCGTTGCTATAATTATCTCACTAACGTCTTTTCTTAGTAATTGTTGTTTTACTACATTGTATTGTCCTCTAGTTTGTTTAATAACTTCTAATTTCATTGATTTTGGAAGCATGGGAAGATCTTCTAGTTTCCATGCTTGATACTTAGGATTATAGGCTTCTGGATCTGCTAAAGTAACCAAATGTCCTAAAGCCCAAGTTACAATATATTCACTACCTTCAATAAAACCATTGCCTTTTTTAGTACAGTTTAAAACCCTAGCAATATCTCTAGCTACAGAAGGTTTTTCTGCTAAAACTACTTTTTTATTCATTGAAACTCCCTTTTTAATTTTATTTTTATTCTTCTATTGTTTTAATTAAGCTATACTTAATATAGCAGATAATTACTGTTTTTATAAATGAAGGAGGCAGCACAAAATGATTAATAAAAAATACTTAATTTTCCTCCTCGCAATTCTCTTGGTTTTTTTAAGCGGATGTTATAAATCTACAGGGGAGATTACAGTTGATAAAGCTCCTCTAAAGGGGACAATTCAATTATCAAAATCTGCGAAGAATTCTTTGCCTAAAGGTGCTGAAGATCTTTTAATTTCTTTTTTTACAAACTATTATGAATCATTAGCTAATTTAGAAGAAAATGACATGACTTTTCTTTTTAATCTAAAAGATCCAGAAAGTATTGAAAATGCTCACATTAATCAAGGTGCTCTTAATTACCTTGTAAATCACAGGAAACTACAACTTAATGATTTAACTATTAATTCCTATGCTATTGAAATAGATGTAGCTTCTATTAAAAAAACAGGTAAAAATAATATTGAATTTTCATTAAAAGAAAATCGTAAAGTCAATTTCAGTTTTATATCTGATACTAATTCATATACCTCTGGTATACAAATGGATTTTATACTCCACTCTACTGAAGAAGGATGGAAAATCCACGATTGTATTAGATCTGAAGATATAAATTATCTTCTTGATGAACTTTATATGGAAGCAAAAGAAAATGAAGTTTATTCTGAAAAAGCTCCTGAAAAAATAATAAATGAAATAATTGCTGAACTATTAATACAATCTACTAAAAATTTTAAAGAAGTATTAATAGCGAGAGAAGCATATCATTCCCAATATAATGAAAATATGGAAAAAGTTTACGATAAAAAATGGGATAATGATTACATTCGCCTTAATGCTGTCGCCTATGCCAATCAGTGGGTCAGCCCAAACAATATTCTAAGAAATCCACAATGGTTTACCTATGATGACTATGGAGGAAATTGCGCTAATTATACCTCCCAATGTTTATTTGCTGGAGGTATACCTATGGATTTTCAAGGACGCCCTAAAGCTCAATGGAAATGGTACGGTAATTATATTAATGAAAGAAATGTTCCCATGGGAAGAGCTCCTGCCTGGACAGGAGTAAATGAATTTTATAATTACTCCTTAATTAATACAGGCTTTGGTTTAGTTTCTACTTTAAATGAGAATTTTTTTAATGGAGAAATTGGAGATATTATCATTTTTGGTACAGATTTGAGATGGAAACACGCAGTAATTATTACTGATGTAGTTAGAGACGAAGAAGGGCGAGTAATTGACTATCTTATAAACTCTAATACTACAGATAGAATAAATTACCCTGTAAGTGCTTATTCCTATTCAAAGATTCAGCTTATAAAAATTCTTGGTTGGAATAATTAACTATCTCATATCTATTTTTTCAAATATTCCCTTAGATAAGGCTATAAATAATAAACTAATGGATAAATTATATAAAATAATTATTAAAAAACCTCCTAGAACAAAAGATAAAACGAATCCTGGAACTAACATTACTCCTATTATTAAGAATCTAATTATTCTTTCTATAAATACGGATAATCCAGCTCCTAATATTCTTCTAATTATTAAATCAGAAAATAAAATTACCGAAGTAAAACTAGCATAAGTTATAGCTAGTACAAAACCTTGTAGCAAACTAGTATCATAAATAAATGTAGCTATCGTAAAAATTATTAATCCCGATATTAAGGATTTAATGTTTTCTAATAAAGTAGCATATATTATTTTCTTTATGGAACTCTCTGGAATTAAATATATATAATGTTTTTCTAGTTCCAATGACCAAAGATTAGATTGAGAAATAATAACATTCATATATATAAGCATATATAAAAGGAAATTAATCCCATTATCTCTTAAAATGTATGCAAAAATTAAGCTGAAAAATGAAATAAAAAGTGTTGATTTATCTACAAATATATAACCAATCTTTCTTGATTCTAAAATTTGCTTAGAAAGAATAGTTTTTGCCTTATTATATTTTATCTTCCCAGTGTTTCTTCTAATCTTAGAACTAGATTGATTCCAACCTGCCTTACCACTTTTAGCCTTAGCTAAATTTTCTTCTTTTGTTGTACTCGTATTTAAGGCATCTTCGTAGTAATCTAAATTTATATTATAAATAATCAACAAAAATCCTGCCCCAGATAAAACAATTAAAAATAAATAAATTAATGTGTTAAAACTAAACCCTAAAATAGCGGAAGCATATATACTGAGTAACCAACTTATAATTGGAATATAATTGAAAAAGCTTTTATTAAAAAAGTTGATGGCACCTTGCAGTGGCTCACCTGTCATAATAATATTGCTAGTTAATCCTAAAAGCACTAGGCCAGCAATACCATATAAAATGTAATTTATAAGCTTTTTATAGTTTTCATTAATACTTCCTAGAGAATATACTAATACTCCCATCACAGAAGATAGAAGGGAAAATAGAAAAGTAACTAATAAGATTATTGCCCACCCATAACTTTTCATAGGGAAATTATTATAAAGATTAGGCATCTGAAATGCTACCAAAATAATTAATAGGAAATTGCTTCCCATCTGTTTTGCAAACCCATAGAAAAGTACCAATTGAGATTTTATAGGTGCTGTAAATAAAAAATTTGCATCTGAGAGTCTAAACAAGGTATTTCCTTTTTCTATTCCAGCTTTCAAAGATATAAATAGAAAAATTAGAATTAGACCTAAGAATATTGATCTATATATTTCAATATTTGTATCCGCAATTTGAACATTACTTTTTATTGATAGCCTAAGACTTATTACCATAAGTGATCCCATTACTATATAGAAAATTAACTTTAAAGGTTTTTTTCTTAGTTCCTTAAGGGAGTTGATTAAAGTCCTTTTAAATAAATATATAATAGACTCCATTTTATATCCCCGTAGCCTTAAAGAAAGCTTCTTCTAAAGTCTCACTATTTTCTAGTAAATCTTCTTTGTTTCTTTCATATATAATATCTCCATCTTTCATTATGAGAGCTTTATCCCAAATTCCAACTATAGAATCTATGATATGGGTGCTTATTATTACACCAACTCCTGCTTCTTTTAATTCCAAAAATAGCTTTTTTAATTCTTTAATGGCTTTTGGATCTAAGCCCATCATTGGTTCATCGAATAAAATAATTCTAGGGTTAGTGATAATTCCACAGATTATAGAAAGCTTTTGCTGCATACCTTTAGAAAGTTCTTTACCTAATTTATCCTTTTTATTAAGTAAGTCAAATCTTTCAAACAATTCCTCTGCCTTGTCTTCATAATTTTTAATATCATAAGCTTTGGCTATAAAATCTACATGCTCCTTCACAGTTAATAAGCTGTATAAGGAAGGAGTCTCTGGTATATAACTTAATATTCTTTTTGCCTCTAAAGTTTTATTATCCAAATTATTTATCCTAATATCTCCATCATATCTTAACAAGCCCGCTATACATTTAATAAGAGTACTTTTTCCAGCTCCATTTGGCCCAAGAATGATAGCTATTTCTCCTGGGGAAACATTAAAGCTAATATTTTTTACAGCTTCTACTTTATGATAAATTTTTCTTAACCCTGATACCTCTAACATTCCATCACCCTTAAAAATTGGTTTTAACTGAACTTCTTACTGAATCTTCCCCTATGTTAAAGTATTCTGCTTTTTTAAATTTGAAAATTTTTGCAATAGTATTGTTTGGGAAAAGCTCTATTTTCGTATTATATTTCTGGACTGTGTCATTATAAAATTGTCTAGAAAACATTATCTTATTCTCAGTTTCCGCAAGTTCTCCTTGCAGATTTAGAAAACTTTCATTTGCTTTTAAATCTGGATAATTTTCTGCTACTGCAAACAAATGTCTTAGTGTTTGAGTTAATTCACCTTCTGCTTCAGCAATTTCTTCTTTTGATGATGCAGCATTAACTACATTTCTAGCAGATATAATCTCTGTAAAAACATTTTCCTCATGTTTCGTATATCCCTTTACGGTTTCTACTAGACTTGGAATTAGATCAAATCTTCTTTTTAAATTTACATCTATTTGTGACCAAGCATTATTAACCCTTTGGCGCAATACAATAAATCTATTATATAAAAAAACTACTACTACTATTATTGCGAATAAGAAACCAATAACTCCTATATTATTAAACATATCTTTCCCCCTATTATATTTTTTCTTAATCTTACCACTTTATTTTGAAAAACAAAAAAGCTGGTAAGATCTGACTAAAGAACAGACCTTACCAGCTAAATATTTATTCTCATATTAATATTAATTATTACTCATGATTATGGTCATGGCAAACAGATCCAGTAAATTCAAGATCTCCAGCAAGATAACTTTTTATTACATCATCACTATAACCCTTAGCACCAATAACTACTTCTATAGCTTTTTCATTAAAAAGATCTACTGCTCCTCCACCCATTCCTCCAGAAATAATTGTATTAACTCCTTTTTCATGAAGAAAAACTGGTAAAAATCCTGGTTTGTGTCCTGGGTTTTGAACCATCTCTTTTGATTTAATCTCATTATTTTCCACATTATAGATTATAAATCCTTCGCAATGTCCAAAATGCTCTGTTACTTTATCATTATCAGATGCTATAGCAATTTTCATATATTATACCTCCAAAGTTTTTTTAATTATTTTATATATTTTTTTTAATTCTCTACCTGATGGACAATCAATATCAGCAATTGTTATTCCTTTATTAACAGCGTTAATAGCTTCTTTATCAAAGGGAATTTCCCCAGCATAAAGAATATTATTTTCATGACAATAATCTTTTATTTCTTTTGTTTTATCAAGATTTATATCATATTTGTTAATACAAACCAAAGCTCTTGTTTGAAATTTATCTACTGTTTTTATAATTCTTTTCAGATCAGAAATACCAGAAACTGATGGTTCAGCTACAACTAGAACTAAATCAACACCACTAATAGATGCAATAACAGGGCATCCTATACCTGGTGATCCATCAATAATTGCTAATTTTGCATCGTTAGCATTTTCTTTTAATAGTTTTTTTACTTCACTTACGAGTAAACCAGAGGTTCCGCTCCCCATTTTCAGTTTAGCTGTAGAGAAGGTAATTTTATTTCTATACAATTCAATATCTCCTGCTTTTGAAGGATAAAGTTTAACAGCTTCCGTTGGGCAAACTAATTCACAGACACCACAACCTTCACAAGCATAATAATCCACATGATATTTACCCTCTGTGAACTTTATGCTGTCAAATCTACATTTTTCCATACATAATCCACATTGATTGCACAAATCCTGGTCTATCTCAGCCTTGGGTAACCCAAAATAATCTTTTTTAATTGGATCACTTTCTTGTTTTAAAACTAAATGAAGATTAGGTGCATCAATATCACAATCCGCAAAAGCTTGTGCTTCTGATATCTTAATTAAAGCACTTGCTAAAGTCGTTTTTCCTGTCCCACCTTTACCACTTAATACTAATAATTGCTTCAAATTACTCACTCTCCTTTACTATATTATTAAGTAAAGAAGAAAACATTTTTTTGTACTCTTCCATTTCTTGCACTATAATCTTGCCATCACTATTTAATTTCCCTAGTTTTTCACTATATTTTATTTTTTCTAAAATCTTAATATTATTTTTTAGACAAAATTCTTCAGAAGGATTATATCCTTCTCCATATTTATTTAAAACTACTCCAACTGGTTTTTTAAATAATGTTACCAATTCATAGACCATTTCAAGATTATGGGCTCCGAAAATTGATGGTTCAGCAATTAAAAGACAATAATCCGCATCCTTAATACTGTCCATAACAATACATGAACTCCCTGGCGGACAATCTATTATACTAATATCATTTTTCAGCTTATCACTTTGATCCATTAACTTGTTTATAATCGGTATTCCAGAAGCTACGCCAATTTCAAGAAATCCCGTAAATACTGAAACATGGTCTTTATGACCTATTTCTACTTTACCAACAATTTTATCTACTTCACTTAGGGCGCCTTCAGGGCATACTATCATACATCCGCCGCATGAATGACAAATATCATCAAAAATTAATAATTTTTTTCCTGTATGGGCTAAAGCATTAAAATTACAAAATTCTACGCATTTTTTACAGTTAGTACATTTTTTTTGATCCACAATTGGTATTTTGACTGTTACTTCCTTAGTATCAGTGATTTTTGGTTTAAAATATAAATAACCATTTGGTTCCTCTACATCACAATCTATATAAGAACTTTTTTCTGCAGAATAAGCAAGGTTAACAGAAATAAGAGTTTTACCTGTTCCACCCTTACCACTTAATACAGCTATTTTCATAATTAATTGTTCCCTTTTCCGTGGAATCCTTCATGGATATCATTTAATAAATTCAAATTATCTTTTAAGTATTTTTCAATATTTTCCTCTGCAGATCCTTTTTCAGTTTTAAAAATTTTTATACCTGCGTCTTTAACTACTTCTGCTGCATTTTCTCCACACCGTGGTGTTAAAAGTACTTCTGATCCACTGTCTACTACAAGTTGAGCGGCCTTAATACCTGCACCACCCTTAGCATCTGCAGCTGTATTTACTATAAATTCAACTGTTTCTTTTTCCACATCATAAATAGCATAATATGGTGCTCTTCCGAAAGATACGGAAACCTCATTTTTTAAATTTTTTTCATCCATAGGTATCGCTAATTTCATTTTATATAATCCCCCTTCTTCCTCTTCCTTGTCCTCTTCCACAACCACCACAACGGGATTCCATATCTAAATCCTCACATAAACGGTAATCTCCACCCTCTATTTTTAAAACGAAGCCTTTTACTAAAGATTCAGCTACTTTTTTTCTTGCACTATTATATATTCCCTGTACGGTAGTTCTTGCTACGTCCATTCTTTTTGCACATTCCTCTTGATTAAGATCTTCAAAATCAATTAATCTTATTGTTTCATATTCATCAATATTTAATATTATTATATTATCCTTAGAAACAGGTCCTTTTAATGGGCCAAAGAGATTATTTTCTGGTAATTCACAAATTCTTCTTCTTCTTCTTGGTCTAGCCATAAATTATATTCCTCTATTGCCCTGACCACGAGCACCTCTTGGTCCGGTTCCTTTTCTTTTTCCTTGACCTAATCCTTTCCCTGAACCATTCCCCCTACCTTGACCTAAAGTATTGTTTGTTTTGTTAGTATCATTGTTATTTGTAGAAACACACTTACCCATTCCTCTTCCAGTTGCTGGTCCTTTTCCTTCAGGGCCGGTTCCATTTTTATTTGGCATTATAATTCCTCCCTTTTATTTCATATCTTTAAACTACGTATTTATTATACTGAGATTTGTGACATATGTCAATAACTGCAAGTGGAGTTTTCCTGTATTATACTTGCCAACAATGTGCTAATATGGTTGTATAAATAATTAATGAAAGGTGTGATCTTTATCCGCATTGTAGCTGATAGTAGTTGTGATCTAAACAAGGAATTAGAAGAAAAACTTAACTTAACCCATGTACCTCTAACAATAACTTTAGGAGATGTACATTATCGAGATGATGAAAATCTCGATGTTCCCGGAATGCTAGATGATATTGATAATTCAGATGAAGAGCCTAAATCAACTTGCCCTTCTCCCCACGACTTTATGGAAGCTTTTAAAGAAAAAGGATCCGTCTTTGTTGTAACAATGACAGCAGCACTAAGTGGAACATATAATAGTGCCAGAGTTGCTAGAGATCTTTTTATTCAAGATTACGAAGATAAATTTATCCATATTTTCAATTCAAAGGGCTCATCTGTAAGAGAAACTTTAATTGCAATTAAAATTAAGGAACTTATAGATGCCAAACTAAGTGAAAATGAGATCGTAGATAAAGTTAATAAGTACATTGATAGTCAGAAATATTTTTTCCAATTCGGAAGTATTGATACTATGGTTAAGAACGGAAGGATCCCTAAATTAAAAGGGATGATTGCTAGTGTATTAAATATCAAACCAATACTATTTGCAGATGAAAATGGCGAGGTTGATGTTTATGCAAATATCAGAAGTGATAAAAAAGCACTAAGAATATTTGTTGATATCATTGGAGAGCATTGTAATGATTTCTCTGAAAGAATACTTGGAATTTCTCATTGTGAAGCTTTAGAAAAAGCTGAAACATTGAAAGCTGCTATAGAAGAAAAATATAATTTTAAAGAAATTATTATTGTTCCAGTAAGAGGATTAAGTAGTATTTATATAAGCCGTGGTGGAATTACTGTTGCATTTTAATAGAATTTTTAAAGTAAAAAGCTAGGAGCAAATTAAATGCTCCTAGCTTTTTTATGTCGTTTTTATAATTTATAGAGTAGAAAACAAAGGCCATATTTTCATGAAAATAAATCCAAATATAGAAATTGTAAGTATACTAAAGGCCGCTAGTCTTGATCCATGTCGTAATAATTGGCTTGGGTCAAGGCCGAAACCAACAGGAATAGCCCTTATCGAGACGGGAAGAATATAAGCACTATTAAATGCAACGATAGATATCAATAAATATGGAACAAAATTAAGCCCAAGACTTAAAGTAATACTCATAATCACAGGAACTGAAATTGCTGCAGCAGCTGTATTACTGGATATTTCTGAAAGAAGAGAATTAAATATAACAAAAAGAAATATCAATCCGAAGCCTCCAGTTAAATTATATTCTGAAATTATTTCAGCTAATCTTATTGCAGCACCAGTTTCGGTAACAAGCTTACCCAAAGCAAGTCCCCCAGCAAACAAAAATAACATTCCCCACATCATTTCAGCCTCTACTTTCTGCCACGTAAGTAAAACATGTCCTTTTTCATCCTTGACTAAGAATGTTATAAGCCCAATTACTAGAAATACATATGCAGGTTTCATACCAGGTAATATATCTGAATATAATGGTCTGAAAAACGCTAGAGCTGTGGCCATCAAAAATAAAGTCAAACTAATTTTTTCTCCTTTTTTCATTTTACCCATTTTCTTATACATGGAATGAAAATATTCAGTTGATCCTTCTATACTATCAACAGATAATTTAATTGAAAAAAGATAAAACATATTTAGAAGAAGAATTATTGTTAGAAAAGGTGCGAATCTTATTACCCAATCAATATACATAAATTCTTGTCCTGTAAAGTTCTCAATATAGCTAATCGCAACTAAATTTGCAGCTCCCCCTATGGGAGATGCAAAGCCTCCTACCCCTGCTCCCCAAGTAATAGCTAGTAATATAGGAACTGCTATCTCACTTTTTTCAATATCTTCATCTCCAACAAATTTCAACATAGAGATTGCAACGGGTATCAAAATGGTTACGACAACCACATTTGGTAAAAAAGCTGATAAGATGGCCGAAGCAAAGAGCCACATGGCAATTTGTTGTCTCATTGAGACACCGATAAGACATAGGGCCTTTATTGCAACTCTTTTATCAAGACCTGTTGTTGTCCAGGTAAGGCAAATTAAATCAGCACCAAATAATAAAATAATTATCTCTGAAAAATATTGGCTTATTATAGAATCCATAGCTACTATATTAAACATAGCATTTATAGCTATCGGAATCAAAGCCGTAACAGCAATATGTACGGGACGGAATATCCACCAAAGGCCTATCCAGAAAATTGCACCAATAGCTACTGCACCATCAAAATTAAACGTATCTTTTAACAATAAAATTGAAAGAGCAAATGATATTGGACCAGCTAGAATAGAAAGGTAATTAATGGTAAATCTTCTTCTCAATATAGACATAAAATCCTCCTGTTATGTTGAAAATTTTTGCTTAATACTTGTACTATATAACAAAAACTAATATTATAAAAATACATAATGACTATATTTATTATAGAATATTCTTATAAAGGAGTTTGCTGTTATGAAAATTGAATATTATCGTAATTTTGTCACAATAGTAGAATCTGGGAGTCTTACAGCGGCTGCTGAAAAACTTTCTATTGCCCAACCATCACTAAGTGTTCAATTAAAAAAATTAGAACAAATTTACAATATAAAACTTATTGTTCTTAGTCCTGGAATTAGTAAATTAGAGTTAACTGATGCAGGGAAAATTTTCTACGAAAAAGCTAAATATATATGTACCCTTGATGATTCAACACAGATGGAATTAATTAATTTTGCAAAAGGATTAGCAGGAACTATTAGGATTAGTATTTCACCTGCAAAAGTAGCATCCTTTATCACAAATTTTATAGAACCTTTTCAAAAAAAATATCCCTTAATCAATTACGAAATACGTGAAGCACCTGTAGATGAGCAAATAAACCATATTCTTAATGGCATATCAGATTTTGCCATAGCTAATGCGCCTTTACCTGAGCCCCATCGATTTGATATAGTTTTTTCAGAAAAGGATCATTTAACTATTGTTATGAATAAGAAGAATCCTTGGATTTCAAATAAATCTACAAATATCTCTTTAATATCACTAAAAGATATTCCTATATCAATAAATTTTGGCTGCCATAAATTATTTGAAAACGCTTGTCTTACTTCCGGAATTACACCGAATTTTATTTCTATATGTACTACGAAAACAACAGCCTTACAATTTGCAGCACTAAATCTTGGTATAGCAGTTGTACCTGTGGAAAGAAATGAAGTTTTTGACAAAGATCTTTTAGCCATACCTTTAAAAAATAACAAGTTATATGTAGAGAAAATGTTGTATAAAGCAAAAGGAAAGAAATTTTCACCAATAGTAAATAATTTTATAGACTTTTATCTTAAGAAATCATTCAAAATAGAAAATGTGATTTAATAAATTAAAACAGAGATACCCTAATATGGAGATCTCTGTTTTAATTTTAAGCAATCTACAATTATTTTTTTTTAAGAAAGCAATGCTCGATCTTCAGCAAATTCTTCTCCGCTTGCTTTGCCAAATCTTTGTATAAGATCATCTACTGTGAGACTTTTCTTTTCTTCTCCTTTGATGTCCAAAATAATATTTCCATCATGCATCATAATTAAACGACTTCCATATTTTATAGCATCCCTCATATTATGGGTAACCATCATAGTTGTTAAACTATTATCTTTCACGATTTTAGCTGTAAGTTCAAGTACCTTTATAGCAGTTCTAGGATCAAGGGCCGCCGTATGCTCATCCAGAAGCAAGAGTTTGGGATTCTTCAATGTTGCCATTAATAATGTGAGTGCTTGACGTTGGCCGCCAGACAAAAGACCAACCTTATCCTTTAAACGATCTTCTAAGCCTAGATTTAATTCTTTAAGAACTTCTTGGTATAGAATCCGTTCTTCTTGGCTTATACCCCATTTTAAACCTCTTCGTTGACCCCGTCGATATGAAATTGCAAGATTTTCTTCAATATTCATGTTAGAGACTGTTCCCATCATGGGATCTTGGAAAACTCTACCTAAAACTGTTGCTCGTTTATGTTCAGGATATTTTGTAACATCTAATCCATCTATTCTTATTAATCCTTTATCAACTAAATATACTCCCGCAACACAGTTTAATAAAGTAGACTTTCCTGCTCCATTTCCACCTATTAATGTAACAAAATCACCTTTTTCAAGCTTAACATTAACTCCCCGTAATGCCATTTTACTATTAACTGTTCCATAATTGAAAACTTTATATATCTTTTCTATTTCTAGCATTTATTATTCCTCCTTAATTATTATGTTAACGGGGGAAAAATGTTTTTGTATAATTGGTAGTGCTAGAGCCACAGCAACTGTCATTGCTGTGAACAGTTTTAAATCATTTGCCGGCATGCCCATTTTTAAAACAAGGGCAATTATAATTCTGTAGGTTATTGAACCTAAAACCAATGAAATTAACCGGCTCATAAAATTCTTTTTCCCAAACAGAACTTCTCCAATAATAACTGAAGCCAAACCAATAACTATAGAACCTACACCCATTTGTACATCTGCATAACTTTGGCTTTGGGCAATTAATCCACCACTTAAAGCAACCAGCCCATTGCTTATTACTAGCCCAAGTATTTTAGTTGTTTTTGTGTTAATCCCTTGGGCTCTTACCATATTAGGATTGTTGCCCGTTGCCCTTATAGCACTACCTATTTCAGTTCCAAAGAACCAATATAAAATAATTACTATCATTGAGGTAAACAATATACCTAAAAGTATAGTTGCAAGCATTTTATCGAATCCTAAGTTCTGGAAAAAACTATATACCGTATATTCACGGAGAAGCGAAATATTTGCTTTCCCCATGATTCTTAAGTTTATAGAGTACAATCCAATCATACTTAATATACCTGCTAGTAAGGCAGGTATTTGTAATTTAGTGTGCAATATCCCTGTTACTAAACCAGCTATCATTCCACCTAATAAAGCTAGTAATGTAGCTAAATATGGGTTTATTCCATTTACAATAGAATAGGCAGCAATGGCAGCACCCATGGCAATACTGCCCTCTACGGTTAAATCTGGCATATCCAAAATTCGATATGTTATATAGACTCCAATTGTCATTATAGCCCATAGTAGGCCAAGGGAAATCGCTCCCATTATTATGTGTAATATTGCAACCACCCACCCTTATAAATAACTATTTTCCTGTGTTTACATATTTTGCTAGATCCTCTGGAATCTCTATTCCTATTTCTTTAGCTACAGCTCCATTGATTGTAAAATCAAAGTCTTCAGAAGATTCTATTGGCATTGTTGCAGGTTTTGCTTCTCCATTTAATATTTTTACTGCCATAATTCCTGTTTGATAACCTAAATCTCTGTAATTAATTGCTACTGTAGCTAATCCTCCTTGGCTTACCATCCCTGATTCACCACATATCACTGGAGTTTTTGATACTGAAGTTACACCATGAACTACTGGCATGGCAGAAGCAAAGATATTATCAGTAGGAATATAAATTGCATCGCATTTATCAACAATTGTTTGAGTAGCTTGTTGAACTTCATTGGAATTAGATACCGTTATTTCAGTATGTTTTAGACCTAAACCCTCAATAATTTCTTTAGCTATCTTTGTTTGAACAATAGAGTTATCTTCGTTGGATGTGTATAAAAGTCCTATTGTTTTAGCCTCAGGTACTAATCTCATTAAAAGATCAATTTGTTTTTCTATAGGATTCATATCTGTTGTTCCACTAACATTCATACCAGGTATTTCATTAGAATTGACTAATTTTGCGGACTCATAATCTGTAATCGCCGTTGCTAAAATCGGTATTTCAGTTGTTTTACCTGCAATAGACTGGGCAGCAGGTGTGGCAATTGCTAGCACTAAGTCTACTTTATTAGCTACAAACCTATCACTAATAGTAGAAAGATTTGATTGATCTCCTTGGGCATTTTGTAAGTCTATTAATATATTTTCTCCATCCACATAGCCGTTATCTGCTAGTGCTTCAACAAAACCTTCCCGTGCTGAATTTAGTGCAACATGATCTACATATTGTATTATTCCTATAGTCTTTTCACTTTTACTTGCTGTTCCCGTTGAGCAAGCAGTCATTAAAACTGCAGCCCCAATTAATAAAACAAATACTAATAATATAGTTGTTTTTTTCATTTTCATACCTCCAATTTTTTTTTTGCATTTTTATGAAAATATTTTATAATAAAAAAACGCCCCTGTTTATTAAACAGGGGCGAAATATTATTCGCGTTACCACCTTGCATTTGTTGTTTGCACAACCTCAGTGAACAACCATCATTGTTCCTCCATTGTAACGTATGGATCTACGACACATCCTACTGGATAAGAAGTTAATTTAACTTTTATCTTTAAGTGTGTAGCTCTTAGGATGAATTCGCGTCTTATATTCTACTTTCTCGCACCAGCCGAAAGCTCTCTGAAGAATAATTTAGTCGTTACTAGTTCCTAGTCATCACTTTTAAATATTACTATTTAATTTTATATTTAGAAGCAAGTATACAATGCTCATCATATATTGTCAAACCTTAAATAAAACTAATTCTTAATAGTAACTGGTATTACTAGTTCATGTAGTCTAGAGCCGTCTTTTGCGCTCTCTTCATAAATTATAATCCTAGCTGGTCCATTGGGAACTTTATCAAGATCAAGTATGATCTCAAATTCTCCCCAACCAGGAGCACCCTCTGAAGCTGTTATAAATCCTTGGTCAAAAACATAATGTCCATCTTCAAATTCATATTGAACAGTTGCTTCAAAAACCCTCGCCAGTCCTTTTACAACTATTTGCTCATTTACTTCTGAATTAGGTGCTGGTTCAAAGATTTTAAAAGCCTCATTTTCTAAAACAATTTCCTGAGATTCTTTCTCGTCAATCCACTGATAATTTTCAGGATCTTGAACCATAAAGGGATCAGCAGTATAAAGGTGACCAAATAAAGAATCTCCCATCTCACCCTCCACTAATATCTGTGTACTCTCAAATCCAAATTGCTCCATTATCATAGCTAATTGCTCCACTAGCATTGTTTCACCGGTGGAGCCCAATCTTATTTCTTGGATTTCTTTAGAAAAACTTACATTAGCAACACCGTCAATATCTTTCACAAATTCTATACTCACATCAGAAGGAACAAGTCCTACTAGCTCTTCATCTTCTGGTCCTTCAATCCAAGCCTCTAAGGCAGCCATCGGAAGATCCTTTTCTGTTTCAATTACCACGTCTGTTTTTACTCGATAAATATTTAATGCTTCATTGTCTGAAAAATATAGAACCACTTCATGTACACTTTCTTCTACTATAGGCTCTGGTGAATCTTTACATCCAGTTAAAAGTACAAAGCTTAGTAAGAAAACCAGCATAATTGAAAATATCTTTTTCATTATGAAACCTCCATTTTATAACTTAATTACCATCATAATGCAGTTATTTAATCATATGTTTCTTTATTTATTATTCTTTTTACTATAATCCATTAAAAGTCCTATTAGCAGTCCAATTAGAAGACTGATACCTATATTTATATTAAATATCATACCTATAATTACTCCGAAAACTATACCAGAATTCATATATTTTTTATTAGACAAAATTAATCAGCTCCTTCAAACATTATAAATAGTATAATTTTTTTAGAAATTATTTTATTTGCTGATTTGCTACAAAAAGGTAATTACCATCTTTCTCCTTTAAAGTAAAAACTTTCTCTCCCTCAGAATAAAAATCATCCTCATAGAAGAGTCTAACTATATCACCTTTACGTTCTCCACTAAAAAATCTTATATGCCCCCTATAGTTTGAATCACCATGAATGTCATAATAAGCATCATATTGAGAAAGATATACAAAATTTTCTAATCCTATTTGGTTGGTTTCTTTTAACTTTAGGCCTGTATGTTTTAAAATTATTTCTTCCATCTTTATACGACTAATTTTTATAAAAGATGCTTCTATATCATCAATACTTTCTGTAATCCCTTTTTTTAACATAACTTCTTTCAATTCGTCTTCTGTTATATTTTCCACCATACCACTACCACTATAAAATAATTGAAAGAAATCAATATCTTCAGGTTTATCATAAAGTGAGGTCAAAAACTGAATATTAATATTAAAAATATCTCCATTAGAAAACAAATCATCATTAAAATAAGAAAGCTCATCCTCAGTTAATGCTCTTAGCTTTGCCGGGAGTTTTTCTTCTTGATTATTACAGGCAACTAAAAAAATATGCTAAGAGCCAGGATAATTATTAGTATTAGTTGAGATGTAAGCATCTTCTTAGAATTTTTATTTAACATATCTTAACCCTCACTTTTTAACTTATTCTAAATCTCCATACCTTTTTTAAACTAGATAATTTGACTGTTTCATCAATTGCACAAATTTTATCCGCAAGGCAGACAATCCAACTTTCCCTACAGTTTGGAGGAATAGGAATCAGTGGAAACATGTGTCTAAGAATAATATTAGCTTCTATAGATGTAAGTTCAAAATCTTCCATGGCATTATTTAATGCTTTCCGGGGATGAAAAAAACCATGTAGTCGATGACCTTGGTTAGGTTCATGCCAATCGTACAAAAAATAATCGTGAAGTAAGGCACCCCGAATTAAAACTGCATAATTTATATTAAGATTAAACTTAAAGGCTATCTTACAGCTCATATAGGCAACATTAATACAATGTTCATATACGCTTACTTTACCGTGTTGCATATATTGAACCATCTCAGGAAAACGTGAATTAAGATGCATTCTATTAAGCTCTTCTTCTATCTGTTTTTCATAAGTTATGCTGGACATCTCTTACCCCCTTCATATATCCTACTCTTGTCTAGGAAATTAATCAGATATAATATTAATAATTTTATTATTTATGGTATATATTCCTTCATAGGGACGTTCAATATATACTTTTTTATTGTCTTTGTAAATATAATAAGTAAATATGTTTTCTTGGGTCAACAGATCGATCTTATAATAAGGTCT
>CAZXPJ010000024.1:0-1655 GCA_964642925.1 uncultured Eubacteriales bacterium | reverse complement strand
CATTAATTGATGTGGAAAAGTCATTTTCGAAAATGATAATTTAAAATCTGATTTTTTCTTTATTTCTTCAGATACACCATTAGAACCACCAATAATAAAAGTTAGATTGCTTTTTCCCTGAAGAGAAAGATTTTCTATTTTATTTGCTAAATCTTCAGAAGAAATTTGTTTTCCTTCCACATCTAAAAGAATTAAATAATCTCTTTCCTTAATTTTATCAAGAATTTTCTTTCCTTCTTTAATCTTTATTAATTCAATATCTTTTAAACTGATATTTTCCGTTTCTTTCTCATCAGCTAATTCAATAATTTCTACTTTTGCATATGCCGTAAGTCTTTTCAGATATTCATTTACGGCATCTTTAAGATATTTTTCTTTTAATTTGCCAACTGTAATTAATTTTATATTCATAAAAGCATTCATCCCTTTTAAATAGTATAATTAGATTATAATATATTAAATTATATTAAAGGAGTGCTACTTTTGATAATACAAATTAAAAATGTTTCTGTAGTAAGAAAATCTAAATATATACTTAAAAATATTAATTGGGAAATCAAAAAAGGTGAACATTGGGCAATCTTAGGATTAAATGGTTCCGGAAAAACCACTTTATTAAATATGATTAATGGATATATCTATCCTTCTGAAGGGAAAGTTAAAGTTTTAGGAAAAGCCTTTGGAGAATTTGATTTACGTGAAATTAGAAAATCAATTGGATGGGTAAGCACTGCTCTTCAAGAAAATTTATATGGAAGAGATAATGCTTTGGAAATTATATTAAGTGGGAAATTTGCCTCCATTGGATTATATGAAGAAGTTACAGGAGACGATATTATAAAGGCTAAGGATATTTTAAAAACTCTTTCTATATTTCATCTTTCCGAAAGAATCTATAGCACTCTTTCTCAAGGAGAGAAACAAAAAGTTTTAATAGGAAGGGCATTAATGGGAGAACCAGAGTTGTTAATTTTAGATGAGCCTGCTACAGGTTTAGATGTGTTTGCAAAAAAAGAATTACTTGAGGTTATTAAAAATCTAAGTGAAAAAGAAAACTCCCCCACTTTAATATACGTTACTCATCGAACAGAAGAAATACTTCCTGTTTTTAGAAAAACTTTATTACTCCGCAGAGGAGAAATATATTCATATGGAGATACTGAAGATATTTTTACTGAGAAAGTTTTAAGTGACTTTTTTGAAACTCCAGTAATTACCAAACAAATAAATAATAGATATTTCCTAGAAATACCTTCACTTTACTGATTCTTTTATAGCATTAAGAGCTGCAATATATCCATAAGTCAACGCTGGCCCAATGGTACTTCCTGCACCCCAATATGCATTTGCAGTTGGAGAAGCAATACAATTTCCTGCTCCATAAAGACCAGGTATTACCTTATCAAAATTATCCAAAATTTGAGAGTTTTTATTAATAACTGGTCCTCCATTAGTATCAAGAGTTCCAGCACCTAATATAACTGCATAATATGGCCCTTCTTCACTTAATGGATACATAGTGTAGTTTTTAGTGCCCTTAGGTGGCCATTCCACATCTGGAATAGTTGGTGGGAAAGTTGTCCATTCTTTATCATAATTAAACTCTCCTCGTATAGTATGTTTAGGCCCGTAAAATTTCAGGGCTTATAACATAC
>CAZXPJ010000023.1:0-24220 GCA_964642925.1 uncultured Eubacteriales bacterium | reverse complement strand
ATAAGATTTTTATTCTCCCCAGTCACATCGAGCATTTTAATTTTTGCCAAGTCAACAGGTGCATTTTTTGAAAAATACTGAAGCCAGGATAATATTACATCATTTGTAAACATTGATTTTGCCACAGAAAAAACCTCCCAATCTACTTATAATCATATTTTACACTCCAGCCCGCTTAAGTAAACCTTCCCATTTCTGGTCAACGTAAGCCTGAGCCTCTTCAAGCATCCATTCATTGCCTTTTTTAAACATATGACGGAATCTGCCCTGAGTTTTCAAAAAGTCTGTTACTGGTAGTTTTTTCTTGGGAAAATAGGTTAATCTCCATGATCCCTCTTCAACTTCATATAATGGCCAGATACAAGTGTCCACTGCTAATTGGGTTACCTCAGCAAGTTTTTCCATTGGGTAATCCCAGCCTCTTGGGCAGGGAGATAAAACATTAAGGAAACATGCTCCTTCTGTGTATAATGCCTTGTGAGCTTTGGTATGAAGATCTTTCATATTTCCAATTGGTGCCGTTTGAGCTACATAGGGAATATTGTGAGCTACCATAATTTCTGTAAGATCTTTTTTATTTTGCTTTTTACCGTTATTTTCTGAACCGATTGGTGTTGTTGTTGTTCTTGCATAGCTTGGGGTGGAGGAAGCTCTTTGAACTCCTGTATTCATATAAGCTTCATTATCATAACAAACATAAACCATATCATGGCCTCTTTCCATTGCTCCAGATAATGACTGAAAGCCAATGTCATAGGTACCACCATCACCACCAAAGGTAATAAATTTAAAGTTTTCTTTTACTTTTCCCCTGCGTTTCAAAGCTCTGTAAGCTGCCTCAGTTCCAGAACATGTTGCTGCGGCATTTTCAAAGGCGGAGTGAATGAAGCTGTCTGTATATGCTGTGTAGGGATACATAAAAGTTGAAACTTCCAAACAACCTGTTGCATTTGTTACTACTGCTTTGTCTTCTTCCTCAAGGGCTCTGAGTACACTGGTGGTTACAATACCTGCACCACAGCCGGCGCAAAGTCTGTGGCCACCTGTAAGACGGACTGGTTTTTCTACTTCTTTTTTCAAATTATATGTTTTATTCATTTTCCAGCCTCCTTTGATCTGTGACCCATGTGGGAATAAACTGGTCCCGTTTCTCCTGTTGCTGCTATATTTTCCAAACGGTTAAATAAATACTCTGCATCTTCTGTTTTAAAATCTCTTCCCCCAAGCCCGTATACTATATTTACAAGGTATGGTCTTTCTTTTAAATCATATAAAGCACTTCTTGTTTCAGCGAATAGTGGTCCACCCTGTGCGGAAAAACCTTCGGATTTGTCCATAACTGCAACCGCCTTTGTTTTAGATAAAGCCTTCGCCAGCTCTTCGCCGGGGAAGGGGCGAAAAACTCTTACTTTAATAATTCCAACTTTTCTTCCCTGGGCTCTCAACATATCTACAGCTGCTTTAGCTGTACCTGCACTTGAGCCAATTAGTACCAGTGCATATTCTGCATCTTCCATTCTGTATTCTTCTATCAGGCCATATTTTCTACCTGAAATCTTTTCAAATTCTGCGGCAACTTCTAAAATTCTTTTTTTAGCTGCCTTCATTGCCTCAGCTTCCTGGACCTTGTGTTCCATATAATAAGCGCTTATATCATAGGGACCTACTGCCATTGGATTTTCCTTTTTTAGAAGATAATTTTCAGGCTTAAATTCTCCAACAAAATTTCTAACTTTCTCTGTTTCCAAAAGCTCAATATTTTCAACTGAGTGACTTGTAATAAATCCATCCATACAAGTCATCACCGGGAGACGCACCTCTGGAGATTCTCCAACTGGCATAGCCATAATAAAGTTGTCATAAGCTTCCTGATTATTCTCTGCATAAATTTGTATCCACCCGCTGTCCCTTGCTCCCATTGAATCAGAGTGGTCATTATTAATATTAATCGGACCTGAAAGGGCCCTGTTTACGCAAGCTAAGGTTACAGGGAGTCTGCTGGATGCAGCTACATAAAGCATTTCATACATTAGAGCTAAACCACAAGAGGATGTTGCACAAACAGATCTGGCTCCCGCAGCTTCTGCAGCAATACAAACTGACATTGAGCTGTGCTCTGATTCCACAGTTACATATTCTGTATCTATTTCACCATTGGCTACAAAAGTTGCAACATATTCAGTTATTTCCGTTGATGGAGTGATTGGAAAAGCTCCCATAACATCGGGATTTATTTGTTTAATAGCATTTGCTACTGCTTCATTACCGGATAAACTTAATCTCATTCTGGGCTACCTCCGCTTTTCATTGTTATAGCTGGGAAAGGACAAACTTCCATGCAAATTCCACAACCTTTGCAGTGATCAAAATCAAAATCAAGACGCTTTCCATCCTTTACAGGAATTGCATTATCGGGACAAAAAGGTACACAAAGCATACAGTGTTTGCAGGCTTCCTCATGAAAAACCGGGGTATTTGTTCTCCAGGTTCCAGTATTAAAATCTCTCGCTGTTCCACCTTCATATATTTCTCCCCCTGGAGTCAAATCTTGCCAGGGTGTATTCTCGTTTATATCTTTAGCTTTTATCATTGAGCTGATACCTCCTCCATAGATTTCCTAAGAGTTGCCATATTCCCTTCAATAACCTGGGGTTTTGAAGCAAATTTATGTTTAAAGGATTTTTCTATTTCTTCTAAAAACTGTTCTGTATCTAAGGCTCCGCTAACTTTTACCGCTGCAGCCAGCATTGGAGTATTTGGAAAATTTTTGCCAAGTATTTCTTCTGATATGCTGCGGGCATCAATAGTATAAACTCTTCCTTCCCAGCCTCTTAGCTTTTTGCGAATTTCTTCTCCTGATGATGGGGTATTAATTATTAACGCTCCTTCTTTTTTTAAGCCGGAGGTTACATCAACACTATCCAGGAGAGTTTCATCTACGACAATTACGTAGTCAGGATAATAGATAAAAGAATGAATATTACTTCTTTCTGTACTTATTCGGTCGTAGGCAGTAATTGGTGCCCCCATACGTTCTGGACCATATTCCGGGAACCCCTGCACATACTTCCCTTGAAGACCTGCAACTTCTGCTAATAATAAACAAGCCATTTTTACACCCTGGCCACCTCGTCCATGCCAGCGAAATTCTACCATTTCATTACTTGTCATTTTTTTCCCTCCTAAATATAAAAAGACCTTCATCCCTTAAGGGACGAAGGTCTATATCAACATTCGCTGTACCACCCATTAATCACTAAAACATACTATCATATGTTCTCCCTGTAACGGAGGATACCGTCGGAGCCTACTAAATAACTTTTTCGGTCCGCACCTCAGGAGTGATTTTCGGATTCAACATACTCGTACCGGGCTCCCACCTAACCCCAGCTCTCTGAAACTTTCTTATTGAAACTTACTCTCTCCATCAACGATTTTATTAATGAATATTAAATTATCATTAAATATAGCACTATGAAGTGGAATGGTCAATTACTTTAATTTATTTTATCAATAAAATTTATTTTTTATAGTTACAAGCATTTGTAGCTTGATCTGCGTAGGGACATCCGGCACACTTGCTGCCTTTTTTATTATCCCGAATCATTTTCAGGGAAGCTGCCCCAATAATTAAAACAATAACTGCAGTTAAAATTATATCTGCCATTTTAATGTACCTCCCCCACTCTCAAGTTAACTTCTTGTTCTCTCTTTCTAATAAGATAAGTTATTGTTGCGAAAAAGGCAATCACTCCGATTAAACCAGGAATTGCTCCTGCTCCAAAACTTCCTGTTGTTAAAAGAGTTCCCGTTTGGTAAACAAAATACGCTACAGTATAGCCTATTCCAAATTGAAAACCTATTCCCGCCCAAAGCCATTTTTTGCTATCCATTTCTGCATTCATTGCTCCGATAGCTGCAAAACAAGGAGGAGTAAAAAGATTAAACATTAAATATGCTAATGCCCCAACAGAAGTTAGTCCCATAACGGAGGCAACATCTGCTGCTCCTGAAACTAACGCTAATTCTTCAGTATCGATGAAATTAGTAATTCCATAAACAACCGCAAGGGTTCCTACTACGTTTTCTTTCGCAATAAATCCTGTAATTGCTGCTGCAGTTAACTGCCATACTCCAAAGCCCAGAGGAATAAAGATAAAAGCAAAGGGAGCAGATATACCCGCTAAAATGCTGGCACTTTCCATTCCTTCTTCAACAACTTGGAAATTCCAGGTAAAACTTTGCATAATTTGCACTGCTGCGTTACATATTAAAATAATTGTTGCGGCTTTCATAATAAAAGCTTTTCCTCTTGAAAACATATTTAATGTGGCTCTTTTTAAACTTGGAAATTTATATTCCGGCAATTCTAAAATAAAGTAATTTCTTGAAGGTCCCTCTTTAGTTATTTTTTGAACCAAAAGAGCCCCAATTATAATTATAAAAATTGCAACGAAATACATTAAAGTTCCAACCCAGGCAGCATCCTCAAAAAAGACACCTGCAAAGAGGGCTATTATCGGAAGTTTTGCACCACAGGGCATGAAAGGAGTTAACATTGCAGTTGTCCTGCGTTGTGTTTCATTCTTTATAGTCCTTGTGGCCATTACTCCCGGTATTGCACAACCTGTTCCAATTATCATTGGTATAATCGATTTTCCTGACAATCCAACTTTTTTAAGATGTCTGTCCATTACTACAGCAACTCTTGCCATATAGCCACTGTCTTCAAGAAGAGCCAGCATAAAGAAGAGTACCATTATCAAAGGAAGGAAACCCATTACCGCTCCCACACCACCAATTATTCCATCAAGAAGCAAAGCGCTTAAAACTGGAGATGCATTTTCCCCAAGGAAAGAAGCTATATATACATAAAATTTATCTATCCATCCAACAAGAAAATCAGCAAGAAGGGGGCCAAGATAAGTTTGAGATACAGAAAATACTGCGAAGATTACTACAGCAAAAATTGGGATACCTAAAAATTTATTTGTTACTATTCTGTCTATTGCATCTTGTTTTGTTTGCTTATGACTGGAAATTTCTCTGATTTCAATTTCCTTTACTATTTCATCTACAAAAGCAAAACGTTTTTTATCATCATCAAGACCTGAAGGCAGATTATTCTTTTGAATTTTCTCTGAGGATGATACTGCTTCCAGGATAAGTTTATCTAGTCCTTTATCCATAGTGGAAACCGTTTCAACAACAGCTACATTAAGCTTTTCCCCAAGAAGATTTTTATCAATTTTTATTCCTTTTTTCTCCAAAAGGTCACCTTTGTTTAATGCAATAACAAGAGGAATTCCCAGCTCCAATAACTGAGTTGTGAAAAACAAGCTCCTGCTAAGATTTGTAGCATCTACTATATTAATAATCACATCAGGATTTTCTTCCTTGACAAAATCGTAGGTAATACTTTCTTCAGAGGTAAAGGGTGTAAGGGAATACACTCCAGGAAGATCAACAATTCTAATTTTTTCTTTTCCTAGATTAAGATTTTTTTTCAAATATCCCTCTTTTTTGGCAATTGTTACTCCTGCCCAGTTTCCTACTTGTTCAATTTTTCCTGTAATTGCGTTAAACAATGTTGTCTTACCACTATTGGGGTTACCTGCCAATGCGAAGCGCATAATCTTCCTCCTTATATTTTGATGTTAGTTTTGGCTAACAAATTATTTAAAAAAAGAGCCGGGGTTTCTTTTGTTTATATAAGAATCCCCTGGGCCAATTCTTTGTCTATGCTATATCTGGCGTCTTTAACATTTATAATGTAATTATCTGCCAATATGGATATCACAGTAATTCTTTCCCCTTCATAACAACCAAGAGTAAAAAGAAACTTCTCCATTTCCTTATCCTGGGCGTCAATTTTCTTGATTAAATAGGGAATATTAACATCACAATGGGTTAGATTCCTGTTTTCTGATTCTTTTATTGATTTTCTGCTTAGTGCTCTGTTTTTAAATAAACTGCTAAATACAGCCATTTCCATTAGGACATCTCCTTTAACAAAAAAGTTCGGCAAAACTAACTTATGATGTTTATTATATGGCGGATCCTATTTAGTGTCAAGTTTTTCTATGTAAATTTACAAAGAATATCTGTTTAGTTTTTGCAGTTTTACAAAAACCATTCCTTTTGTATACAGTATTTAAAGTGCAACTTTTTGGGTAAGTTATTAAAAATTATATGACTGGATGTGAGATTATGTTGTTTAAAACTAATATTAAAAATATTCCATACAAAAAGAAAGTTGCAATAATTGGTACTGGATTTGTTGGTTCAACTACAGCTTATGCTCTAATGATGAAGGAGCTGGCAAGGGAAATAGTCCTTGTAGATATTAACAAAAAAGCTTCTCAGGGAGAAATTTTAGATATCGCCCACGGTATTCCATCAATGGGCTCAGGTTCAATTTATGCTGGAGATTATTCAGATTGCAAAGACAGTGATTTGATAATCATTACTGCGGGGAGAAACCGGAGAGAAGGAGAAACACGCCTGGAGCTGGCTGAAGGGAATCTATCCATAGTTAAAAGCGTCCTGGAAAATCTTGCTCCCCATTACACAAAAGGAATTATCCTTTTAATTACTAATCCTGTAGATATAATCACCCAAAAAGCCATTGAATGGACTGGATTACCTGAGGGGCGTGTTTTCGGCACAGGATGTTTACTAGACAGTTCCAGGTTTGTAAGAGCAATTGCAGATCATCTAAGTGTTAATACGGAGCTAGTTCTGGGAGCAGATATAATTAAAACCAAAGGTAAAACTCATTTTGGAATTCCTACCTCCGTTGCCTCTCTTGCAGATGCAATTATAAACGGAAGAACCACAATTTCTACAGTAAGCACGATTTTAAAAGGAGAATATGGTGTAAATGGTATTGCAACCAGCCTGCCATGTATAGTGAGTAACAACGGAGTTGAAAAAAGGCTCACAGAAACCTTTAGCGATGAGGAAGTAAAGCTGTTCAAAGATTCCGCAGAAAAATTAGAAAAGGTTGTACATCAGTTTAAAGATATTTAAAATCAAAAAAGAGTGTAGCTGAATAAACATCTACACTCTTTTAAATTATTTTCATTTTGTAAAGATTTTCATTGCATCCCGGAGAAATACAGCACATCCGGGATGTATTTTATTATAGTATTCTGCAAATCGCTCATCATCAACATACATCTGAGCTAATCCCATATGGGCTTCCTTTGAATATTCAGTCCAGTAAAAAGATAGCCATTCTTTATGGAGCTGGCAGGCCTTTTGAGCAAGTTCACTTGAAGGATTACCTTCTTCACAAGCAAGCTTTAATGTTTCATTTAGCTCCTGATTAAGCCTCTCCAACTTATCATATTCCTCTTGGCTCATTCCAAGAACTTTTTTATTTGACTTATTTGCAACATCTTCTCCATATTTTTCTCTTACTTCCCTGCCATACTTCTTCTCGTTATCTTCAACCATTTTTTTCTTAAATCCTTCAAATTTTTCTTTATCCGACATTGTATTTCTCCCCTCCGCTGCTGAAATTGTTTTTTCAACATTGTTTATCAACATATCCAGCTGATTCTTTTTATCAAGGAGTTTTTCATGATGTCCTTTGAGAGCGTCAAGATTGCTGAAGGATGAAGATGACAAAATTGACTTAATTAAATCCAACTCCACTCCCAGTTCTCGGTAAAACATTATCTGCTGAAGTTTATCAACCTCATATTTACCATAAATCCGGTAACCTGATGAATTTATTCTTGCCGGCTTAAGAATATCAATTTCATCATAATACCTTAGAGTCCTGGTGGTAATTCCTGCTAGTTCTGCAAGTTTTTTTATTGTGTATTCCATGATTACACCCCCTGATGACTCTATGATAAACCTTCACGCAACGTTAATGTCAAGTATCTTTCCTCAAAATATTTAAATAATCTTCATAAACAAAATTCCTGTTTCTTTTTGCTGCACCTGATTGTTTTAGTACTCCTAGATTTTCAAGTTTTTTTATATTTTTAGATACAGTATTGTAGGTATAGTCCAGCTCTTTTGCAGTTTTATTTATCTCTATTATTGGTTTCTTTTCTATATACTCAAAAAGTCTTAAGAGAGATTTTTCTCTGGAATCTTCCTGAATAACAATTTCCATGTTTTTATCGTGTAAAGCAATTAACTTATCAATGCTTGATAATGCATCTTCAGCTGATTCAAAGATGCCTTTTAAGAAAAATTTAATCCACTGCACGTAATTATCTTTTTCTCTTACTTCATTTAGCCTGTCATAATATTCTATTCTATTTCTTTTCAAGTAATATGAAATATATAAAGTTGGATATGTTAGAATTTCCCGATCACGCAAAAATAAATTTATCAATAACCTCCCAATTCTTCCGTTTCCATCCAAAAATGGATGAATAGTTTCAAATTGATAATGAATTAATGCTATTTTTATTAATGGATCTGTCTCATCTTGAGAATTAATGTATTTTTCTAAATTATCCAAAGCAATATTCATATCTTCAACATTAGGAGGAATATACCTTGCATTTTTAAGTGTACTTCCACCAGGGCCAATCCAATTCTGACTATTCCTAAATTCTCCGGGGTTCTTTTCTCCACCTCGAATATTTTTTAATAAAATTTCATGTGTTTCCAGTATTAATCTCTTGCAAATTGGCAGAGTTTTAAGTCTTTCAATGGAATAATCTGATGCTTTTATATAATTTATTACTTCTTCAACATTAATATTATTATTTTCCTCTGCATCAGGATCCAAAATATCGTCCAATGTTGCCTGGGTTCCCTCAATCTGAGAAGAAAGAAGAGCCTCTTTCCTTACATACATTGATACAAATAAAGGTACACTGGGAATACGGGTAGAAATTACTTCCAATTTCATTAAACTCCGATGGGCATTGGTTAGAATCTTTATAATCTCATCATCCAATTCTATTTTTTTATCCAGAGGAAGTTGAGTTGGAATAAAAGACCTATACTCCATTTCACCTTTTAAATTTATTCTGTATTTTCCTGAAAAAGTCATATAATCACCTACTTTGAGCCTATTATATCACTCTTATTTCACCAAAACCAGCTTTTAATGAAATAAGAAGGCGAATATCGCCTTCTTATTTCATTTCATTATTTACTTGTTTATTACTTTTCCTTCTGTATCATAATATGTTCCATTTTCAGCAGGCATTCCTTCTTTTATTTCCCCTTCATATTTTAGAACACCATTTTCATAGAATTTACCCTGACCATTTGCAAGGTTCCCTTTAAGTTCGCCGTCATAATCAAATTCTTCTGAGACTTCTACCTTTTTAGAGCATCCGGAAATGGCAAAAACAAAAAGTAACAAGGCAATAAATATTATTTTTATATATTTTCTTCTACTATTTTTCATTTCATCATCCCCTTACTCCGCAGGTAGCAGATGGAACTTGTACTGCAAAGGATTCTCCTCTAAGAAATTCCTTAAATTTTGTCCATACATTATCAAGTACTATGCCAATTTTATCTAGATCACTACCAACATAAACTTCAGCCCTGGCTTCTATACTTTTGTCTCTGGTATGGGCAATTATTTCCGCTTGTCCTAAAGCCTTTCCTTTAACCACTGCATCCGAACTAATCTCTATTATCTCACTATCTTAATAGCCCAAAACAACATCACCTAGATTTGCATCTGCCGGTGTTATTTTTACATTTAACTGTATTTCCTCTCCAACTTCAAGATTTAATACAGATGGCACCAGGGTTACAGATTCAATTTTTACTGAGGCTTTATCTACTACAGTAACAACGGATGATTTATATTCCAGCCAACCTGTTCCTGAAAATCCCTGGACATAAAAATCACCTTGCTGGCCAACTTCCAATGTCATTTCAGCTTTGCTTATGTTAAGTTTGAATGCATATAAGGGTGATGTTATTCCTGCGAGAAAAATTAGCAGCAAAAACATTACAAGAAAATTATTTTTGATTAGAAAGCTTTTCCTTTCCATATTCTTCACAACCTTTCTTTTATATTGCAATAACTGCAAATAAAATATAACCAATAAAAATATTATTGAAACTAAAAAAGGGAAAAATCCCCCATTTAAATGAGGGATTTGCAAATTTACTTAAATATTATATTACTTCTAGTTCTATTGTATTACTTTGACCATTCCAGTTTACCGTAAAATTAAGGTGTTTTGCTAAATCTGCTAATTTAAAATAGTTATTTCCATCTACAAGATAAGCACTTATTCCAGATATCTCTTTATTGCTTATTATTAAAGATTGAGGACTTACCTGAACGTTTGGATTGTTTTTTAACTCAACTTTTGCCGTTACTCGATTAACTCCAGAATATGAGTTACCTTTTTGAAGAGTAATTTTTTTCATAATTTCATCATATCCAACATCAAACTTTGAATTTGACTGATTCATCACTACTCCTAAATCTCTCAACTTGAAAAAATTATTCCCGTTTATGTTATAACAAGGAATCTCAACTTTCTCTCCATTTAGAGTAATATTATGATTAGATGGGACTATTTTTATTCCTGTGGAAGTTGTAACTACTTTTGGTGTAGGAACAGGAAGATTTCCGCCTACTTTGGCAGTAATAGTTTTGCTGGAAATGTAACTACCGTTTTCGCTATATACATCAGCCAATATTTTAACAGTCTGACCTTCATATGCCTTAAAATCAACAGAAATTTCATAAGGCGATCCGGTTTTTTCTCCCACATACTGCCCATTTATTTTATAGGCCACTTTGCCGATATCAAGTCGTCCATTTAATGCAACAAAAGCACTTAACTTTTGCATTTCTGGCTGTACAACAGTATTGCTCACATCTGCAAAATATATTGTGCTATCCAAACGATCAACTTCTTTTAAGAAATATGGTGATTCAATTGCCTTTTTATATGCTGCTAACACTGTTGGGTTTGTTGATAACTTACATTTTCTTTTTGCACCATAATCTTCTTCATTACTCCAATAAAAAACAGCCTTTATTTTTGGATATTTTCTTGCTATTTCATCATAGAATTCTTTAACTTCTTTTGCTGCAACATAAGTTACAGAAGGCTCCTCCTCAAATTCAATATTTTGAATTGGTGCTCCTTCTGATAAAAGAATAGGTTTTCTAGCAGCATATTTATCATAAATATGTTTTATTCTGTCTGTAAACTTAGTATTATGCTTGCTTTTTGTATTAGAAGTATAAGGAGGATAGCTGCTTACCCCTACCCAATCTACATATTCATCTCCAGGATAATATTTATCTGAAGAATTATCAAAGGGCCAATCATTTGGAGACCAACACATTGCAACGTTAGGAGCTTCTTCTCTCATTATTTTTGCAACTAATCTGAATTTTTCTTTATACAACTCTGGGTCTTTATTTCCCCAAGGATTACTGCCATCATTCATCTCATTTGCAAAACGAAGAATAATTGGTAACCCAGTATCTTTTGCCTGTCTGGCAAAAGTTCTTAAATAATCACCATCAACAACACTTTCAAGCCCACTAATAGGTTCAAGGGAAATCTGCATTCCAACTCCTGTGCCTTTAGCTTTATTATAATGAGATAAATAATGATTAAAATCATGTACACCATAATGTAAATATATCATATACATAGCGTGTTTTTTCCCTGTTAGCTCTGGAACACCATCAAAATAAAATGGACTACCCGTCCAAGGATTATGTACAGCTTCATCTCCTTCGGCAAACATTCCTAAAAGAGATCCAACTTTAGGTTCATATTTCCCACCAGAATAGAACCTGTTTCCTGCTTCAGCTGCTGGTCTTTCAATATAAAGACTGATATCAGAATATGCTGCGAAAGCCGTTACAGAAAAACTTAGAACCACAAAAAGAAAAACAATAGTAGCAAAATTACAAAATTTTTTCCCCATAATACCCTCCTTTTTTAAGTACTATTGTACCTCTAAGAATTAAAAATAGCCACTTAAGGATTTTGAAAAATCCCAAAGTGGCTACTAGAAAAATAATTAACTTAATCGATCAACTTGTTTTTGAAAGGCTAATAAATGACTATCTGAACCTTTTTTTAGAGCATTAAATACTTCGTAAACATTTTCAGGCAAATCATAGCTTAAAAACAACTCATACATTGCTATATTATCAATCTCAGCTTGTACTCCAGTTTTCGCTGCTTCTAATAAATCTTCCGGAATAATAATATGATCTGCAGAAGTATCTGAAGGAAATTCTATACCATATGAATTATATACTTCCTCTAAAAAAGCCAAATGTGTCTCTTCAGATTTCACTATATTAGCATAAGGTGTCTGACTCCCAAATTTATCTATGATCGCTAAATATTCCCCTCTCGCCAAATATTCATCTTGCACTGCATACATTAACATATCATTAACCGTTAAATCACTATCTGCTAAGGCACCTTTAGCCCCATATCCTTCTAAGGATAACTCTTTAGCTTCTTCAGCAATAGATACTGGATTTGGATTTAAATCGTGATTTACTGGCTGTACTGTAACTTCTTCCTGAATTTCTTTAACCTCATTATCAACATTTTTGCAGCCAGAAAATATTAATCCACCGATAACAACAAGAATCAAAAAATATACAACTGTTTTCTTATTCATAATAAATCATCTCCTGTTTTATTTTACACCTTAATTGTAAAACAAGAATATGACAAATAAGTGACAAACTTAAATTGTTTTTTTCATATTCAAATATTTATCCAGCTGTTCTTCTTCAAGAATCAAAAGCATGTCAACAAAGGGATCTAAGTTACCTTTTACTGCATATTCCTCCAGGGTGTTAAAATACTCTAATCTTGATTCTTTTTTTATTGATAGAGGTAAAAAACCATTTTTCATAAGCTGATAATTCATTATTAACCTTCCGGTTCTTCCATTACCATCAACAAAAGGATGTATACTAACAAATTCAGCATGTGTCCAGGCTGCCAATTCAATTTCATTGGCAAATTTTTTCTCTAATAAATCAAAATAAAAATTTTTAATTTGTTGATACATCTCTGTAGGTGATGGGGGAGTATGTTCAGCACCAGAAATATAAACGTCAACATTTCTGTAGATTCCGCCTGAAATAATATTTTCCATTAAGATATTGTGTATATTTTTAATAATTTCTTCACTTAGAATAAGATCTTCTGATATACATTTCTTAATATATTGATAAGCTTTATTATGGTTAATAACTTCGTATATTTCTCTTAAGTGTTTTCCCCCTACAGATAAACCTTCCTCTATAACTACCTTGGTTTCAAGGAGGGTAAGGGTATTTCCTTCTATCGCTGTGGAATTATGAGTATACTCCAACTCGAAGGATTGCATATAACTTTTTACAGTAGCTTCCGGCAGATCTTTTTTTATCTTTTCATATTCCATTTTCTTCTTAAGCAATCTTTGGTAATCCAACCTTCTCACCCTTTAAAAAGATATATTATTTTGTCTTATAAACTTATTGTATACTAATCCTAAAGAAAGCTCAAAAGCAATTTAACTGTATTTCTAGGAGGATCTATTTTGAAAAATAAATTTATAAAATCTCTTGGCTTTATTTTAATCTTATTATTTTTTTCTGTTCCAGCTTATTCAATTAACGTCTACATTGATGGAGAATTGCAAAATTTTGAAGGAACAATCATAAATGACAGAACAATGGTTCCAATGAGAGGTATTTTTGAAAAACTGGGGGCAGAGGTTCAATGGTACTCTGAAACTCAAACAGTTACCGGGATAAAAGATAATGTTTCAGTCAATCTGAAAATTGGAGATTCTGTAGCCCAAATCGGCTCCGAATCTTATACTCTTGATGCCCCACCGTTAATTATTGACAGCAGAACTATGGTTCCTCTCCGATTTATTTCAGAAAGTCTTGGAAGGGAAGTTTATTGGAATGGCTTTACAAGAAGTGTAGAAATATTCTCTGATTCTTTTGAAAAGCTGAGCCCTGATACCCTTAATATCGGAATGGCACTAACTCAAGCAGAAAACATTCTGTGCACTCCAAAAAATATTCTTGCCGGCCCTGCCAACACTGAACTAAGATCTTATCATAATAATTATTCCGACTACTATCTAGTAAGCTACAAAGATAATCAGATTCAATATATTTTTACCAGTCAAAAGGGCTCGGAATATGATGGTGAGAAAATAGGGGAAACCTATAAAGGTATTAATAACAACAATGAATTCCGCAAGGCGAGTTTAACTGCAACTTTCAGTTCTTCAGAAGAAAAAAAGGTATTAATAAAAGATAATGTTGCAACAATCTTTTATTTGGATATTCATGATAATAATAAAATAAGAGGTGTACGGATTCTTTCTGCAGAGTCATTATTAAGCGACATTATAGTTCTTAATTACAATATTAGATATTCTAATCCTGCCGATATACCTAAAATCACTTCCTACGCCGGTGAAGGCAATCTGTCTAAAATCGAAAAAGCACAGTCTTCTATTCACTTTGAGCTGGATAATACAGCCAGAATAAACCATGGGCTAAACCCTTTTTCCTGGTACAGCCAGTTGGCTGATGTTGCATATCTTCACAGCAAAGATATGGCTGACAATAATTACTTTAGCCACACTTCCCTCTCAGGGGAAAGTCCCTTCGACCGTATGAGGGATGGAATGATTGGATTTATTATTGCTGCAGAAAATATTTCCTGGGGTGAAGGCTATTACGACGCCATTGAATCTCACCATGGGTTAATGAACAGTCTTGGGCACAGAAAAAATATATTAAACCCCGAGCTAAAGGAATTAGGCATCGGGGCAAGTTATAATGATGGATTATATATTACTCAAAATTTTTTGAGTCGCTAAGATAAAATTTTTAATTACCTTTTCCGTCTTCAGCAACAATATGCTCAAATTTTTCACCATCAGATAGTTCCCAAGTGACTTTTTCCTGGGGAATTCCTTCAGGCAAATAAGTTTCTATAATAATAGTTTTATTTTCAACTTCTTCAAGTTGATTAATAATCTCTTCTTCAATTAGCTCCATTTTGTTTTCGTCCCAGGAGAGAGTAATATTTTTAAAATTAAAAATCTTTCCTTGGACGGAAACTTCCAAGTATTCGCCGGAACCAGCGCCCTGAAGAATAATAGAATCTTTATCTTTCATACTTTCAGGTGGCTGGTAATATTTCCGAATTGTTACAACAGTATCATCCTTCTTATTGGAATTGCATCCACTTAATGCAAATATTTGCAGAGAAATAAGAGAAACTATTAAGGTCACTTTTATTATTTTGCTCATACTTCCTCCAACTTACTTTTTATATTTTGGTCTTCTGTTTCTTACCTGGGAATTTTTGACTGCCAGCTTTTTTGCAGGTTGTGCAGCTTTTATCTCTGGTGGAATTTCAACCAAGGGAAAGGGATGTCCTTCCACTACAGGTAATGTTTTTGATATTAGCTTCTGAATTTCCTTTAATAAAGGTTTTTCTTCCTGATCACAGAAGGCAATAGCTATACCACCAAGTCCGGCTCTACCTGTACGCCCAATTCTGTGGACATAGGTTTCCGGAACTTCCGGAAGATCAAAATTAAAAACATGGGATAACTCATCAATATCAATTCCTCTGGCTGCAATATCTGTAGCAACCAGAACTCTAGTTTTTCTAGCTTTAAAGTTGTTCAGTGCAGCTTGTCTTGCATTTTGAGACTTGTTTCCATGAATAGCCTCTGCGGGATTTCCCGACTTAATTAAAGCTTTAACAATTTTATCTGCCCCATGCTTTGTTCTTGAAAAAACTAAAGCTGATTGAACTTCTTCATTTTTCAATAATTCAATTAATAAAGGTGTCTTGTTACTCTTATTAACAAAATAAACTTCCTGTTTAATAATATCTACTGTTGATGATACAGGAGTTACTTCAACCCTAATGGGGTCTGAAAGTATCGTACTAGAAAGTTTTGCAATCTCATCAGGCATTGTAGCTGAAAAAAGCATTGTTTGTCTTTTAGTTGGAATATATTTAATGATTCTTTTTACATCTTGAAGCATTCCCATGTCTAACATTTGATCTGCTTCATCTAAGACAAAATATTCTACAGCATTTAATTTAACAAACCCCTGGTTTATTAGATCCAAAAGTCTCCCTGGAGTTGCAACAAGAATATCTATTCCAATACCCAGGTACTTTGTTTGTGGATTTTGTGAAACTCCTCCATATATCACTAATGATTTTAGTTTAAGGTTTCTTCCATAGGCCTTGAAACTGTCGTTAATTTGTATGGCAAGCTCCCTTGTTGGTGCTAATATTAATGCTTTTATTTGTCTTTTTCCTTTTAAGTTAACGGGTTCTTTTGAGATACCTTGTAATATAGGTATAGCAAAGGCAGCAGTTTTTCCTGTTCCTGTTTGAGCGCATCCTAATAAGTCTTTTCCTTTTAAAAGAAAAGGGATTGCCTTTACTTGTATTGGTGTGGGATTAGTGTATCCTTCAGTTTTTAAAGCCTTCTGAATAGGCTCACTTATATTTAATTCTTCAAATAACAATTAAACTTCTCCTTTTAGTCCTTAGTTGGACTTTCTAATAGCTTTCCTATTATACAGTTTTATTTTAATTATGTTTTAAATAACTATATTTTCTTGTTCTCCTTTTTCCCATTTAATAATATTGTTAACTGTAATTTCTGCTCTTCTTATTAAGGCTTCTTCCGTTGCAAACCCTATATGGGGAACTATGATGGTATTAGGAGCATATAATAATGGGTAATCCATAGGAATTGGAGGTTCCATATCTGTTCTATCTAAACCAGCACCAGCTATTGTGCCATTTTCTAGTGCCTTTGCTAATGCATTATTATCCACTATAGGCCCAACTCCAGTGTTTATTAATATTGAAGTTGGTTTCATTAACTCTAGTCTATTTTTACTAATCATACCTCTAGTCTCATTTGTTAATGGCATATGAATTGTTACTATATCACTTATCTTTAAAACATCTTCCAAAGGCAAATATTTTACACCTTTGTCCAATAACTCTTGTTTTTCCTTTCTACTAAAAGCAATTACATTACAACCAAAGGCTAAGCCTAGTTCAGCCACCGCACTACCTATTGCTCCAGTACCTAATATTCCTAGAGTTTTACCCTTTAAATCAAATTGTCCATAGCCGCTTTTTGTACCTTCTTCCCTTGCTACACTATCTAAAATTACAATGTTACGTAAGAGTCCTATCATAAGTCCAAAAGCTAATTCTGCCACAGAATTAGTACTATAACCCCCAGCATTAGAAACTTTAATACCTTTCTCTTTACACTTCTCTATATCTATCTGATCATAACCTGTAAATGCCACTGAAATAAATTTTAATTTTTCTGCAGCATCTATCACTTCACCACTTAGTGGCATATTAGCTACTATTAATACGTCTGCATCTTTGACTCTAGTTTTAAGTATCTTATCATCCACTTTATCATCGTATTGGATTAATTCATGACCATTGTCGATTAAAGGTTTAGTTACTTTAGCTAATTCCTCATTATTAATACCTAATGATTCTAAAATTACAATTTTCATGTTTTATCTCTCCCTTGTATTTTTATAATTTGCATAATAATACTAATACCTGGAATAACAGACTTATTAAAACAAATTCACCTATAAATGTCTTTTCGGTGGCCTATATTAATTATTATTATTTTAATTTCATTATTATTAATTTCTGCAATAATTCTATAATTGCCAACTCTATATCTCCAATAATCTCTTAAACTACCTTTTAAAGCTTTACCAAATATTTTAGGATTATCTGTGTTTTCTAAATTCTTTTCTATCCAATTAGCTATAATTCTTTGTTGGGTTATATCTATTCTTCTCAGTTGTTTATCAGCTTCTTTACTAAAGACAATTTGATACTTCATATTATATTCCTAATCTTTTTTTAACTTCATCGAAAGAAATATATTCAACTTCATTATTTTCAAGGCTTTCTTCATACTTTAATATTGCTTTTAAATCTATTTCCTCTTCAATTTTTTCTTCTAAACTTTCTTTTAATATAGTAGATAATGGCTTGTTTCTTAATTTTGCATATTCATTAAACATTCTTTTTTCTTCTTCATTTAATCTAATTGTAATTGTACTCATGAAATAATCACCTCGAATATATAGTACTACAATGTGTTACTAAAAGAAATATGTGTTTTTTTTAATTTTTGAAAATTCTTTTGTTGGCCATAAGCTTGTTTGTTTTTGGTCTAGAATATTATTTCATTTTTTGTAAATTATAATCTAAGAAATTCTATATTAATTTTATAAAATTTCTTAATCAATTTGCCTATCATATGATTGTTCAATTATATTTATTAAATAAGGTATTTGGGTTTCATCTTCAATCATAACTTCCATATCACCATTTCCCCATGTGCCTATATCCGTTACATTTCTTCCGATTTTGTATGGATCATCAATTTCATCAAACTTCATGTTAATGTATATTTTTAATCCTTTTTTCTGAGGAATAATATCGCAATAATTTGTTTCATATTTGTAAGCTATATAGCGCTTAGTATATTCAACTCTCGTATTAGGAAAGGCGTCTATAATATTTAGATGTATTTTATTATAAAGCTCTTCACTTTCTTTGGAAAAAGAATATGAATTAATAGTATAAAGATTTTCTTCATCAGGCTCCTCTGGAAAATAAGCTATTTCTTCATCAGTTAAATAGGGATACTTCCATGCTTCTAAAGCTACCAAATATAGTTCTTCTGCTCTTTCTTTAATTTTTTCTTCATTCCATATTTCTTGCTTTACCACATATCTATTCAACCTAAGAGCACTTTCTTTAAATCCACCTTCTATATTCAGCTTTTCTATAAAATCTTTATCACTCATTTCTGGATTATAGGCTGTTAATGTAAGATTTCCTATAGTATGGAGATATTCTTTCTGAATAGCCTTATAGTTTTCTCCTAATGACCTTTGCCAAGAATCATTTAAATTTTTATTTTGGGGAATTATGTGTTCAATAGTAAAATTCTCAATTTGAATCGGAGATTTATTATCAAAATTCTCTAATTTTGATAATAAATAAACCCTATTTCTTGTATTATACATATCCTTTGATATAAAACTTTCATAGAACATATCGTCACTAGGAAAAGTCTTATAAGTTTCTAAATTAATTAATATGAACTTCAATGAATTCAAATAATTATTTTTATCGATCTGATCATATAGCGTCGCAAAAGTTTTATTAAGAGAATTGGTAGGTATTTCACAAATTGCTCTTCTAAAAACATATCCCTCAGATAATTTTAAAATCTCTACAAAATCTTTTTTCATGATTTTATTTTCTTTATAATCTTTATATATGTTTAATAAAAAAGGATAAGCTACATTCATTTTTAAAGACTTAATGTCTTTAAAAATAATATTTATATTCTTATCATCATCTTTTGCATAATGCATGTTAGTATATAAATTCGCATAATTATATATTTCTATACAGATTTCTTCCACATTTTCTTCATTTAAATTTACATGAAGCTTCTTAAATTCTTCATATACTAAAATTTTAGTTGGTATCTTACTTTCCACAGATGTAATATAGTCCCTAAAAAAGTCATCCATTAATTCTGATTGATTTTCATATTGAAACATATTTTCCATTGGCTTCCAATATGTTTTGTAAATTCCATTTTGAGATTTTGGTTCTAAGCCCATCAATATATAATTTCTTATAAGATCCGATTGGCATAAATCCATTCCTGTTGAGTTTAAACTTTCAAATATTTGTTGTGGATTATCTTTTTCTCTTTCAAGTGTAATATTTACAATTTCCAATTTCCCAATTGATTGGTAAATATCATCTGGAGATAAGGTTTCTTTAAGAATACATTCATAAAAATAATGGTAATTAAGTAGAACTCTACTATTTTCATCCATTTGATTTACCTGTTTTTCAATTAGTTTTATTAAGTTTTCTCTATCTCCCTGAGAAAGTATTAATTTGTACTGTTCATCATCTTCTCTATGCATATTTTTTAAATAAATATCATTTATCACTTCTGGTTTTATACTATATTTCATATCTTTATTATCTTTTAGATAATCTCTTAGAGCTATTAGAAGTAAAACTAGAGTTGTAATACGCTGTTGTCCATCAATTATTGTATATTTCTTTATTCCTGTTGGAGCAAATTGTTCAGCTACATTTACTATTGTTCCCAAAAAGTGATTTTTCTTATCACTTTTTTGCATCTCTACAATGTCATCCCATAGTCTACTGCATTGTTTCTTTTCCCAACTATAAGCTCTTTGATATACAGGAATTATAAATTGGTTTTGACCATTTAATATTTCATCTATACTTCCTTTGGATGGTGGTAACATTTAATCCCTCCTATATAATTATTACAGATATATACTTTACACTCATTATTCCATAGCTATTGGAGTACTCCTCAAGCTATGGATTATCATAAGGACAGCTCTTCATACTTAATGATTTCTTGATTTTAAATGTATTTAAAACTTCATCTATTATTTGATATCTCCAAGATTTATAATCACTTTTTAATATTATTTATACTTTCTCTTAGTCTCCATCATCCATTCTGGGAGTTCTTTGTTTACTAGTGTCATTACATGATTTAACCTATTTCCTGTTTCTTTGTTTATAGCTGAATCATAATCTACGCTGTTTGAAAGTTCATCAATATAAGGTATTTCATCTTCTTTAATTAAAGAATAATGTTCCACAGATTTATATAATATAGACTCATCTAGACCCCAATATTCTGCAAAACTTTGTACTTCCTTTTCTACTTTTTCTTTTTTCCAAGCTTCAAAGGATTCATCAAAGTTTAAAAAACTTGATAATTTTCCAGGAACTAATTCCGTATCAACAAATTCTTTTAATAATTTTGCTTGTTCATCTTCACCCATATTACTTAGTTCTTGAATTTGTTCATGGATTATACGTAGAGTTTCATCATCAACCCTCTGAATTCCTTGTTCTACCTTTATTTTTGAACCAATTAAGCTAAGTATATGATTTGCATCAATTACCTGAGTTCCAGATAGTTTTGTTTTACCAATTAATGGATTAATATCTACATCATCCGCAGGTTCTTTATCTTTAAAAATTAAGTTCTTGTAGGCTCCTACATATTTAAGCCAGGTATGTTCATCTATACTGAATGTTCTATCATCCCATTCAAACTCATAATATTGCATAACTAATCTTAGTTGATCATTGGCAGCACGAAATGATAAGATAAATAATTCTTTAGCCTTTTCATTTGCCTTAAGAAGCTCCCATTCAGTGGGATCCTCTAAAGCTTGTATCATTTCTTTAACTTTTAAAGCATATTTTTCTACTGCTGTTTTATAATGTTCTACTATTACCCTGCTACTCTTTCCACCACTACCATAAAGTTTTAAAGCCTTATTTACTAACTCTTCAGTAATAGCTGGATATTTAAAATTAATAATAGTTCCAAACTCTTTAGTTTTTCCATAAACTCTATTAGTACGTGAATAAGCCTGAATTAAGCCCTGTTGTTCAAGAGGTCTATCTACATAAAGGGTATTTAAAAACTTAGAATCATAACCTGTTAAAAGTTGGTCGGCCACAATGATAAGGTCTATGTTTTTTGGGTTACGACCACTTCCACCCCGAGTTGCTCTTGCAACTAAATCTTCAAAGTATGCCTGTTCGCCTTTTTTATTATCTCCAGATATGAATTCAATACCAGTAAACTTAGAGTAATCTTTAAACATAGTTTTTATTCTTTCTATCGGTTCATCAGCTACTTCATTTTCACTACCAAAACTAAAAGTCATCGCTACATTTATTTTGTAATCCTGTTTTTCTAATTCTTTTTTAAATTCGTTATAATAAGCGTGAACTCTGTCCTTATAGGCAACTGTTAAGATTCCATTAAAGTGTTTAGATTGGGATTGAGATTCCCAATTAGCTAAGATCTCTTTTACAACTTGGGGAATATGGGTTTGGTCTTGATATACTAAAAGATTCCTTTTTGTTGCTTCTCTTTCTACCTCTGCTTTACTCAGCTCTTGAACTAATCTTTCTATTTCACGAATTGGTCTATCTGGTTTTTCACTATGTATGTTATCTGCTATTTGCTGGCGTAGATCTTCATGGCTTAAAAACTCTCCAGTATTAATATAATCAACATGAAAACCTAAAACATTTCCATCAGAAATTGCCTCATCTATAGTATATCTATGAAGTTCTGGTCCAAATAATTTTTCTGTTGTATCGATAACTTCGCTTTGTTCATTAATAACACCTGTAGTCTTGTTTTCATCAAATAAAGGTGTTCCGGTAAATCCATAAAATAATCCATTTTTTTTAAAGAAACCTTTTATAGTTCCCATCATTTGCCCCATAGTTGTTCTATGAGCTTCGTCAATTATAAAAATTATTCTTTTATCAGAAAGACTATAATCTTCTGCTTCTATTAAATCTTTGATTAAAATATGCAGTTTAAATGTAGTTGTTACTATGATTCCTCTTTTACTTGATAAAAGTTGTTTTTTAAGATGATAAGTATGCTTTGTATCATCTACTGATACAGATTCGTAAGCTGCATAAGCTTTAAAGTTTTCACTAGTCCTATTATCTAGTTCTCTTCTATCCACTAGGAAAACTACTTTATCAAAGCCTCCCCGAGTTGATAAAAACAAGGCTGTTTTAAAACTTGTTATTGTTTTTCCTGATCCTGTAGTATGCCAAACATAACCACCATGGGGGACTCCATCATTATCCCAACCAAAGGCTGCTCCTTCCACTGCTTGGAGAGCATACACCTGGTAAGGACGCATAATCATATGTCTTCTATTTTCTTCATCTTGGGCCTCATCAATAATTAAATAATCTCCAACTAGTTGATGAGCCATGGGAATCATTAGAAAGTATTTTACAACATCTTGCCAATCGTTAATTGGTTTATTATATTTATCTGCCCATTGGAAAACAAAGCTTAAATTAAAATCATTAATTGATTTTGGAGTAGCAAAGTATCTTGTTACTACTTCTGACATAATTACCATCATCTGAGAAAAGGCCATAAAATTATTTACATATTCTCCATCTCGATAGTATCTTTTAAATTGTCCAAAGGCTTCATCAAAGGTTTTATCAGCTCGTTTTTGTTCAATATTAATTAAAGGTAGACCATTAATTAATAGCACAATATCAAAGCGATTTCCCTTGGCTGATTGAACTTCTCTAGCTACCTTATAGCTAGAGTCTCCTCCTCTAACTTCTGCTTTCTTAAAGATAGTTAAGGTTACTTGTCCTCTTGTAACTTTAGGATTATTATCTCGATAAATTCCATCTATTTTGCCAGTTGATCCTTCCATTGCTAAAATTTTAGCTGCTTCAAAGCTATTATCTATTTGACCTACTTTAGTTAATACCTGAGCAAATTCAGTATCTGTAAGGGGTACTCCTTCAAGTTGATCAGCATTAATACGATTTAGTTCTTTTCTCCAATTCTTTACCAAATCATCTACTGTTACTTTCTGTTTATTACCATCTAAATAATCAGGAGCATCCCATTTATATTTTTCTAATTCTCTTATAAATCTTTCTTGAAAGTTCTTTTCTGATGATGTTTTTTGCTGATTACTCATTAGGTACCTCCAATCTATACAAACATTTCATTTAAATATGCTTTTTTAAGGTCTTGTAGTTTTTTTAACTTACGCTGATGAAGGGTGATAAGGTTGTCAATACTCTGAAAAAACTGCCCTATTTTGACCTGTTCCTCGTATCTTGGAAATTCAATTTGTAAGTCTTTTACAATTGACCCCGATAAATTTCCTTGTCCGCCTTGTAGATATTTATCAATAATTTTTTGCTTTTGACTACGTAACCATTGCATAATAAATTGTGAATTATAGCTTTCTTCTGGCTGAATTGCCAGGATTGCCTGATTAATCGCACCATTTATTCTTGATATACCAACCTCTCCACTTGTTGCTCCATACAAAGCATAGAGAATATCGCCAACTTCAACCATCTTAGCTGAAGAGTTATTTAAACCAGTTTCGGAAATAAATAATTCAGTGCTATCATTATTGATTTCAGCAGAACGAATGAATGGAATATCACCGTTATAATACTCATATTTACCAACTGATGGCGTTCCACCAGAGTAAGACTTTGTAACTTCCCCCAACTTCCGCTGTTCCCAAGCTTCATCATTCTCAAATTCC
>CAZXPJ010000022.1:0-26513 GCA_964642925.1 uncultured Eubacteriales bacterium | reverse complement strand
AAGGAACTTTCAATTAATGAGTTACTATAAGATCAAGTATTCTAAGAATGCTGAAAAGTTTATAAAAAAACACAAAATAGAGGGTATTCATTTCTTAAAAGCTTTTACTGAGATTTCTCAGGATAAAGAACAAATAAAAGAATATGACATAGGTAAATATTACAACTCCAAATATGATGATATTTTCCGCCTTAGAATAGGTAAGTATCAAGCTATTTTTAGAATTATAGAAAAAGAGATTTTGATTTTTGTTTTTGACATAAATAGCAGGGGCGACATTTATAAAAATAAAGACACCTAAATAATATCTACTAACAGAAGTAAGGTGCACTTTTTAACTTAGTGGATCGGTTATAGTAATTCAGACAATAAAAACTCGGACTTGATATAATAAAAAACGGTTCTACAATAAATGTTGGGGTGGTAATTAAAACGCCCTGACTTTTTTGTGAAAAAATACAGAGCAATGGGTAATTCACTTTAGAGAAACATCTGACCGATTAACTAAAGGAGGAATTATCCATGCTCTGCAATCACTATTATATTAAAAAATTGTTTAACTTTAAAGGTATAGTTTTTGAAAATTTAGAAATAAACCTTGATTCAACATCTTTCTATTTTTTTCTTGAGGTAAAAAAGCATAATTGCCCTTGTTGTCATCAGCAAACCAATAAGATATATGATTACAGAATACAAATGATAAAAGATATCTCTATATTTGGAAAGAAAACGTTTTTATTCTATAAGAAAAGAAGATATCGCTGTAAACACTGCAACAAAAAGTTTTATGAGAAAAATGATTTTCTTCCTAAATATCAAAGAATGACCAATAGACTTATTCAATATATTGTTTCTACAATAAATATATTGAATATTCCATGAGAAATCTTCCTGAAGTACTTTCCATTGATGAATTCAAAGGAAATTCTGGTGAAAAAAAATATCAATGCATACTTACGGATCCCAAGAATAAGAAAGTGTTAGACATTCTCCATGGTAGAGAAAAACACATAATGTCAGACTACTTTAGAAAATTCAATTACAGGGATAAGGTAAAATATTTCGTAATGGATATGTGGCAGCCTTACAAGGATATTGCTGAAATATATTTAAGAACGCAACAATTGTCATTGATAAATTTCACTTCATACGACAGGTGCTATGGGCTTTTGAGAGGATACGAAAAGATGAGCAAAAGAAATTTGCCAGGGAGCGAAGAAGATATTTTAAAAGAAGTAGGTCACTTCTTCTTAAAAGAAGACACTATCTAACTAGTCAAGAAGTAGATCAAGTAAATATTATGCTTACTACTTCCCAAAAGCTCCAAAAAGCATATCCCTTAAAAGAAAAGTTTTATGAGTTTGTTGATAGTGAAAATTTAGAAAGTGCAAAGAAAAATCTCAAGGCCTGGTATATGTTTGTTATGTCTTGCAGACTTGAAGAATTTAATAAATGTTCTAGAACAATTTATAACTGGAAAAAACACATCCTAAATTCCTTCACTTGTTCCTATACAAATGGCTACACTGAAGGGGTAAATAATAAAATTAAGGTTTTAAAAAGGAATGCCTATGGATATAGAAACTTCTGGAGGTTCAAGAATAGAATACTTCACGTTATGAATTAAAAAATAAATGGTGCCGTATTTTTCAATACGACACCATCAGATTCTAATCTAAATGAGTTACCCCAACATTTGACAAAGAACCTTTATCAATAGCTGGTACTATATTTGGTGCGGTGAGCGGGACTTGAACCCGCACGTCTTTAAGACACACGGCCCTCAACCGTGCCTGTCTGCCAATTCCAGCACCACCGCTTTTATAACAAGTTATTTTCTTTTTTTCTTGTTTTTGCCTTCTCTGTAGTGTTTCTTTTCACTATCTTTGCCTCTAGTTGTGGTGATTACTATTACGGCTCCTAAAGATAAACTAATAAAGAAAGCATTAATAAAAGCATAGGTCCAGTTTAAGGCACTACCCCTTATCATATCCCCGAAAATACCACCAGATAAAACTGCAAAAAACACTGCTATAGTCAAAACGATTACTTTTCTATCAATATCTTTTAAAAATGAAAAATCAAAGGATTTCATGTTTCACCAACCTTTCGGTATATGTTATACCTGGAATTCTTCCTCTTTTTGCTATAGGCTCTCCATCTATTTCTTTTATATCCATAGTCATGTCTATAGCAGATGCTCCAGCTACATAACTTCCCACGCCAAAGGCGTCTGCTCCTGCATCTTTAAGTTGAACGATTCTTTCTGGTGTAAGTCCTCCGGAAACAAAAATCAATATATCCTTAAAATTCTTTTGATCAAGACGAGCTCTAATTTCTTTTACCAATGCTGGAGTCACTCCTCCTCTTTCACTAGGAGTATCTAATCTTATTCCTTGAAGTCTTCCCTGCATTTCTTCAGCTAATCTGAGAGTCTCTTCAGCTTCGTCCTTAAAAGTATCTACTAAAACTGTTCTCATATCTTCAACAGGCATTATTTCATCATAAGTTTCTGCTACTTTTAACGTATCTCCTACAATAAGCATAACAGCATGAGGTACAGTTCCTTTGGGTTCTAATCCTGCCAATTTCGCCCCTAATATACAACTGGAACCTTCCATACCCCCAATTATAGCAGATCTTTCCATTACAGGGGCTACGGATGGATGAACATGTCTTGCACCAAATATTATTGTTGGTCTATCCCCAGCAGCACTTTTAACTTCTTTTGCCGCAGTGGCCCAACCAGAGGAGCTTGCTAAAATTCCTAGCAAAGCAGTCTCATAAATGCCAAAATTTGAATATCTCCCTTTTATTCTCATAACTACTTCTTTGTTCTGGAAATAATCTCCCTCATTAAGAGACCATAGCTCAACTTCTGTATCTTTAAGAAGAGAAAGAACTTCTGGAAGACCACAAAAAACTCCAATGTCCCTAGCAAAAATTTCTACAGTTACCTCTGTCTCTAATTTACCTAAAGCTTCTAAAATTTCATATGTCTTAACAAAATATACATCCGTGGTAAGACCTTGAAGAATTTCATTATGCTCAGCTGAAAACAATTGTCTGTTCTCATCTATTTTAAAATCTCTGATCTCACTGGAATTTAAAATTCTTTTTTGAATGATTTTTCCTCCTATCTGGATATTCTTTCTAATTCCATTTCCAGATTTTTTTCCGCCTCACTAACTCCGCTATCTGAAAAGGTTCCCATATTAGTTACAACCTTAGAAGCAGTTTGAATAAGCTGCATTCCAATAGAAGCACCAGTGGCTTCTCCTAATCTCATATTTAAGTCCATTAAAGGCCTCAGTCCTAATAATTCTAACATAAAAACATGTTGAATTTCAGCAGATTTATGAGATGCAAACATAACTTTTTCTGCCCCTGGCGCAATGAACATAGCAGTCATTGCTGCAGCTGTAGAAATGAAACCATCTACCACTATTGGTTTTCTATATTTAGCACAAGCCAAGAATGCTCCAACAGCACCTGCGATTTCAAATCCTCCAAGTTTAGCTAAAACTTCAATAGGTTTGTTTTTATCTGGTTTATTTGTTTCCAAGGCATCTGCAACTATTTTAACTTTTCTTAACCAGGTTTCATCATTAATCATGGAACCTCTTCCTGTTGCCTCCTCTGCAGAAATATCTGCAAAAGCTGCTAATAAAGCGCTACTGGAAGTAGTGTTTCCTATTCCCATTTCTCCTGGTGCAATTATATCTGCACCCTTTATTATAACCCCTTCAGTTACCTCAAATCCAGCAAAAATTGCCCTTTTTGCTTCTTCAACACTCATCGCCGGTCCTTGGGTAAAATCATCAGTTCCATATCTAATCTTTTTATTTATTAATAAGGGATTATTTATATCTCCATCAATTCCCATATCTACTACAGTTACATCTGCTCCATTGGCTTTTGCTATCACATTAGCCGCAGTTTTACCTCTTAAGTAAGACATGGTCATCTGCTTTGTAACATCCCTAGAATATGCGCTTACTCCATATTTTGAGAAACCATGATCAGCAGAAAATATTATGACATCTTTTTGATTAATTTCATATTTCATTTCTCCTGTAATTTCTGCTAATTTTATAGAAACATCTTCTAATCTTCCAAGACTTCCCTTAGGCTTAATTAAATCGTGATGATAAACATCTACTAATTTACCAGCTTCTTTGTCTAATTCTAAATTTTTAATTTCTTCAATAATTTTCTCTAACTTCATTTTCATCCTCCTAATTTTAGAAAATAAAAAGACCCGTGAGATTACTCACGGACCTTACCATAGTCCGATGAAAAAGTATCAGGCAGGTCTTCTGACTTTGCTTCTACACTATAATTAACCTTCCCATTAAGATTTAAATACTCTTAACAGTGGTATAATCTAACTATAGCTCCACATTACAGCGACGGGATCGTCCCGGATTTGCACCGGTGTTTCCTATTCTCCCTTAAAGGGCACCTGAATTCTTTAGGTCTTATTTTACACTATTAAATAATAGCAAAAAGCAAATATTAATACAAGGTGGTAGATATAATGATAAAAAATGATGCCCTATTAATTGATATAGGGGGAACTAAAACTGAATTAGAATTTAAAAATGTGAAAACTAAATATGAAAATAAAAGCTTTAAATCCTTTGAAGAGCTTATGAAGTTTTATTTAACTAATAATCCTATGAGTCCCCAGGCTTTGGCTATTGCAGCTGCTGGGCCAGTTCAAGATAATATTTGCAAATTGACTAATCTGCCTTGGGTAATTAATCTTGAAAAAATCAGGAATTCTTTTTTCCCCTATCTTTCAGAGGATAAAACATTTCTCTTGAATGATTTGGAAGCTTTTGCATGGTATCCGAAAAGTCTTCAAAAATTCTCTCAAGAAATAATAAAAATTACTAAGGATACATCTTGGATGGAAAAAGGTAATTACGCGGTTATTTCCGTGGGAACGGGTCTAGGAGTTGCTATGTCTTTTTATAATAAGAAACAAGATACTTATCAAATTATTCCTACAGAATGTGGACATAGTATTAGAACAATGGATAATACTAAAAGAACTTGGGAAGACTTATTATCTGGAGAGGGCTTAGTAAATCTTTACAATTTCCTTGAAAATAATTTAGATAAAATTAAGAACACCAAGGAACTGGCAATTTTAGCAGAATTAAAAGATCCTTTAGCATTAAAAGCTATCGATACATTTTTTTATAATCTCGCTTTTTTTGCTCAAAATATGGCTTTAATAGGATTTCCCCAAAAAGGGATTTACCTCTCTGGGGGAATTTTAGCTGCTTTTTTAAAATTTACTGATCCTTCTATTTTTATAAATACTTTTAGAGATAATCGTAAGATGAAGGATTTACTTTTAGATATCCCTTTATATCTTATTGAAGATTCAGCCCCTATAAAAGGATTAAGAAATTTATAATGATACTGTCCTTCCTCTTCCTGTTCTTTTGGCTTCATATAAGGCCTCATCGGCTTTTTTAAATAGCTCTATATCACTTTTCTCATCTCTTAAGTAAGCTATACCAATGCTTACTGTAAGGTTAAGTTTCCTGTCCATTTTTTGAACCATCTTGATTAAATTATCTGCTTTTTCTTTTACAAATTCTGCTGAAGGTATATTTTTCATATAAACAGCGAACTCATCTCCACCAACTCGGCCGATAATATCAGTTTCTCTAAAGGTTCTTCTTAAAGCCTTACTTATATTTTTTAAAGCTTGGTCTCCTGCTAAATGACCAAAGGTATCATTAATGTTTTTAAACTTATCACCATCTATTATTAGCAAAGCGTCCATACCATTATAATCCTTGTTTGTTATACTATCACAGATAAGCTTCCTAGTTGTTGTTGCATTATAGATACCAGTAAGACCATCCATTTGTGTTTTTATAATTAATTTTTCCTTTTCCGCTACCTCTTCACTAACATTAGTTAACTTACCAATAATATACTCCATATGATTTTTTTCATCATAGATAATTGAGTTAACTTTTTTAAAGATTCCTATTTTTTTATTAGCAAGAGGAAGGTTTACTATGCTTATATTCTCACCATAATTTTCCTCTGAAATAGTATCCTTTAATATTTCTTTTACTTCTTTTAAATTTTCATTTTTACCAAATAAATCTAAACTCTTTTCCGATAATCTCATTTGATCCTTTCTAAGATTATATTCAAAAAGATATTCATTTGAGATTCGGGATAATAATTCATATCTCCTATTTTGTACACTTAATTCTTTTTTAGCCTTAATGTTTGCTAAAACACCCCATAATAATAAGCTTATCACTGCAAGAAATATAGCAGTAATCATCTTCCAGTATTCATAAAAAATCATCGACAAAGTAAGATCTGGTTCCACTTGGGTAGCCATTTTAAGAATGATTTGATGCATTTGCCCATCATCAATTGCTTCTATTGATTTGTTTATAATTGAAAGAAGCATTGGATCATCTTTAGTAAATCCTATAACATATTCCCTAGATTCCTTGGCTTTTGGAATTGTAACTATATTTTTATAACTTTTTTGTAATGTATAAAAAGCCAGGGAATATTCATTTCCATGACCATAATCAGCCTCACCATCTTCTACTGCTTTTAAAGTGTCTTCTCTAGAATTAAAATAAAGAGTATTTTCTTCTTTTATCCCCTCAGGTAGTTTGCCGCCTTTTATAGAAGCATATCTTTTATCTTCTAGCCTATTTGGATCTAAAGAGGAATTCATAAACAAAATAGTTTCAGATAATAAATAGGGTTTTGATAAAATCATACTCTCTGGAGCATAATTGTGTGTTAAACCAAAGATTATATCTGTATCGCTCTGAAAAACTTTATCTATGGAATCATATAAGTTATATTCAAAGATAAGACCCGTCATGTCTTGAATTTCATCAAGGATACTTACTGCTATTCCGATAATTTCACCTTTAGAATTTTTATAGTGAAGGGGTGCTCCACCATCAATGGAACTTGCTTTGATAGGCTTTGCTTCTTCTATGTATTCAATCTCTTCTTGAGTTAAAGATAAAGAAGATGCAAGAGAATTTATTCCTATTAAGAAAAAGAATAAAAGAGAAAAAACCAACATTAAACTCTTTTTTCTATTAAATATATACATGAAATCCCTCCAATAGGAATAAAGCTCTTTTTACTTTTGTTTATAACCACTGCTTAGATAATTACAGTTTTCATTATCCTTTATCTTCTCCAAAGAATAAAGACCAGATGCGTACATATACTCCATAACAGAATACGCATCTTCAGAGCTACATTCTAGAATCTTGGCAATTTCTTCTGGATAAAAGTATTTCTCTGGTTCATATTTAAAGAATTTAAGAATTTGGTTTTTATAGCTAATTATTTTTTCTGCTGCTTCCTTACCTCTTTCTACAGCTGGCTGATTATAGGCATTTATCTCTGTAAAAGAGGCATAAAATCCTGTAATCTTTTCGTATATTCCTATTAAAAAACCTAGATAGTATTCATTTAATTCCGGAATACTTATAGTAATGCTTTTTCTTCCCTCTTCAAAAAGGGATTTAGCAGTTCCAAGCTGAAAAGCAAAAAGATAGTCAGCAGTATAATTGTTATTTGGAAGGGCTTTTGTATATTTTTCATATTTTCTTACATTTATAAAATTTATACTGAAGTTATCCGGACCATCAAATAGTTGTTGTAAATAGGAGTGCTGATCAGTAGACCCTTTATTGCCATAAACAGCAATACCCTCACCAGATTTTCCTAAAGATTCCATTATTAACTGCTGAAGATATTTAGGGAAAAACTCAAGCTTATCTTTGTAAGGTAAGACAACAAGCTGTCTCTTATCAAATAATTTTCTATTCAAATATAAATCTAAAGCCATAAGTAATGAAGGATTGTGATGAACTTTCCTCCTACCGGCTTTATCTGCTGATTTTAGCCCTTCTAAAAAAGCATCAATATCTTTTCCTAGGAAAGCTAAAGGAAGCAAACCCACTGCGGAGGAAATAGAAGTTCTACCACCAACCCAATCCCAAATATAAAAAACTTTTAACCATTTTTCTTTTAAAGCTCTTTCCTCTAATCTACTTCCTGGACTAGTAATAGCAGCAGCCCGAGAGGAAAAATCCCATTCTTTACTATCAAAGTATATTTTAAACTCATTAAGAATATTGTTCGTCTCCCTAGTGTTTCCACTTTTGGAAACAGAGACAATTAAATATTTTCTTAAATCATCCCCTAGTTCCTTGGTAAGCTGATAAAAGCTTTCTGGATCCGTATTGTCTATTACCCTAAAATCTCTGGTGCTTTTATCTTTAAAAGTTTTATTTATCAATTGAGGACCTAAAGCTGATCCTCCTACCCCAATATAGATCATACCAATAAAATTATTCCTATTATCCTGGCAAAAACTTTTAATCTTTTTTATTTCTTCCTCTATCTCTTTCTCTATTTCCCCGGAAGGAGCTATTTCTGGGTCTCTTAGCCAATAGTGACCTACCATTCTTTCTTCCTCTATATTGACTATCTCCCCAGCCTCTAAATCTGCTAAGTCTTTTAATGCTTTTTTTAATATATCTCCATGTTCATCTGTTTGTTCAATATCCAATAAAGCTTTACTGAAATCAAAATATACTTCATTTTCTAGTAGTATCAACTTTCCTGCCATTTAACTTCAATCCCTCTCAGATATTTCTGTAAGTTTAATTAACTTATCTTCCATTTCATCTAATTTAAGCAAATCCATATCCCAAGTCCAAACCCAATTATCCTTTACGGTTCCAGGGGTATTCATCCTGGCAGAATCATCTAATAATAGTAAATCTTGTAAAGGCACAATACTCCAAGCTGCCTTACTATAATAAACTTTTTTAATAAAATCCCAAAGAATATCTTCCTCCAGAATTTCTTCAGGTTCATATTTATCTCTAATCCAAGACAGAAGAGTTGGATTATCATGGGTTCCCGTATAGTACACAGTATCTGTTTTCTCTTTCTTTAAATAAGGGTCTTCATCTAAGAACTGCAGTACTTTCATCCCTGGTATATTATATTTTTCTAATAAATAATCAACCTCTGGTGTTATATAACCTAAGTTTTCAGCAACAATTTTTAAGTCTGTTGATTTCAATAAAACCTCTAGGACCTTATCCCCGGGAGCTTTTACCCACTTACCATCCAAGGCATCCTTGGCTTCCCAGTCTACTCTAAAATAAGACTCCAGGCCTCTAAAATGATCAATTCTCAAGTAATCATATAAGTAGGAAAGACGCTTAATCTTTTTTACCCAATAAATAAATCCATCTTCTTCTAACTTGTCCCAATTATAAACTGGGGTACCCCATAGCTGTCCCTTTTCTTGAAAAGAATCCGATGGTACTCCGCTTTGATATAAAGGAGCCCCCTCTTTACTTAGGTAAAAATATTTACTATCCGAGAACACATCTCTAGATTCAAGATTTACATAAAAAGGTAGATCTCCAAAGATTATAATACCTTTATCATTAACATACTTTTTTAAAGCTAAATATTGTTCCATAAACATCATTTGTAGAAAAGCTGGATAATTAGGATCTGCTTCCTTATGAATATGAGAATAATATTTAAGGTGATCTTCTAACCACCATTTTTCTTCTTGATAAAATCTTTCTAATTTTTCTTTATTTTTTTCTTTTTTTATCCAGGAGTAAAAAATCTTTAAAAGTAATTCCTCTTTATTTTTTATATAGTCTTTTATATCTTTATTCTTTATTATCTTCCAATCTCTTTCATCTAAAACCTCGTCTGCATCTAAGGTTTTTAAATCAATTAAAAAATGATTTCCAGCAAAGCTATCCGGGGAAGAATAAGGTGATAAATAAGAGTCCACCTGGGTCAAGGGTAAAACTTGCCATATTTTTTGTTTAGATCTTTCTAGAAAATCTGCAAAGATTCTTGCTTCTTGACCAAAAGTGCCATAGGCTTCATCTCCTTTGAGGGAAGTTATATGACAAAGAATTCCGGCTTTTCTAGCTAGAGTATTTAGACTTTTTTTTTATATAAAACTTTTATCTCTCCAGGCTTCATTGATCCCTGTAGAACTTGAGCATTTACCTTTTCTTTTGTTTTATTAAATAGGTTCAGAAAAAAATCTACTTCTTCCTCTAAATCTATTTTATATTCTAATTCCTCATCCCCATTATTAACAAGGACTATTACCTTTTCTGTATCTGTTTTTCTTATAAAATAATAAATTTGATCGTTGCAATATCCTGAAGAAAAATCACCGTATACAAATACCTTATGATCTTTCCTCATTTTTATAGCATTTTTATATGTTTCTAAAAGATCCTTATCCTCATTACCCCAAGGGTATGGTCTCCTATTATCTGGATCCTTATGGCCTTTAAGCCCAACTTCATCTCCATAATAAACTACTGGTACTCCTGGAAAAGCCATTTGGAAAAAAATACATGTTCTTAAGTTTTCCTTAGAAATCAAGGAAGATATTCTTTCTACATCATGACTACCCAACATATTAAAAGTACTGTAAAAAGATTCCCTAGGATAATTTTCATACATATTCATAATCTTTTGGTGAAAGCTTTTTGCCGACATGTTACCAGAAATATAGTCAATTAAGCTCTCTCTTAAAGGGTAATTTGTAGCTCCATCTAATTCTTCTCCTAGAAGATATTCTCTATTTTTACCATAACTCACCTTATTTGAGGCATCTTCCCAAACTTCTCCAATAATTACAGAATCTTCTTTGGTTTCTTTAGCAGCTTTTCTAATTTCTTTAAGAAATTGCTCAGGAAGTTCATCAACCACATCTAAGCGCCATCCTGCTGCCCCATTATCTAACCAATATCTAATAACACCATCTGGATTATTATAAATAAAATCTTGATATCCTGGTTCCATCTCATCTACATTAGGAAGATCTGCTACTCCCCACCAGGATTCATACTTTTCAGGATATTTACCAAAGATATACCAATTAAAATATTTGGAGTTTTGGCTATTATAGGCACCTAAGGAATCATAGTTTTCAAACTTATTAAAATATATGCTATCTGCTCCTGTATGGCTAAAGACTCCATCTAGGATTACCTTTATTCCCTTTTTATCTAATTCTTGAGTCATTTTTTTAAAATATTCGTTTGTTCCCAACATGGGATCAATTGTATGGTAGTCTCCTGTATCGTAACGATGGTTACTTCTAGCTTTAAAAATTGGATTAAAGTATATACAATTTATTCCTAATTCTTGAAGATAGTCTAGCTTTTCCATTACACCCTCTAAATTTCCACCAAAAAAGTCCCAATAGATTACTTCACCCTTTTCATTACGAATATAGTGGGGTTTGTTCTCCCAGGATGTATGTACTAAACTATCCTTTTTATCCCCTTTTAAGGGGTCCGAATTTATGCTTTTATTAAAACGATCAGGAAAAATTTGATAAATTATACTTTCTTTGTACCATGTAGGAACAATCTGTTTTTTATAGATAGTTACTTGAAAACTTAAAGGCTTATTTTTATATACCTTACCTTCTCCCCCTAGGCCATCTTCATTATTTCCATAAAACATTTCTCCCTCATTAAAACTGAAGTTATACCAAAGAAGTTGAGCCTTCATTCCTACATTAAAAGTTACAGTAAAGATCTTAAAATCTTCTTTTTTTTCAAAAATACTCATAGCTAATCTTATATTTCCAGTACTTCCAGTCCAATAATGGATAAAAGCCTCCTCGATTCTTGTAGGAGCCTTAATTCTAATGGTTAAATCGTTGCCTCTTTCAATGGCTCCTAAAGGACTCCTATAATATTCTTCCTGGGAATTATGATAAATCATTTTTTGATCAATCCCTTTCAATTAAAGTCTTATAAATTTCCATATATTCTGCTGCTGATTCTATCCAGGTGAATCTAGATTTTAAAGCACTTTTAAAGAGACCCTTCCATTTATCCTTATCTTGGTAAATTTCCAAGGCATATTCTATCGTTTTTAAAAACTCATCCCCATTATAGTTACTAAAGCTAAAACCATTCCCTTCTCCTGTATATTCATTATAAGGAATCACGGTATCTTTCAAACCACCTACTTCTCTAACGATAGGAATATTCCCATATCTTAGAGCTATCATTTGGCTTAAGCCACAGGGCTCGAAAAGAGAGGGCATTAAGAATATATCTCCACCCACATATATTTTTCTGGCCATATCTTCTTTAAACCCCTCAATTAAGCGAAAATTATCTGGATATCTATCTATAAAACCTCTTAATGCATTTTCATAATATCCTTCTCCATTACCATGAACAATTAATTGAATATCTTTTCTTAGTAGTTCATCCATAATATATAATAAAAGATCTAAACCTTTCTGTTCTGTAAATCTAGAGACTAGAGTAAGGAGAGGTTTTTTCTTGTTTATTTCTAGTTTACATAATTCTTGTAGCTTTTCTTTATTCCTTAATTTAAGTTCCTGAGAACTACGATAATTATAAAATATTGCCTCATCTGTATAAGGATCATAGTTTTGATAGTCTAAGCCATTTAAAATTCCTGTTATTTTATGCCTATTAGCTTTTAAGACTCCCTCAAGTCCTTCGCCAAAATGTTTATCCATTATTTCTCTGCTATAAGCTGGGCTTACTGTTGTTACGTGATCAGCAAAAACAATTCCTCCCTTTAGAAGATTTACATCTCCAAAGAATTCTAGTCCCCACTCATTAAAATATTCATAGGGCAAGTCCATAAGATCAGTAAAAACTTGGGAAGAAAACCTTCCTTGATATCTTAGATTGTGGATTGTTAATACTGTTTTTATAGTTGTAAATTTTTCATTTCCCCCAAGCTTATGGAGGTAAAGATTAAGGGCAGCACTTTGCCAATCGTGAGTATGTACTATATCTGGTGTTTCCTCTAGTTCTTTTATTAAAGCAATAACTGCCTTATTAAAGAAAATAAATCTTTCTCCATCATCAAAATAGCCATAGTAATCTTCTCTATTAAAATAATAATCATTTTCAATAAAATAGCAGGTAAGATCTTCTTCCTCTATCTTCCAAACTCCACAGTACTGCTTACGCCAGTCTAAAGTTACTTCTAGCTCTTTAAGCTTTTCCATTTTTCTAAAAAAATTCTTCCTAGTGGATGCATAAAGAGGGAGAACCAAGGAAACTTTATTATCCTTCATTTTCCCTAAATGTTGGGGTAAGACACCCATAACATCTGCTAAACCCCCAGTTTTTGAATAGGGAACAGCCTCGGAAGCTACCATTAAAATATTCAGTTTCAACACCACCTAACTTATTATCATTGGATTTTCAGATGAACTAATTAAGCTTGTATCTTTGCTGATCCTACAGCCTGCTTCAAGAATTATGTTTTTTAAATATACTCCTTCTTCCACAATTGAATTTTCTCCGATAATACAATTTTCTATTTTCGCATTTTTCTCTATTTTTACATTTCTAAAAATAATGGATTTACTTACCTTACCATCAATTTGGTCTCCACTGGTTAAGAGAGAATTTGTAACTTCAGATTCCGGTCCGTATATTGTTGGAGGGTAATCACTATTTTTAGTATATATTTGTCTTAAGCCATTATTGAAAATACTAGTCCAAATTTCCACATCTAAAAAAGCCATATTGGCTTGAAAGTACCTTTTAGAACCATCTATATAAAAGGAAGTTTCTTTATATTCAAAAAGAGAGATTTTTATTTCTTCTTTAATCTTTTCCAAAAGCTCGTTCATACAAAAGATACCTGTACGATTTGCAGTTCTTAATAAACTTATAAGAATATTTTTTTTGATAAAATAACTTTCCATAAAAAGCAAGTCTAAATGAGCAACTTCACTTACATATTTTATTCCTTGAAATTTTTTCTCTTTATCTACTAAAATTTCATTAACATCAGATAGTTCCTGATTATTTTTTTTATAAAAAAGGAGGAGGTCACAATCGTTACTACACATCTCCTGGAATATTTTCTGATAATCAATATTTGCAATAAAATTGCATCCGGAAACTAAAATATACTCTTCTTTTATATTTAAAAGAAAATCAATATTCTTTAATAAGTCCCTAAGATCATTTGAGGCATCCTGGTTTTTTAGAGTCATTTGGTCTCTTTCCAAGAGGTAAAGGCCATTAGCATTTCTTTCTAAACCCCAGTCTTTACCACTACCTAAGTGATCAGAAATTTCCCGAGAGTTATTATTAAGGATTACCCCAATATTTTTTGCCCCGGCATTAACCATATTAGAAAGAGGAAAGTCAATTAACCGATATTTTGAAGCTATAGGAGTACAAGGTTTTCCTTTACTTTCTCTATTTTTATTAATTATTAACCCGACAAATCTGATCATTCTCTTCCCCTCCCTTATCTTGAATTTCTATGATATGTTCTTCTGTAATAATTACATTTTGATAAGCCTTCTTTCCTTCAAGACGAGTATTAGGAAAAACAATGCAGTTGGTTAGTTTGATTTCGTCTCCTATATAGGAACTAGTAAAAATTATTGAATTAGTTACCTCACCTAAAATCGTAGAACCATCGGCAATAATAGATTTATTTATCTTAGCCTTCTCCCCCACATAATGTGGAGGAAGAAATTTATAATTAGAGTAGACTCTTTGCTCTCCAAAAAGAATATCATTTAATGAGGGAATAGATTCAAGAAGGTCCATATTAGCTTGATAATAACTTTCTATAGTTCCCACATCTCTCCAATAACCATCAAATTGAAAAGCATATAAATGTTCTCCTGCTTCCAACATCTTAGGAATAATGTTTTTACCAAAATCATTTTCTGACTCTTGGTCGAGATTATCTTCTATCAAAACTTTTTTTAAAATTTCATAGTTAAAAATGTAGATCCCCATCGAAGCTAGATTACTAGTTGGATTTTCTGCTTTTTCTTCAAAACCTAGGATTTTATTATTCTCATCTGTTTTTAAGACTCCGAAACGGGAGGCTTCTTCCCAGGGAACTTTCAGGACTCCAATAGTTAGAGGACCAGCATGTTTTTTATGTTCCTCTAACATATTTCTATAATCCATATTATAAATATGATCTCCAGAAAGGACTAGAACATACTCTGGTTTATATTGTTCCAGGTAATCGATGTTCTGGAAAATTGCATCTGCAGTACCTTCATACCAATTACCACCATCTTCTGTAACATAAGGTGGTAAAATATAGAGGCCCCCATGATGGCTGTCTAGATCCCAGGAACTGCCATTGGCTAAATATTTGTTTAAAACTAATGGTTTATATTGAGTTAATACTCCCACTGTGTCAATTCCTGATCTTTTACAGTTACTTAAAACAAAGTCAATTATTCTAAATTTTCCCCCAAAGGGTACTCCTGGTTTAGCATTGCCTTTGGTAAGAACTCCTAATCTGCTTCCTTGACCTCCGGCCAGAATCATGGCCACACATTCCTTTTTCCACATAATTATACCTCTTTCTATAGCCCCCAAATTCCTCTTCCATACTCATCGATAGACCTATCACTACTAAAATAAAAGGATTTTGCTATGTTAGTAATCATCATCTTGGACCACCTGCTCTTGTTTTTATATCTTTCTGAAATCAGATCTTGAGCTGCAACATAAGGAGCAAAATCTTTTAAAACATAAAATTCATCATTCTGATTAAGTAAAGCATTATATATATCTTCAAATTCGCTACTACCAGTTTGATAACATTTATTTCTAAAAAAATCTATAACTCTTTTTAATGACTGATTCTTTTGATACTCTTCCCAAGCATTATATCCACCTATTTTTTGATATCTAAAAACCTCTTCGGAGGTTAAGCCAAAAATAAAGATATTTTCGTCCCCTACTTGCTCTCTAATTTCAACATTTGCCCCATCTAGTGTTCCTAGGGTAATGCCTCCGTTCATCATGAATTTCATATTACCCGTTCCTGAAGCTTCTTTACTTGCTGTGGATATTTGTTCGCTTATATCGCAAGCTGGATATATTAATTGCCCTTTTGACACATTAAAGTTTTCTACAAATACTATTTTTATCTTCCCTTTTATGGATCTATCATTATTAATGTGAAAAGCCATTTTATTTATTAGTCTTATTACTTTTTTTGCAAAATAATAATTTGGAGCTGCTTTCCCTCCAATAATAAAAGTTCTTGGAGAGATATCTAGGTCTGGATTATCTTTCAAACGAAGATATAAATCCATAATATGAAAAGCATTTAATAATTGCCTTTTATAAGCGTGAATTCTTTTCACTTGAATATCAAAAATAGAATCTGGGTCTATTTTCACATCACAGCACTCAAGAATATGATTCGCTAAAAGGGCTTTATTATTTCTTTTAATATCTAAAAATTTCTGCCTATAAGCATCATCATCAATATTCTTTAAAAGACCTGCCATCATTCTAGGTTCATTTCTCCACTCAATACCTACTTCACTATCAATTAGTTTTGTAAGTTCTGGATTTGAGTTAATTAAAAATCTTCTATGAGTAACTCCATTTGTTTTATTGTTAAATTTCTGAGGCATTATTTCAAAAAAATCTTTAAATAAATGATTTTTCAGTATTTCCGTATGGAGCTTGGCAACACCATTTACTGAATGGGAGGTAATTATCGCCATATTAGCCATACGAATTTCACCATTATAGATGATTCTCATTTTATTAATTTTTTCTTGATCTCCAGGAAAATTCATTTTTAATTTTTTTATAAATCTTTTATCAATTTCCTCTATTATCATATAAATTCTAGGAAGTAAATTTTTCAACATTTCTTCTGGCCATTCTTCCAAAGCTTCTGGAAGGGTAGTGTGATTTGTAAAAGAGACCATTTTTTTGGTAAGATCCCAAGCTTCTTGCCATTCAAGATTGTTTTCATCCATTAAAATTCTCATAAGCTCTGGAATACAAAGCACTGGATGGGTATCATTTATATGAATTGCTACATAATCTGCAATCTCTGTAAATGCTTTCTTTTTCTTTTTATATGTTCTAATAATTGAGCCTAGGCCCGCTGCGCAAAAAAAGTATTGTTGTTTTAGTCTTAATACTTTTCCTTCATAATTATGGTCATTAGGATAAAGTATTTCAGAAATTGCCTCCACAGACCTTCTATATTCAAGACTTCTTAAATAAGCAGTCCTATCTAAATCTGCTAGATCATCATCACCCATATATGGTTCTGATCCAAAAAGCCTAAGGGTATTAATCTTGTAATGTCTTCCGACTACTGGATAATCATAAGGTACAGCTACTACAGGTTCACAGTTTTCATGGATAAACTTTAGTCTTCCATTTTCATTTACTGTTCTAATGTTTCCATAAAACTTAACGAGAATTTGTTTACTAGTTTTCTTAATTTCCCACATATTGTCATATTTTAACCAATTATCTGGAATTTCTACTTGATGACCATCGATTATTTTCTGTTCAAATAATCCATATTTATATCTTATCCCACAACCATGACCTGCTATGTTACGATAAGACATGGAGTCAAGATAACAGGCAGCAAGACGGCCTAAGCCTCCATTACCTAAACCAGCATCCCTCTCTCTTAATTCCATGACTTCTAAGTCTAAGCCAAGTTCTTTTAAACCTTCCTCTACGATATCTTCTATCCCAAGACTATAAAGGTAATTTCTAAGCATTCTTCCTAAAAGAAATTCTATAGAGAAGTAGTACACTTGTTTCTTTTCTGTGTCCTTATATTCTAAATTAGTATCTACCCAATAAGGCATTATCTCATCCCTTACCAAGGAAGCCAAAGCTCGATACTTATCCTGCTCTGTACCTTCATTGATATTTAGTCCTGTAGTTTCTTCAAATTTTTCTATATACATTTTTTTAAAAGCTTCTTTATCTCTTAACATTAATTGTCACTTCCTTATTTTATATATAAGTGTGGAAAAAGCCGGGATATCTAAATCTAAACCGTAATTACACTTATGAATTTCTTTTTCTTCTGCTTTAATTGTCTCTTTTACTTTAAAATTTTTACCTCCGTATTTACTTGAATCAGAATTTAGAAAAAGATTATATTCCCCTTGATCAGGAACCCCCACCCAAAAACCTTGATAATTGAACTCTGAGAAATTAATTATAACAAGAAGTTTACTTTCTTCTCCGCTTCTTATAAATGATATAACTTTTTGAATATGGTTTTCTGCATCAATCCAACGAAACCCATCCCAACTTTTATCCTTTTTCCAAAGGGACTCTTCATTAAGATAAATCTTATTTATATCTTTAACAAAATTATTAAATGCCTTATGCTGGGGATATTCTAAAAGAAACCATTCTAGCTCCATATCCTCATTCCATTCTATAAAGGGCGCTATTTCTGTTCCCATAAATACTAGTTTTTTACCTGGGTGACAGATCATATAACTAAGTAGGGCTCTTAAGTTGGCAAACTTTTCTTCATAACTTCCTGGCATCTTGTTAATCAGGGATTTTTTACCATGAACCACTTCGTCATGAGAGAAGGATAGAATAAAGTTTTCTGTAAAAGCATAAACCATAGAAAAGTTTATTAAACTATGATTAAAACCTTTAAAGTATGGTTCTAACTCTCCATATTTTAAAGTATCGTTCATCCAGCCCATATTCCACTTATAATTAAAACCAAGACCACCTTCATAAACGGGATAAGTTACCATAGGCCAAGCTGTGGACTCTTCCGCAATCATTAAAGCGTGAGGGAAACGAGCAAAAACGGCTTGGTTAAGTTCTTTGATAAAACTAATTGCCTCTAGGTTTTCATTACCTCCCAGGCTATTCCTAGTCCAAGAGTCATCGTTAATTCCGTAGTTAAGAAAAAGCATACTAGAGACGGCGTCTACTCGCAGTCCATCAATGCCAAAAATTTCATACCAATACAAAGCATTTGAAATAAGAAAAGACCAAACTTCTCCCCTTTTAAAATCAAAGTTCAAGGTGCCCCATTCAGGGTGAGCTACGCTTTCGTAAAGCTTATCTCCATCAAATTCTCTTAAACCTTCCTCATCCTGACAAAAATGACCGGGAGACCAGTCTAGAATTACTGCAATTCCATTTTTTTGAAGATAAGATATTAAAAATTTTAAATCCTCTGGAGTCCCATATCTACTAGTTGGGGAATAAAAAACTGTGGTTTGATAGCCCCAGGAAGCATCTAAAGGATGTTCCATAATAGGCATAATTTCCACACAATTATAAGAATGATCTTTTAAATGTTCTGCTAATAAAGGAGCTATTTCTCGGTAATTTAGAAAATCACCATTATCCTTTTTTTTCCAGGATCCTAAATGGATTTCATAAATATTAAGGGGTTTATTAAAATGATCTTCTGTAAGATATGTATTTTTCTTTTCAGCTTTTAACAATCCATGGATGATGGATGCGGTTTTAGGCCTGAATTCAGAATAAAAAGCATAGGGGTCAGCCTTATTTGTCCATTTTCCCCATTTCCCTAGTACTGCATATTTATATAAATCTCCGGCTTTTAAGTTTTCAATATATAATTCCCAAATCCCGTTTCCTACAGGCACCATAGGATTCTTTTCATTATCCCAATTATTAAAATCCCCAATTACAGAGATCCTTTGAGCATTTCCACCCCAGACTCTAAAAAGAACCCCGCCCTCTTTAATATGTGCACCAAAATACTTGTAAGCATCGTATAAGGTTCCCTTTGAGAAGCTATCCTGGAAATTATTATCCCTATCCATTTTCATTCTCCTCTTAAAAGAAATATTTGTATTAATTTTACTTACCCTTAGAGGTCTTTTCTTAAAAAAATCCATGTAAATATATGATTATATATTTACATGGATTAAGTTAGCTATATTTTTTTAATAATTTCTCTACTTTTTTGTATACTTCCTCTAATCCATTATTGTTTTCAATAATTTCCTGGGCATATTTCTTTTTCTCTGATAAAGGCATTTGAGAATTAATTATTGCTAAAGCAGCTTTTTCTGTAATATTATCCCTAGCCATTATTCTTTTTATTTGCACATCTTGGTCTGCTGCTACTAACCAAAGACTATCAGTTAAATCTGTCATTTCTGATTCAATTAAAAGAGCAGCATCAAGAAGGACAATTTTAAGTCCTTTATCCTTTTTATAGACATTTATTTTTCTTATAAATTCATTTCTAATTATCGGATGAAGAATATTATTGAGTTCCTCTAATCTTAAAGGATTATTAAAAACCAAGTTACCTAACTTTTTTCGATCTAGAGCACCCTCTTCTGTAATATATTCTTCTCCAAAAAATTCTTTTATCTTTATTAGACCTTCTGAACCAGGTAAAACAACATCCCTAGCTACTTTATCTCCATCAATTACGGGAATACCTTTTTTTTCTATATAGTTAGTTATTGTAGTTTTGCCTGAAGCAATATTCCCTGTAAGTCCGATTACTTTCATATTTTTCTCCTGTTATCCTTATTATTTCTGGCAAGAAGGACAATAAGTACTTGTTCTACCTGCTATTGTTTCTGTAATAAAGCCACTACCGCATTCTGGGCAATGACAGCCCTTTTTTCCATATACCTGAATCAAATTTTGGAAATTACCTTTTTCTCCAGCTTCATTTACATAGTTTCTAATGGAAGCCCCACCGGCTTTAATACCCATTTGTAGTTTTTCAACTACTCCCTGATGAATTTTAAATACCTCATCCTCCGTAATAGTATTAGAAATCCTTTTTGGAGATACTTTAGCAAAAAAGAGAACTTCATCAGCATATATATTCCCTATCCCAGCAATTTTTTCTTGAGTAAGGAGAAAAGCCTTTATATTCTTTTTTGTTTTCCCTAGCTCTTCTTTAAGATATTCTAGGGTGAAGTCCTTACCCAAAGGCTCCGGTCCTAGGCGACTTACTGAGGCTTTACAGAAATCTTCTTGGGAAAAGGCTGCCTGGAAAGTACCAAATTTTCTTATATCATTATAAGCTAAAAAAGTACCATCTTGGAAAAAAAATATTAAATGAGTATGTTTATTATCCATCATCTCTATATCTGATGAAAATTTCCCTGTCATTCTAAGATGAACGATAAGGAGAATACCCTCAAGATGAAGAATAATATATTTACCTCTTCTAGTTACATCTGTGATTTTTTTATTAATAATGGTTTCTAAAAACATTCTGCGAGATTCCAGGTCCATTACTTTCCCTTGGCAATCTCTTAGTAGCTTTTCATACCTTAACTCTAAATCTATTATCTTCTTTCCCATGACTTTGCTTTTTAAGCCTCGGACTATGGTTTCCACTTCAGGAAGTTCTGGCATAAATATCCTCCCTTAAAATACTAAATTTTTTCCATTTCATATAAATTAAATCCAGCTTTAACATCTACCAATAAAGGAACAATAAGAGGATAAGCGTGCTCCATGTTTTCCCTAATATCTGCAATTAATCTTGCGGATTCCCTTGGTGGTACTTCAAATACCAATTCATCATGGATTTGTAAAATCATTTTGCTTTGGTAGTTTTTCTCAGCTATTACAGATTGAATTCTAAGCATCGCCATTTTAATAACATCTGCTGCTGTACCTTGAATAGTACTGTTAACTGCTGCTCTTTCTGCGAAACTACGAAGGTTAAAGTTTTTACTATTTATATCCTTTAAATATCTTCGTCTACCTAAAAGTGTAGTAACATAACCCTTAATCCTAGCTTCTTTAATTTGAGTTTCAATCCAGTTTTTTACTCCTACATATCTTTCAAAATAAAGGTCTATATATTGTTGGGCTTCTTTTCTTGTAATATTTAATTCTCTAGAAAGCCCATAGTCTGTTTGGCCATAAATAATTCCAAAGTTTATAGTTTTAGCTGCACTTCTTTGTTTATCCGTTACTTTATCTAAAGGTATTGCAAAAACTTCTGAGGCAGTCATCCTATGAATGTCTTCTTTATTTTTGAAAGCTGATACTAAGGTTTTATCCCCTGAAATATGGGCTAGAATTCTTAACTCGATCTGAGAGTAATCCGCTGCTATTAAAATATTTCCTTCCTTAGAAGGGATAAAAATTTCTCTGATTTTTCTACCTTGTTCTGTACGAATAGGAATATTTTGCAAATTAGGCTCTGTGCTACTTAATCTTCCTGTAGCAGTTACCGCTTGGTTATAGCAAGTATGAATCTTTTTTGTTTTCTCATTAATCACATGTTCAAATCCATCAATATAGGTGCTCTTTAATTTACTTAACATTCTAAATTCTAAAATTTTATCAATAATCTCATGGTGGGGTCTTAATTCCTCTAAGACTTCTGCATTAGTAGAATAACCTGTTTTTGTTTTTTTCAAAGCTGGCAGTCCTAGCTTTTCAAATAAAATTACAGCTAATTGCTTAGGAGAGTTAACATTAAATTCTTCTCCCGCCATAATATATATTTCGTTAGTTAGTCTATTTATATTTTTCCCTGTTTCTTTTTTTAAAACAGCTAAAGCTGTCATATCCACCTTAATACCCTCATGTTCCATGCTAGCTAAGATTTTTGCTAAGGGCAATTCTATACCTGAATATAAAAGAAGAAGTTCATCATCTTCTAATTTATGAGATAAGGTTGAAGCAAGCTCTTTAATTGCATAGAGTCTTTCTGTTTTAATATCTTCATTTATAATTTTATTTAAATATTTTTCTCCCAGATAACTTATAGTAAGCTCCGCTTCTTCAGGATTAATTAAATAAGCCTCTAATTCTACATCCCAACTTACTCCATTTAAAATAAAACCAAAGCTTTTTCCTAAGCGATGTATGTTTTTAACACCATAGGTTATCTTCTTTATTTTTTCATCTTCTAAATATTTTTTCATTTCATTAAGGAGTTCTTCTTTTCCTTCTTCCACGCTAATTGTGTAAGCAATTCCACCAATTAAAAAATCTAAATAGACTGGCTTATTTCCTTCCATTTCCAAATATAAAACCATTTCTGAAAAAGAATTAATTTTAAGAATATTTTTTAATTCTTCTTTTTTTGTCAGTTCATAGATTGCTTCTTCCGAGTATTCATTATCTTCGAATATCTGGCTTTGCATATTAAAAAGAGTTAGAAACTGTTCAGGGTTAATCTCTAATTTCTTGTAGAAATTAATTATTCCTTCAAGTTCAGGTTCTTTAAAAGTAAGATCTTCCATTTCAAATTCATAGTCAAGTTCTCTATCAATGGTAGAAAGACTCTTGCTTAAAAAAGCCATATCCTTATTATTTGTTAAATTTTCATTTAATTTTTTCGCTGTAATTTTATCTAAATTTTCATAAACATTCTCTAAAGTACCATATTCATGAATCAATTTAAGAGCTGTTTTTTCTCCCACTCCTGGAACTCCAGGAATATTATCAGAAGCATCTCCCATTAAGCCCTTAATATCAATCATTTGACTAGGTATTACACCATAGGTTTCCTTAAGTTCTTCCAGTCCAAAAACTTCTAGTTCTGATATTCCTTTTTTTGTTAATAAGACCTTGGTGTTTTCTGTTATCAATTGTAAAAGGTCTTTATCAGCAGAAAATATTACTGTTTCTAGATCTTTCTCCTCTATTTTTTTGGCTATGGTGCCAATTAAGTCATCAGCTTCCACGCCCTCCATCTCACATTGGTAAATATTCATTACAGAGAGATATTCTTTGATAAGAGGCATCTGGTCTCGAAGTTCTTCAGGCATTCCTTTTCTATTAGCCTTGTAGCCTTCAAATTCTTCTTTTCTTTTTAAAATGCCCCCTTTATCAAAACAAACAGCTATATAATCAGGATTTTCATTTTTAATAATTTTTAAAATAAGCATATTAAAACCAAAAACTGCATTTGTTAATACTCCTTCGCTGTTACTTAATCCGGGCAGAGCGTAAAAAGCTCTGTTTGCCAAACTATTTCCATCTATAATTACTAATTTTTCTTTATCCAAAAGGCTCACTCCTAATCAAATTCTTACTACTATCATAACATAAAAAGAGACCCGTATCTTCTACAGGTCTCGATTTTTTTTGTTCCAGATAATTCTGAAAACAAAGTATAAAATTATCAGTATCAGCAAGAAGGGTAGAGCTGATGTGATTAAAATTATTCCCTTTACTCCTAGGTCAAGAATCATATTTACACTTCTTATTATAGATTCTTTAATCTTAGATCCAAATCCACTAACACTATCTTTGGAAATAGATTCATTTAAACTTCTAACTTCTCTAAGGTTTACTTCTATTTCTGAAAAAGCTATTTGACTATTTAAAAGATTCAATCTACCTTCTAAGTTTTCAATCTCAGACCTAGTTTGAGCAATCTCATTTTCCACAGCTAGGAGATCTTTTAAATCCCCTTGTTTACTTAATATTGCTAGTAATCTATCTTCTTTAATCTTCAAATTTTTAATTCTAGTACTTATATCAAAAAACTCTTCTGTTACATCACTACTAACCATATTTTCACTTACTGTCTTTCCTTTGCTCTCAAGAAAAGTAAGCATTTGGTCGAATTTATCTTCTGGTATTCTGATGTTTATATTTCCTGCTAAAAGATCCTGATTTTCTCCATAATAATAGGAATTGCTTCCAGAAACATAACCTCCTAGCTTTTCTGTCTCAATGATAATTTCTTTTTCCGTCTCCCTATAGTTTGTTACCTCAGAGGAAATATAACCATTTCTAATTATTTTTCTCTGAGCCCCTGCCTCTTCCTGATTAGTAAACTCTCCCCCTAAAGTTTGAGCTTCCATTGGTGAAGCTGCCTCTTCCATGCTTCTTGATACTCCGGGCATCATTTTATTTGCTTCTGATTCATACATAATTCCATCATCTAAGGCTGCACTCTTAACTTTAGAAAATACCATGGGCCCAAGGGATCCTGGTATATACATGACTACCAAAAGCATGGCGGCAATTACTGCTGGAATCCAGGGTTTGGAAAAGAACGCATCAAAAAATTTGTGTACTTTCCCTGTTCTAGGAAGGGATAAGTTTTCTTCTTCAATTCTATTCATAACACTTTGCGTAAAACCTTCAGGAGCTTCAATTTCTTCTTCTTTAATTTCTTCCATTATTCTTTTCAACTCCAAGAGTTCAGCATATTCTTTTGAACAATCTGAACAATTCTTAAGGTGATCTTTAACTACTATTTCCTCTTCTTTAGATAATTCTTTATCCATATAGAAAGAGAGAAGTTGTAATATTTCATCGCACTTTTTATTTTCCAATTATACTTCCCTCCATTCTTTGTAAGAATATATCTTTAAGTAATTTTCTTCCTCGACTTAAACGAGATTTAACCGTACCAATTGATGTACTTGTTTCTCTAGCTATCTCTTCATAACTTAAATCTTGAAATTCCCTCATTAAAATTACCATTTTATATTCTGGGTTTAACTTATTTATTGCCTCTTTTAAAAGTGCTAGTTTTTCTTTTTCCTCATATTGAACATCCGGGGTGTTATCATCTTTTAATACTTGAGGTGTAAAAGCTTCACCATCACTAAATACTTCTTCTTCTAAAGAAAACTCACTTTTATCTTTAATTTTTCTTAAGTAATCCTTACATGTATTTCCAGCTATTTGATAAATCCAGGTAGAAAAACTTGAACGGCCCTCAAACTTTCCTATGTTCCGATATACCTTAATAAAGGACTCCTGAGCTAGATCTCTAGCGTCTTCCCGATTACCTGTGTATCTGTAACAAAGAGAATAAATTCTATTCTGATATTCATTTACAATTCCTTCAAAGGCTTCTTTATCACCCTTTACGGCATCATAAATCATCTGTTTTTCATTTTGCAAAATGATTCCTCCCCCCGTTAATATATTGTGACGATATTTTAACAAAAAAGTTCCAATTCTTTTTTAAAAAACCCTTGCAATACAAGGAATTTCAATTTATACTAGGTACTAATAGTAGGCTATATGACAAAGTTTGGCTTATTGCCCTTCTTTAATCCGAACTTGTTTATATTATAATTTTATGCTTTATGGTTTTTTTAATTTTGTTCTGCTACATTTTTTTTAATTTCTCCCGTACTTTCGGGAGATTTTTTTTATCCTAAAATTAGCTTTTACTTCTAAGTACCCTAAATTATGGTAAAATAAAAAGCAGCCCTAAAAGGACTGCTTTTGGTGCCGAAGACCGGAATCGAACCGGTACGGGTTTAACCCCGCTGGATTTTGAGTCCAGTGCGTCTGCCAGTTCCGCCACTCCGGCATGGTAAATTTGAACAAAATTAATTTTATCACCAGCAGATAGATACGTCAATGAAAAACTAATTTAGGAGGCTATATGGCTACTTATAAAAAATGGATTATTATATTCCGACTACATACACTTAGTGCTTCATACATACCAGTAATATTCGGAACTGTTTATGCCTATTATAGAAAGGGATCCTTTGATCCTTATCTCTTTCTTGCCATGCTTATTGCTTCTGTCTTAATACAAATGGCAACAAACCTTTTTAATGATTATTTTGATTTTAAAAAAGGAATGGATAATAAACACTCTGTAGGAAAGACCACAGCCTTAATTACAGGAGATGTAAGCCCAAGGCTCAT
>CAZXPJ010000021.1:0-28017 GCA_964642925.1 uncultured Eubacteriales bacterium | reverse complement strand
TCTCGAAATCCACTTTCTCCTATTTTAAAGCTGTTTTTTACTTGATTCTCAATATATTTAGGAATATTCTTAGGCTCTATTTTTTCTTGAACCTCTTCTGTTTCAAAAACTTTATTAATATTATTATCTAAACTTTTTTGGAAAGACAGGTCCGGTTTAATCTGACTATTTTCAGTTCCTGTTTTTGTTTCTTCACTACTCGGATTTTTTTGAGAATTAACTTCAGCCCCTATTGCCTTAACATTTCCCCCTTTGTCAAAACTAAGAAGATTATCTTCAGATTCCTCTGATATGGTTGAAAGGGGCTCCATCCCTGGAACCTTTAAATTCTTGGACAATTCTAAGATTTCTCTCATTGGATTAGTCGTCTTTTGAACAAGATCTTTAAGTAAATCTACTCTTTGTATAACTTGGGAAGTGTCTTCCTTGGATGATTCCTTTATTACTTCAATAAATTCTTGGGTTAATACCTTTATGAATATTTCTTTTTCTTCTAAAGGAAGATTTTTAATGTTGAGATTATGCTCAGAAAAGATCTCATCTATCAAAGTACTAGGAAAAACATTGTTTTCTTTAAAGATATTTATAATCTTATCTTTAATTAAAGTTAGGTCTTTAGGAGTTTCAATTTCTTCAATTTTTAGTAAAAGTTGATTTAGGTCTTTTTGGAGATCTTCATCAAGTTCACCAGGTAGCTCTATAAGAACTTCATTTGTTTCTATCTCTACTTTTTGAAGATTTAAAAAGTTTTCAATTAAAGTACCATAAATTCCCGATTTTTCTAATTCTTTCTCGGGTATTTCATTTTTGATAGTTTCAGAGTGATTTCCAGAACCTAAAAAACCTGCCAGCACATTGTCAAAAGATTTAATTTCACCATCCTCTTTTAAAGAATTTGATGAACCTATACTCTTCAATGTACTGACAGGTCCCTGACCTTGAACAAAAGATAAATATTGCATAGCTGTATTCAATTGTTTCACCTCCCTCCGATAATTTAACTACAAATTATTGCTTTGCAGCCTCTATTGCTTTATCGGTTAAAACCGCAGTTAGTTTAGCAGCTCTCATAGGGTCCATTGCTGCTAAAAAAGTTGCAGTTTTTTCACTAGGGATCTTCATTAATATTCCAACCACTGTATTATCATCAAGATTATTAAATATCCTTACTGCTTGTTTATCTTCCATTTTCCCGTATATTTGAGCTAATTGATCACTTTGTGCATCTTTCTTTTTTATAGTTTCAATTTCTTTTTCTAGGGATGCTATTTTAAATTCATAATCTTCTTTTTCTTTGTCAATGGCTGCAATTTTCTTATCTTTCTCTCCAATAACCTCTTTTAGTCCTATAATTTCTTCTTCTAATTGAGTGTTCTTATCTTCTAATGGAGCAACTACCATTAGAGGGTCTTCCACTTTGAATCTATTTCCTATAACAGGTAAATCTGAAAGTGCTGTTTTTAAATCAAATACTCCACTGGCATTCATTGCTAATAGTAATCCAATTAAAGCAAAAACAACACCAAGAATTATTATAGTTAGTACTAATTTCTTGTTATTCATTGATTCACCTGCCATCTGTAAAGATTTTTGTACCAATCTCATCTGTTTCTTTTTGTTCTATAAGGTTTTGTTCATTAATGAATTGTTCTAATTTTTTCCCTTTAAGTTTTTCAAGGATTTTTCTTTCTTTTATTGCTTCCTGCAGTTTAATTATTGTTTTATCAATTTCTTTTTCAAAATATTGAATTTCATCTTGAACCTTTTTTTTACTTGTATTTAAACTTTCCAGATATGTTTCATATAATATAATTTCATCTATTTTTTTCTTTTTAGATTTTTCTTCTAAGGATTGAGAAATATTAAGAATAATTCTTTGCAATTTAGATCTTGCCTCTAGAAGCAATTTTTGCCAGTTTGCTAATTCTTTTTTTACATCTTCTTCTTTTTTTAGGGCTAATTTCAATAGAATTTGAAGACGAAATTTAAACCTAGCCATTAGTTCTTACCATCATTAATAATTTTTTTCATTGTATGTATGGTTTCCTCTAAAGAAAAGTTTTCGTAAACATCTTGACGTAAAAAAGCATTTATACTATCTATTTTTTCCATAGCTTTGTCTATCTTAGGATTACTTCCTTTAATATAAGCTCCTACATCAATTAGGTCTTTAGCCTCATTATAAATAGCAGTGAGCTCTTTTATTGATTGGGAAAGATCATAATGCTCCACTGATACTATATCTTTCATAACTCTACTAACTGAATTGAGTATATCTACAGATGGATAGTGATTCTGCATTGCTATTTTTCTACTTAAAACAATATGTCCATCTAAAATTCCTCTTACGGCATCTGCTATGGGTTCATTCATATCGTCGCCATCCACAAGAACAGTATATAGTCCAGTTATAGTTCCCTTGTCTGAGGCTCCAGCACGTTCTAATAGTTTTGGTAATTCTGCAAAAACTGATGGAGTATAACCTTTTGTTGCTGGTGGTTCTCCTATAGCAAGGCCTAGTTCCCTTTGAGCCATGGCAAATCTTGTAACAGAGTCCATCATTAGCATTACATTATAGCCTTCATCTCTAAAATATTCTGCTATCGCTGTGGCAGTATAGGCCCCTTTTATCCTATATAAAGCCGGTTGATCGGAAGAGGCTACTACAACTATGGACCTTTCCAAACCTTCTGGGCCTAAGTCTTTCTCAATAAATTCTTTTACTTCTCTACCTCTTTCTCCAATCAAAGCTATAACATTTATATCAGCCTTTGAATTTCTTGATATCATCCCCAACAATGTACTTTTTCCTACTCCACTACCTGCAAAAATACCTAACCTTTGTCCTACTCCTAAGGTTAACATGCCTTCGATAACCTTTACACCAACCTGTAGAACTTCGTCAATTCTTTTTCTCTGCAATGGATGTGGAGGTGTATTATTTAAAGGGTAACTAGCTCCTTCTACCATTTCTAAGCCATCCATAGGTTTTCCTAAAGCATCTAAAACTCTTCCTCTTAGCTTTTCAGAAACTTTTACTTTTAAAGATGATCCTGTGGCTATAACTTCCGTTCCTGGACTAATCCCAGTAAATATTCCTAAAGGCATTAGCAAGATTCGATCATTTCTAAAACCTACAACTTCAGAGGGTATCTGTTCATTTCCATTATTAATGTAACAAAGCTCCCCAATGGAAGCTCTGGGTCCTACTGAATAAATTATAAGACCAATTACTTGGTCTACATAACCCTTGTTTTTGACCATGGAAATTTTTCTAATTTTGCTTCTATATTTTTTAAAATCAATCACTACTAATCACATCCTGAAGAACAGCCTTTACTCTTTCTAGATTCTCTTCTAAATCAACTTCAAGAATGCCTTGCTCAGAAATTAATATACAATGGCCTTGTTTTAAATTTTTATCAATTTTTATAGAGAGTTTTCCAGTTGTTAATAAAAGTGTTAGCTCTTCTGTATGTTCTTTCAAGTGAGGATAATCTTTTACAGAAACCTTTAAAATTACTAATCCTTTAGTATCTTTAACAAAATCTATTAAGGATTTAGATACATCCAAGATTACATTTTCTTTTTGAGAAAGAGAATTAAAATATATTTTATCTAAAGTATCTATAATAAAGTTCATAATATCTTGTTCTGAATCCTTTATTATTTTTTCTTTTTCTTGATAAGCCATTTGTACTATTTCTTCTGCTTTTTCTTTTAACTCCCTAATTTCTTCCCCTGCTTTAACATGGCCATCCTTATAACCTTGTTCTTTAGCATTCTCGTATCTTTTTTCAATTTCCATTTCACTTTCTTCAATTAAAGAATTCGCTTTTATTTTACCTTCGTTTAATATTTGTTCAGCTTTTTTTCTAGCATTATCAATTAATTCTTCTACCATTTTTTTTGTTTCATTATAAATTTCTTCTGCTTCAGTGTGGTTTTCCTTTGGTGTTTTTGATTTATCCGTTTCTTCCGAAGCATCATGTTTTCTATTTACTGTATAAGTAAAATGATTAGCTTTAATAATTCTAGACAACTATATCGTCCCCTCCACCTCTGGCAACAATAATTTCCCCAGAATCCTCTAATCTTCTAATTGTAGCAACAACTCTTTGTTGGGATTCTTCAACATCTCTAAGCCTAACTGGTCCCATAAAATCGATTTCTTCTTGTATAGTTTCAGCAGCCCTTTTAGACATATTTTTCTTGATTTTATCCTTAACTTCTTCTGTTGTTCCTTTCATTGCAAGAGCAAGATCTTTCTGTTCAATATCTCTAAGAACTTTTTGTATATCTTTGTCATCAAGAAGAATAATATCTTCGAAGATAAACATAAGTCTTTTTATTTCATCAGTTAATTCTGGGTCTTGAACTTCTAAGTTTTCTAGTATTGACTTTTCTGTACTTCTATCTACTTTGTTCAGAATTTGAACTATAGAATCTACCCCACCAGCAGAAGTAAAGTCTTGAACCATAAAATTTGATAATTTTCTTTCTAGAACATCTTCAATATCTTTTATTATCTCAGGAGAGGTTCTATCTAAAAGTGCTATTCTTTTTGCTACATCAGACTGAATATCTCCAGGTAGTGAAGCTAAAATAGATGCAGATTGATCAGAATCTAAATAAGCCAGTATTAGAGCAACGGTTTGGGGATGTTCGTTTTGAATATATGTAACTAATTGACTAGGATCTGCTTTCCTCACAAAATCAAAGGGTTTAACTTGTAATGAAGAGGTTAATTTGTTTATAATGTTTATAGCTTTTTCGTTTCCTAATGCTTTTTCAAGAACATTTTTAGCATAATCAATACCACCCTTGGCAATATACTCATTAGCTATATAAAGTTGATAAAACTCTTCAAAGACTCTGCTTTTTTGTTCAGCATCAACTTTTCGAACATTGGCAATTTCTAAAGTTAATTGCTCTATTTCTTCTTCTCCTAGATTTTTCATAACTTGAGCTGATTGCTCTGGTCCAAGAGAAATCAGTAATACCGCTGCTTTTTGTCTCCCTAGAACTTTATCTTTAGCCAATTAGATCACCTCATATCTTCCATTAACCAAGATTTGATAACTCTTGCAACATCTTCTGGTTGTGTTTTTGCAAGTCTTTCTACTTTTCTTTGAATTTCAGCTTTTTCAACAGTTAAAGGATCTAAATCATCTAAGGAATCCATACTATAATCTGGGGAAGCCATGTCTCCCACTCTCTTTCCAGCAAGAGAAACATCAGGACGCTGATCACTTCTTCTTTTTAAGAGAAATCCAATTCCAATAAGACCTAAAACACCTAAAGCGATAAGAGCATAATTAATATATGTTCTGATCTGTTGACTTCTTAACTCACGAGCTATACTATCTTGAAGCGATTCAAAAGCTTCTGTATTAAAAGGCATTCCCACAACATTTATTAAATCCCCTCTTTCGAAATCTAAACCTGAAGCACTAGAAACTACATTCTCTAAAGAAATTCTTTCGTCATCATTTATTTCTCCATCTACGATTACAGAGATAGATAATTTCGTTATTTTACCTGGTGCTTTTATTCTTGACTCAGTAGTTTTATCAATTTCATAATTTTTAATAGTTTCCGATTGATTACTACTACTTTCTCCTCCGGTTTCTTGATAACTTGTAGCTCCAGGAAGATTGGAATCTGCTCCAACAGCACTGGAACCAGGAGCCGTTCCAGTGGATCGTGATTCAGAAGCTTGCTCGCTTCTTAAAACTGAATTGCCATAAGTTTCTTGGTTTATTTCTACATTATCAAAGTCAAAATCAGCAGAAACACTTACTACTGCTTTTCCAGCTCCTTTAACTCTTTCTAACATATTTTGAATTGATTTTGCTATCTCTTTTTCATATTTTGACTTAATATCCAATTGAGTAGCTGTCATGGTACTAACTGAAAAAGGAGAATTCGAACCTACTATTCCTTCAGAAAGAAGATTACCGTACTCATCAATAACAGTTACATTATCCGGAACAAGCCCTTCTACACTATTAGCTACAAAATAAATAATTGACCTGACTTTTTCTGAGTCCATCTTACCTGTACCTTTTAACTTTAGAAAGACTGATGCCGTTGTTGGTTTTTCATCAGAAATAAAAACAGAAGGTTCTGGAATAGCAAGATGCACCATAGCACTTTCTACTTCATTCATTCTGGTTATTGTCCTTGTTAACTCTCCCTGTAGAGCAGCTAGAAATCTTACTCTTTTATCTGTTTCTGTTTCACCAAATCTGGTTTCATTAAAACTTTCAAATCCTACAACGCCACCAGCTGGCATATCTGTTGCTAAATCTAATCGAAGTTGATGTACAACATCATCGGGAACCAAGATAGTAGTTCCATCTGAAGATAGTTTATATTGTATAGCCATATCTTTGAGTTTTTGAGTTGTAGCTCCAGATTGACTTACAGTAAGATTATTGTATAATGGCACATATTTTTTTGAGCCTACCATTATTCCTGTTACCGTAATTGCAATAATTAAAGAGACTGCAATTCCTGAGTAAAGAAACTTTTGGTTATTGGAGAGATTATTCCATCCTGATTTTATTTGTTCAAACGTTCTTCTGAGAAAATCCAAAATCTCACCTCTTATTCAGGTAGAAATACCTGATTTATACCTGCATTCTCATAATTTCTTGATAAGCTTCCACTAGTTTATTCCTAATTTCTATAGTCAGTTGCTTCGCGATACTTGCTTCTTCAAGAGCAAGCATTAGATCATGTATATCTACTTGAGGATCTCCTCCGGCAAATCTTACTGACATTTCATCTCCAGTTTTTTGCAAGTTATTAACTTCACTAAGAGAATCTTTTAAAAAGTCCGTAAAACTTTTGCCATCATATTTGTTAGCAGTACTCCTTAAATCTTGAGCTTGTAAAAAACTCATATTAGTAGGGTTGATTTTCATTTTATTTTACTTACCCCCTTCCGATTTCAAGAGCCTTCATAGCCATACTTTTTGCAGAGTTCATAACTGTTACATTAGCTTCATAAGCTCTAGAAGCTGAAATCATATCAATCATTTCTTTTACAGGGTTAACATTTGGATAGCGTACATACCCTTTTAAATCTCCTTCTTCTTGAATTGCATCTGGATGGTTAGGTTCATACTCTAACCTGAAAGGAGCCTTGTCTTTCATAATTTTATCTATTGAAACTCCTTGTAGTCCACCTTTTTTTTCCTCTAAAATACTTTCAAAACTTCTATACGGTTTAAATACTGCAACTTGTCTTATATAGGGTCCACCCTCATCTGTTCTAGTAGTCTCTGCATTTGCTAGGTTGTTGGCTATGAGATCCATTCTTAATCTCTCAGCACTTAATCCCGTGGCACTAGTTCTTAAAGAATTAAAGATCGTCATTATTATCTGCCTCCTCTTATTGCATTTTTAAGACCTGAATATTTTTTTATTACTGTTTCCGTCAGAGTATTATATCTGATTGTGTTTTCTGCTAAATCAGCAAGTTCTATATCTAAATCCACATTATTTCCATCTTCCCTTAAAGAAGGACTTTTATCTATTTTAATGGAAGGATGAATTTTATCAATACTTACCTTCATAGGAAAATGTTTATCATGAGTTTTATATAATTTACCTTTATTATTTAAATCTTTTTTTATAGCCTCATTTAATTTGCTTTCGAAATCTAAATATTGTCTTTTGTAGTCTGGAGTGTTTATATTAGCAATATTATTAGATACGGTCTTTTGCTTTAAAGCAGCTCCGTCCATTGATTTTGACAAAATTGAAATAGTTTTATCTTTACCGAAATTGATCATAATAGTCCCCTCCTGCATATATATATTATTTTACCATTTTTTATAACAAAAAACCAAAGTTTTATACAAACTTCGGCTTAAAGTCTCACTATTTTAATTTATCAATTTCTCCCTGTAAATAATCATTTAACACTAATATATATGTTCCCTTCATACCTAATGATCTTGATTCAATAACCCCAGCACTTTCGAATTTTCTTAAAGCATTTACAATAACTGAGCGAGTAATACCAACTCTATCAGCAACTTTACTTGCTACAAGAAATCCTTCATTACCATTTAGCTCTTCGAAGATATGTTTTATTGCATCAGATTCAGAATATGACAAAGTCCCGATGGCAACTGATACTGCAGCTCTCTTTCGGGCTTCTTCTTCAAATTCTTCTGATTTAGATTTTATAATTTCCATGCCGACTACTGTAGCACCATATTCAGAAAGAATAAGATCAGCATCATCAAAGGAATTATTGTTTTTAGATATTAATAATGTACCTTGTCTAGTTCCCCCGCCGATTATAGGAATAATACAAAAAATTTTCCCCTTAAGTTTGCACTGTTCAGCTTTGACAAAAGTACACAAACCGTCAGTGTTCTTTAAATTAGCTTGAGTATCTTTTATAGATAATAAATAATCATTGAATTTTTCATCAAATCTTTTTTCTTCTGTAACTATTTGATCAACAATCTCACAATGAAAATCTTTTAAAAAAGATACTCCAAGTATTTTCCCCCTAGAACTTATAATATAAGTATTGGAGTTGAGTGCCTCTGTTAAAACGCAAGACATTTCTCCGAAATCCACAGGATTCTCCGCACCTTTTTGTAACATCCTGTTTAAATTTCTTGTTTTTGCAAGCAAGTCTTTCATTTCTTTCCCCCTGACTTTTTATAAAATAAAGTCATTAATGTTTTTGCCCTTGCTAACACCAAGTTTTTCATTTACAAAATCCAAATCCACAACGACTTTTTTTTCTTCTTCATAAGGAGCCTCAAAAGATATATCTTCTAGAAGTTTTTCCATTATAGTTTGTAGTCTTCTAGCGCCAATATTCTCTAGTTCCAAGTTTGCATAGAAGGCAAGCTCTGCAATTCTATCTATTCCGTTTTCAGAAAATTCTATATTTACTCTATCAGTTTTTAATAATTCTGTATACTGCATTATAAGAGAATTTTCAGTTTCTTTAAGTATTTTAATAAAATCCTCTACAGTTAATGAACGCAGCTTGACACTTATCGGAAATCTACCCTGTAATTCAGGAATTAAATCCTCTGGTTTTGCTATATGAAAAGCTCCTGCACCAATAAAGAGAATATGATCTGTTTTAATATTACCATACTTAGTCCTTACTACACTTCCTTCAACAATAGGTAGTATATCCCTTTGAACTCCTTCTCTTGAAACATCTGGACCTTGACTTCCTCCTTTAGCAACAATTTTATCTATTTCATCTATAAATATAATTCCATAGTTTTCTGCTCTTAATAATGCTTCGTTTTTAACTTCATCGTTATCTAATAACATTTCAGCCTCTTGCTCAGTTAAAATCTTTCTGGCATCTTTTATTTTCATTTTTTTCTTTTTCTTTTTTTGAGGCATAAGTTGACTAAACATATCACTCATATTATCTGCCATATCATCCATACCCATATTTGTAAGCATGCCCATTATTTGAGGGTTGTCTTCTTTTATCTCTATTTCTATAAATTCTTCTTCTAACTCAAATCTTTTTAATTTTTCTCGTACTATTTTTCTTTTTTCCTCAAAAGAGCTTTCTTCTTGTGGTTCAGGAGGGTTTTGACTCTGGGGCTGACCAAAAATATTTCCAATAACATTATTAAATGGTGCTTTCTTTTTAGGCATTACTAAATCTAAAAGTTTTTCTTCTGCTACAACTTCAGCTTTTTCTTTATTTCCTTCAATTTTTTCTTTCTTTACTATCTGATATGCAATTTCGGCTAAGTCTCGTACCATGGATTCTACATCTCTACCGACATAACCCACTTCCGTAAATTTGGTAGCCTCTACCTTGATAAAAGGAGCATTTACTATCTTCGCTAACCTTCTAGCTATTTCTGTCTTACCAACACCTGTAGGTCCTTCCATTAATATGTTTTTAGGGCTAATCTCATCCTGAAGTTCCGGGGAAAGACGACTTCTTCTATATCTATTTCTTAAGGCTATAGCGGCACTTTTTTTTGCTTCTTTTTGACCAATTATATATTTATCTAATTCTTTTACTATTTCCTTTGGTGTTAAGTTTTCCAAATTAAATACCTCCTAAAGTTCTAATACAGTAATATTGTGATTAGTAAAAACACAGATATCCCCTGCTATTTCCATAGATTTTCTAGCTATTTCTCCTGCTTCTAAATCTGTATTTCTTGATAGGGCTACTGCTGCAGCCATGGCAAAATTACCACCTGAACCAATAGCAGCTACATTCTCATCTGGTTCAATAACTTCTCCGCTACCGGATAATAATAAAATTGTATTTTCATCAGCTACCAACATCATTGCCTCAAGTTTTCTTAAAATTTTATCTCCTCGCCAATCTTTAGTTAAAGCCACTGCAGATTTTTTAAGGTCACCACTATTCTCTTCTAATTTTCCTTCAAATTTCTCAAATAAAGTAAAAGCGTCCGCCACACTACCCGCGAACCCTGCAATAATTTTGTCATTATAAATTTTTCGAACTTTTTTAGCCTTATGTTTCATTATAGTATTTTGACCAAAAGTTACTTGACCATCACCTGCTATGGCCATTTTCCCATTTTTCTTTACGATTACAATCGTGGTTGCTTGAAACAAATCTAGCACCTTCTTTTCTAATATTATTATGCTCTAGGATGAGCTTGATTATAAACTTGCATTATTCTATTTTTTGATACATGAGTATATATTTGAGTAGAAGAAAGGTTAACATGACCCAATAATTCTTGAACAGTTCTTAAGTCTGCACCATTATTTAATAAATGTGTAGCAAAACTATGTCTAAATACATGAGGGCTTACCTTTTGCTTTAAAGCAAACTTTTGAATATATTTATTTAAGATATACCTTACACCTCTTGTAGTTAAAGGACCACCCTTACTATTTAGAAATATATTATTTGTTAGATTCTTATCCATTTTATTTCTTCCATCATTTATATACATATGAACAGCATTAAAAGCTTTTTTCCCTAATGGGGCAACTCTCTCTTTATTACCTTTACCCACAACTCTTAAATAATTGTCTTCAATCATATTTTTTTCTAAGCTAATTAATTCAGATACTCTAAGGCCTGAACTATATAATATTTCAAAAATAGCTTTATCCCGCTGCTCAGAGGCTTTTTTTAAATCGAAAGAATTATCTAAAAAGTCAATTATTTCTACTTCATTTAAGATAACAGGTAGCCTCTTTTCTGCTTTGGGGATTTTCATGTTTTCTGCTGGATTGGAAGTTATATAATTATTTTTTTTCATAAATCTAAAAAATCCTCTTAAAGAGGTTATTTTTCTAGCTATGGTTTTTCTTTTTTTTTCTTCATTATTCAAAACCATCAGATAACTTCTAAAAATTCTATTATCGATTATTGTAAGATCTGTTATTTTTTCTTCTTCTAAAAATTTGAAAAATATTTTTATATCGCTTCCATAGGCTTGTAGAGTATTGTCTGAATAGTTTTTTTGATATTTTAAGTATTCAAGATAGTCATCCAAGAATTGGATCACAACTTTTCCTCCTTTATTAAAGTATCAATTTTTTCTAAAGCTCTTTGGGCTAATATCTTATACCTTTCTTTTTTATCTTTAATTTTTTTTTCCATTTTCGGCAAAAGTCCAAAATTAACATTCATTGGTTGAAAGTTTTTTGAGTTTTCAGTTGTAATATATTCGTGAAGAGCACCTATTGTTGTTTTATTTGGAAATATTATTAATGGTTCTCCTAGTGCTTTTCTAGCTGCATTTAAACCTGCAACTAATCCGGAAGCGCAGGATTCAACATAGCCTTCCACTCCCGTTATTTGTCCAGCAAAAAAAATATTAGGATAATCTTTTAAATTGTTAGTGGGATTTAATACTTTTGGAGAATTAATAAATGAATTCCTATGCATTACACCATATCTTAAAAATTCTGCCTTCTCTAGTCCAGGAATCATACTGAAAATTCTTTTCTGTTCTCCCCATTTAAGATGAGTTTGGAAACCTACAAGATTAAACATTGATCCTTCTCTATTTTCTTTTCTTAATTGAACTACGGCATGGTATTCTTTTCCTGTTTCAGGATGAAGAAGGCCTACTGGTTTCAGAGGTCCAAAAAGTAAAGTTTTCTCTCCTCTAGAGGCCATTACTTCTACAGGCATACAACCTTCAAAAAAAATTTCTTTATCTATTTCATTAACAGGGACTCTTTCACCTTTTATTAACTCATTATAGAAATTTTCATATTCATCTTTGCTCATGGGACAATTTAAGTAATCTGGACTTCCTTTATCATATCTAGAAGCCCAAAAAACTTTAGAGTAATCAATGCTTTCTTTGCTTACAATTGGAGCTGCTGCATCATAGAAGTAAAAAGAATCATCACCAGCTAATTTTTTTATTTCCTCCATAATCTTACCTTCTGTTAAAGGCCCCGTAGCAATTATAGTAATTTCTTCTGTATTTATTTCTTCTACTTCTTCATTGATTATCTCAATAAGGGGATGTGTTTTTATTTTCTCAGTTATTTCAGCTGAAAATTTTTCTCTATTAACAGCTAAGGCCCCTCCTGCTGGTACTTGGTGTTTATCAGCAGATCGCATAAAAAGAGTATTTAATCTTCTAAGTTCTTCTTTTAATAAACCAACTGCATTTTCTAGTCCAGCTCCTCTTAAGGAATTTGAACACACTAATTCGGAAAAATCATCAGTATTATGAGCAGCTTGTCTTTTTAAAGGTTTCATTTCGAAGAGTTTTACTTTTACACCTTTTTCTGCTGCTTGCCATGCGGCTTCACATCCTGCTATTCCTGCACCAATAATATTTATACTTCTATTCATATTAGTCCTCTTTATCTTTTTTGAATTCATGACCACACTTTTTATTACTACACTTAAATTTAATTTGATCTTTCACTGAACTTTTAGTCATGTAACTACCACAATCAGGACAAGCAATTTGAGTTGGCTCTTCCCAACTTACGAAATCACAATCAGGGAAATTGCTACATCCAAAAAATTTTCTTCCCTTCTTGCTTCTTCTTACAACAACATTGCCTGTTTCACAAGTTGGACATTTTATTCCTGTATCTTCTAAAAGGGGTTTAATATTACGACAGTCAGGAAAACCTGGACAGGCTAAAAACTTTCCATATCTACCGATTTTAACAACCATGTTTTTACCACATTTATCACATATTTCTTCACTAACTATTGGTTTAATTTCAATTTTATTTATTTCATTTTCAGCTTTTTCTAAATCAACAACAAATTTTTCATAAAATTCTCTAATTACTTCTTTCCATTCTAAGGTACCTTCTTCAACTTTATCTAGCTTCTCTTCAAATGCAGCAGTAAAGTCATAATCAATTATCTTAGAAAAATATGATGTTAATAAATCGTTAACTATTATGCCCATTTCTGTAGGGAAAAATCTTTTTTCTTCTTTAACAACATATCCTCTACTAAGTATTGTCATTATTGTTGGTGCATATGTGCTTGGACGTCCAATTCCTAATTCTTCAAGTATTTTTACTAAAGAAGCTTCTGTATATCTTGCAGGGGGCTGAGTAAAATGCTGGTTTTCTTTAAGGGCTTTTAACTCTAAACTTTCACCTTTTGTTAAATTGTTTATAAAGGTTTTTTCTTCTTTTTCTTTAGTATCTATTATTATGGTAAAGCCATCAAAAAGTAGCTTTGAACTTTGAGCAGTAAAAAGAAATTTTCCACCCTTAATTTTAGCGTTAATGCTTTCTGTTCTAGATGAAGCCATTTGACTAGCTATAGTTCGATCCCATATCAACTTATATAATCTAAATTGATCTCTTGTTAAATATTCTTTTACCGAATCAGGAGTAATTTTAATAGATCCTGGTCGAATAGCTTCATGGGCATCTTGAGATTGACTTTTATTTTTATAAATTCTTTTCTTCTTAGGGAGATATTCCTTACCAAAATTTTCAAGTATAAATTCTTCAGCTTCTAAAGCTGCATCATCGGATATTCTTGTAGAGTCCGTCCTAATATAAGTTATCAAACCTATAGTATCTTTTTTAAGTTTTACCCCTTCATAAAGTTGCTGAGCTACCATCATTGTCTTTTTTGTTGTGAAATTTATTTTTTGAGAAGCTTCCTGTTGAAGTGTACTCGTTATGAAAGGTGCTTTTGGTTGAGTTTTTTTCTCACTCTTTTTAATATCTTCTACTATAAATTTTTCTTTTTTAATTTCTGAAGAAATTTTTAATGCTTCTGTTTCGCTTTTTATATCCACTTTTTTCCCAGAAATATTTAACAATTTACCTTCAATAATATCTTTATCTTTTAAGAACTTACCCTCAATACTCCAATATTCTTCAGATACGAAAGCTAGTACTTGTTCTTCTTTCTCACAAACAAGCTTTAGGGCAACGGATTGTACTCTCCCTGCACTAAGACCTTTTTTAATTTTCCTCCATAATAATGGACTTAATTTGTATCCCACTATTCTATCTAATACTCTTCTTGCTTGTTGAGCATTTACTTCATTTGAATTAATATGAGTAGGGTTTTTCATAGCTTCTGTTATTCTTTTTTTAGTAATTTCATTGAACTCTACTCTTATGGGTTTCGTTTCATCTAGATTTAAAAGATTAGCTAAATGCCAAGCAATTGCTTCTCCTTCTCTATCCGGGTCAGTTGCAAGAAAAACTTTTGAAGCCTTTTTAGCTAAGCTTTTCAGCTCAGCTACCTGTTTCCCTCTGCCTCTTACTGTTATATATTTGACTTCAAAATCATTGTCAATATCAACCCCTAATTGACTTTTGGGAAGATCCCTTAAATGGCCCATGGAAGCTGCCACCTTATAATTCTTACCTAAAAACTTTTCGATTGTTTTTGCCTTAGCCGGAGACTCAACGATTACTAAATTATAACTCAATTCTTCACCTCATATAATTACTAGATATTTGTTATTTATTTCCTTTTTTATTATCCCTTTAATTTCAAGCATTGAAAGGATTCTTAATGTTTCAGATGCTGTTTTTCCAGAAATAGACATGATTTCATCGACGGACTGAGGGTTAACCTCTAATTTCCTTACTATAGTATGCTCTATCTCACTTAAATTCAAGAATTTTTTATTATCCGCCTGAATTTTAAGCATAGGGTAAAGATCTACTAGGATATCTTCTGCAGATTCTATTAAGGATGCTCCATCTTTTATAAGTTGATGAACCCCTTGAGTTAAAGGGTTGCTAACTAGTCCTGGCAAAGCATATACATTTTTACCTTGTTCATAAGCATGCCTTGCTGTAATCATAGAACCACTTTTTAAACTACCCTCTGTTATCAATACACCCTGAGCCATCCCACTTATAATACGATTTCGTTTAGGGAAAGTATATTTTGCAGGAGGAAAGCCTATGGGAAATTCACTTATTAAGGTATTTTGAGAAAAACTTTTCATTTTAGTAAATAAATCATAATTATCTCGAGGATATACTATATCAATCCCTGAACCCAATATTCCAATTGATCCTGCTTTTGTTTGACAAGATTCTTCGTGAGCTACTCTATCAATTCCTGTTGCCATACCACTTATAATACTAATGTTGTTTTCTACTAGAATTTTTACTATTTTTCTAGTTGTTTCTTTAGCATAAACACTGGGATTTCTTGGTCCTACAACAGCTATGCGAAAAGTTTCTCTCAACATACCTCTTAAATATAATATCATGGGAGGGTCATAAATATTTCTTAGTGAATTAGGATATTCATTATCAAAAATAGTTAATATATTAATATTATTTTTTAAAATATATTCTTCTACTTTATTTAATTCATTTTTTTCTATCCTTTTTTGGATAGTCTCTTTTTCCTTTTTAGTTAAAGAAAAAGAGCATAAAAATTCCAATGCTTCTTTTTGAGTTTTTATGTGGGGAATATTATCTAATAAGATAACTTCCTTAAAAATTCTTTCATTACCTCCTCCTAAAATTGAATGGATCTTGCCTAAATTAATCTTTTTACTTAACAAAGTAATACCCCCTTTTTAAAAAATGAAAGTCCCGAAGGACTTTCATTTTAAAGTTCGTATTCTTTGTTCATCTCAAGTACAAGACCTTTATATCCTTTATTCTCTATCTTCTTAACAAATTCCTCAGGATCTTGCATAATATATCCAAAAGTATTGTAATGCATTGGAATTGTTAATTTGGATTTAAGTAAATCCGTTGCGTAAACTGCGTCATCTACTCCCATGGTAAAATTATCTCCTATAGGTAAAAGAGCAATATCAATCTTATTTAATTCACCAATTAATTTCATATCTAAAAACAAACCAGTATCTCCCGCATGGTATAATGTTTTTCCATTAATCATTAATAAAAATCCACAAGGGTTTCCTGTATAGATTACTTGATCTCCCTCAGTAACTGCAGATCCATGTAAAGCTTGAGTTAATTTAATTCTTCCAAATTCAAAGTTAAATCCTCCACCAATATGCATTGGGTGAACTTTAGCTCCTTTTTTTTCACAATAATTAGCTAGTTCAGCCGGAGCAATTATTGTACTACCATTTCTAGTAGCTATTTCCAAGGCATCTCCTATATGGTCTCCGTGTCCATGAGTCAAAAGAATATAATCTGTTTTTAATTCTTCTATTTTGACCTTGGAATGAGGATTTCCAGTAATAAATGGGTCAATTAAAAAAGTATAGCCATTTTTTTTAATCATAAATGCAGAATGTCCAAAGTATGTGATCTTCATTTTTTATTCCCCCTTTAATTTATTTCATCTCCAAAACTAATACCAATTGCTCTAGATGCTAAAATCAGATTGTGATCTAGTGGTACAAATCTTGTTAAACCAGAAACTTTTTCTAATGGTACTGTTACAATATCTGATCCATCTAGACTCACCATTATACCGTATTCTTCTTCTATTGCTAGTTTTGCAGCCATAAATCCATATTCTGTAGCTATAATCCTATCATAACTCAAAGGACTGCCACCTCTCTGCAAATGACCAAGAACAGTACATCTTGTTTCCACATTTAACTTTTCTAAAGCTTCCTGAAGTAAAAATCCTCTTTTACCTTTGTCCCCTTGTATCTCAGCGTCTTTATCAACCGCACCTTCAGCCATAATTATCAAACTGAATTTTTTCCCCTGTTTTCTACGTTTTGCTATTTTTTGACATATACTTTCTATATTATAAGGAATCTCAGGTATCAGTATAACATCAGCTCCTCCAGCAACTCCAGCATAAAGAGCTATCCACCCTGCATCTCTTCCCATGGTTTCTAAGATACTTACCCTATGGTGACTCTCTGCCGTTGTACGAAGCCTATCTAATGCATCAGTAGCCACTGCTACTGCAGACATAAAGCCAAATGTCATGTCCGTCAGAACAAGGTCATTATCAATAGTTTTTGGCACTCCAATTACATTTATTCCTAAGAGGGATAGTTCATATCCTATTTTTAAAGTACCATCTCCTCCAATAACAATAAGGCAATCTAAATTAAGTTTACGATAAACATCAACAGCAACAGAAGACTTGTCAATAATTTGACCATTCTCTTTAATTGCAAAGGGATTATCTCTATTTGTAGTTCCTAGAATGGTTCCTCCAAGATGAATAATTCCTGAAGCTGATGCCTCGTCTAGTTCTATATAATTATTATTAACCATCCCTTTAAAGCCATCTAAGAACCCATAAACTTTTATAGATTTTTCATGATTTACAAATATTTTTACACAAGCTCTGATTACTGCATTTAGACCCGGAGCGTCCCCACCTCCGGTTAGTATAGCAACTCTCATAGTACCTCCTCTTTTACCTTAAGGGTATTCCCATCATTCCTTCAAGGTCAGTGGAATTTTCTTCATTTATTTCAGGAATCATAATTTCTTGCACTTTATTAATATTATATACATCAGAAGTTCCTGTTATTCTAAAGGTTATTATTGGAAAATCTAGTCCTTCTGACATTTCTTCTTTATCCTCTTCTGGCACTGAAGCTTCTAATATTTTCGAGATATCCATTACCATTATATAATCAATATCGCTTTTTCTTATATTATTTTTATTATCAAGGTAATAAGTAAAGTCCATCTTATTTAAAGAAATACCTTCTTTTATCCCTTTAAAAACATTATCCATTTCTGCCATGGCTTCATTATACATTTCTTCGATTTCTTTATCTGTTTTCTCATCATTAAGCTCTTCTAATTCATCCTTCATTTGCTTTTTCATTTGATTAGTAAACTCAGGATTTTCCAAAATGAATTTCATCATTTCTTCAAATATTGCTTTCGCTTCTTCTTCTGTTAAAATTACTTCAATAGGAGTTACTTCAACTTTTTCATTGTTTTGTTGAATAATTATATCTTCTTTGGCTTGTGTATTCTCTTTAGACAATTTGGAGAAAAGTAATTTGTTTATATCTTTACTAAAGTTTTTTATAAACTTTTCATCAAACATTTCTTCTGCGTCATCTTTATCTGCAATTACTAAATATTTAGGTGATAAAGGAGATTTTATAAAATATTCTTCCCCTCTGTAAATTTCGATTTCATAAAGCATACCATTAAGTTCGAGTTTCATTTTTCCAGCAAAATTCATAGTTTTCTGGTTTATATCCATTGTTCCAGAAACATTCATATCTTTAAACATATTACCTATTAAAGCTAATTCCGGGCTGTTTCCAGAAAAATTGATCTCCATATCCATATCAAAACTTTGTGTAGCTGTTTCCATTTTCATTGCATTTTCAAAAGATTGTTCTAACCTCTGAAGAGGGTTTTTCTTTCCACAACCAGCAATACTTAAAACTAAAAGTAAAGATAAGGTAAGTGCAATAAGTTTTTTTCTCATAATTTAATTCCTCCATTTTTATGTTTTATTTTATTCTAACTTATAATAATAAACAAATTGTTAATAATCCATATTGTTTAAAAAAGCAAATTAAAGTGTATATATTATGGTAATAAATTAAAAGAGGTGCTTTTGATGAAAAAAATTTTAATCGCAGTGGATGGTTCGGATTATTCAATGGAAGCTGTTAAATTGGTTAAGGATCTCAGTCCTTCTAATTCAATAAATGAGATTTATCTCATAAATGTTCAAAATTATACCTTCCCTTCAGAGCCATATCATTCTTTTGGAACTGAAGAAAGTGTTAGAACTTTATTGAAAGACAAAGGGGATAAGGTTATTAGAGATATAGTAGAAGCTTTCCCCGATGAGAAATATCACACTTCCGTACAAGTTGGTGATACAGTTAAAGAAATTCTTAAATATGCAGAAGAAATTGGAGCAGACATGATAATTGCCGGTTCCCATGGAAAATCCGGATTGACTTCAATAATAATGGGTAGCACAACTACAAAACTATTATCTAGTAGTACAATCCCCGTTGTAGTTTTAAAAAAATAAGCTATTAAAAACAGCCCATTATGGGCTGTTTTTAATATTTATCATAAATACTTATGGACTTATCGACTAATACGTCCATAGCATCATATATATATTTTTTTAAATCCTCCCTTATTCTAATACAGGATAACTCAGTGCATCCAATTATAACACCTTCACATTTCTCTTGATAAATATACTTTTCAATTAACATATCTAATAATGAGGAATCTAATTCCATATGGCCTTTAATATTTTCATAAATTACACTCATAACATTATTTTGATTATTATTGTCAGGAACGATAATCTCAAAACCATATTTTTTTGCATATTTCTTATATATTCCACTACGAACCGTTCCATTTGTGGCTAAAAGTCCAATTTTAGCTCCTGCTTTATGTTTTTTACTAATCTCTTTTATTGTTTCTTCGACCATATTTATAATATTAATATTTGTCATTTTTTGCATTTTATCATAAAAATAATGAGCTGAATTACAAGGAATGGCAATATCCAATACTCTTGCAAACTCCATAATTTCAAAATCCCTTTTTATACTATCAAGAAAATCATTTTCCCTATTTTCCAAAATTACCTCTGTGCGGTCAGGAAGAGTTGCATGATTAAGTATCAGCACATTCATGTGATCCTGATCTTTTTCTGCTTTTGAAGATTCTATAAGTCTCTCATAAAATTCTAAAGTGGCTTTAGAGCCCATACCACCAATAACACCAAAATATCTTTCCTTTGTCATTTTAACCCTGCCTTATTTTTATTATTTTCTATAGTTTTTAATACTATCTCTTTTTCATTAAAAGGTACAGCTACATTACCTATTATCTGGGCGGACTCATGTCCCTTTCCCGCTATAAGAATAAGGTCATCCTTTGAAACCATTTCTAATGCTTTTTCAATAGCTTCTTTCCTATCGGAATAACTATATATATTCTTATATTTATCAATAGTTTTTATTCCCTCAATAATCTCTTTAATTATAAATTCTGGATCTTGGTTTTTAGGATTATCTGAGGTAACAATTAAAATATCCCCATACTCACTAGCGACTCTACCCATGGCTAATCTTTTTTCTCTACCCTTGTCCTCAGAAGGAGCATAAACTCCAAATACTAATATTATTCTACCTTTTGTAAATTGCCTAAGGGAAGATATAACTTCCTTAAGGCCATCCTCTGTGTGAGCAAAATCTATTACTACTTGAAAGTTTTCATCTTTATAAACAGTTTCGAACCTACCTTTTACTCCTTTTACTTCTCTTATGCCTTCTGAAACAATTTCAAAAGGTATATTGTCAGTAAGAGCAAAGGAAGCTGCTGTTAATGAATTATAAACATTTACTTTTCCTGGAATATTTAAAGATATCCTGCCAGATACTTTTGGACCCTGAATTTCATATTTTACCCCTAAAGATGTATAATCAATATTTTTCCCTTTAAAATTTCCCTGATTTTCAAGCCCAAAGGAATATAAAGAAACCTTGGCATTTTTCAATTCCTCATAAAGCCTTTTACCCCAAAAGTCATCTATATTTATTATATTAATATTTTTCGACATTAAAAAAAGTTTCTTTTTAGTTTCATAATAATCTTCCATATCTTTATGAAACTCCATATGGTCTGGGGAAAGATTTGTAAACATGGCTCCATATATATTTGTGCCGTATACTCGGTCTAAAGCTAGAGCATGGGAAGATACTTCTATAAAACAATAATCTACTCCTTCACTTACCATCTGTGCTAAAATCCTTTGAAGATCAATAGATTCAGGAGTTGTATTATTACTTGGAATAGTAGTTTCTCCAATACAAGCACCTATAGTTCCAATTAATCCAACTTTATACCCTGCCTTCTCATAAATAGATTTAAGAATATGGATAGTTGTTGTTTTTCCATTTGTACCAGTAATGCCCACAACTTTTATTTTAGCTGAAGGGTTATTATAAAAATTTTTTCCTAAAATTGCCATGGATTTTCTAGTGTTTTTTATTTTAATCACTGTTATGTTTTCAGTTACTTTAACATCTCTACTTACTACTATTGTTTTAGCGCCGCCTTCAATTGCCTGGGATATAAAATTATGACCATCTACAGACATACCAGGTACAGCAATGAATAAACTATCTTTTGTACAATATTTTGAATTATAAAATATTCCAGATACTTTATGATCTAGCTGTCCATTTATTATTTCATAATCAATATCCTTTAATAATCCCTTTAATGTTTTCACTATTTTTATCTCCTAGGCTTAATATATTCATTAGAATAACATATTCATTTTTCCAAGTCTATGAAGAGGTTTAACTCTTCAAAAAATAATGTTATTATTCTTATAGAATACATTATATATCAGGAGGCTATCATGAATAAAATTTTAGTACCAATGGATGGATCAGAAGAATCTTGCGAAGCATTAAAACTTTTTCTTAAATTTAATGATAAAAGTAAGAACAAGATTTATTTATTAAATGTTCAAAAAGTTAAAATACCTCATGAGGAATACTTTACTTTAGGGGATAGAAGGGGTCTTGTGAGATATCACAATGAAAGAGCAAATGAAATCTTAAAAAATGGAATCGCTTTATTAGGAGACATGGAGTATGAAAAAGTAATAAAAATGGGAGATCCGGTAACTGAGATACTTGATTTTTCTGATGAAATTGAAGCAGATCTCATAATTATGGGTTCCCATGGAAGAACTGGTCTATCAGCTGTTTTAATGGGAAGTGTCTCTACAAAAGTTTTAACTTATAGTAAAAGACCTGTTATGATTACCAGACCAAAACAAGAGGAACCAGAAGAATTCAAGAAAAAATATCTAGGTATTAAAATTGATTAGAGAATAAAAATAAGGAGAAGCCAAATGGCTTCTCCTTATTTTTTACACGATGGACAGATTCCTTTTAAATAATAATGGGCATTGTCTATTTTAAAATTCTCTTCATAAATTTTTTCAAGATCTTCAATTACAACAGGGAAATCATAAATCCCACCACATTCTTTGCAAAGGAAATGACCGTGAAAAGAAATATTAGGGTCGAAACAAACCTCATCTTCTTTAATACTTATGGATTGAACAAGTTTCTTTTCTTCAAAAAGCTTCATAGTATTATATACTGTAGCTTTCGAAAAAGTAGGAATCTCTTCCTTTAAATCATTGTATATATCCACAACTGTAGGATGATTTTCATTACCAATTAAGTATTCCATTATTTTCATCCGTTGGTATGAAACATTTATGTCACTTTTAATTAATAATTCATGGGACATTTCTCTTTTACTCATAAAATTTACCTCACTTATCATATTAGAATTAAAGCATTTATAGAATAACTATAAATCTTTGTAAAATCAATAGCAATTTATTAATTCTTTATTCTATACTGAATAGCTTCACCTAAATCTTCAGAGTTTATATTCTTCCTTCCTTCCATATCGGCAATTGTTCGAGCTACTTTAAGAATTTTATCATGAGCCCTAGCACTTAAATTAAGATGAGAATAGGCCTGTTTCAATAAATTTTCTCCATTTAAGTCTAGAGTACAGTAATTTTTTAGGTCTTCTTTATCCATAATAGCATTAATTTTCCTTTTTCTATTTAAAAATCTCTTTTTTTGAATTTTTCTAGTGTTTTCAACTCTATTTTTAATATCCTTACTAGATTCTTCTAAATTCGAACATCTTAAATCATTAAAATCTACTTCATGAGAATTTATAATTATATCTATCCTATCTAAAAGAGGCCCTGAAAGTTTGTTTTTATATTTCTTTATCTGAGAATCTGTACAAAGACATTTTTGTCTCATACTACCGTAATAGCCACAGGGACAGGGATTCATCGTTCCTACCAGTATAAAATTACCAGGGTATTTTACTTTTCCTTTTAACCTAGAAATCGTAACTTCTCCATCTTCCATGGGTTCTCGTAATGATTCAAGAATTTTTCTTTCATATTCGGAAATTTCATCAAGAAATAGAACACCAAAATGACTAAGACTAACTTCCCCTGGTTTAGGAAAATTCCCACCACCTATTATACCGGATATGGAACTACTATGATGAGGGCTACGAAAAGGTGGAGTTGTAATTATAGGTTTTTCTTGATCTAACTCTCCAGCAATGCTATATATTTTTGTGATTTCTAATATTTCTTCTTTTTCTAAATCAGGAAGAATTCCTGGGATACATTTAGCCAACATGGTTTTTCCTGTTCCTGGACTACCAATAATTAGAATATTGTGTCCCCCTGAAATAGCTACTTCTATACCTCTTTTTGCGAAAGCTTGTCCCTTTACTTGAGAAAAATCATATACATCTTTTATATTTCTATTTAACTCTTTTAAATTTATATTCTCTGATAGCAATAGATTTTCATGAAAACTTCCATTTAAAAATCTTACTACCTCTTCTAGAGAATAAAATACATAGGAGTTACATCCAGCAACAGCTACTTCTTTAGCATTTATTCCTGGAACAATAAATAAAAATTCATTGTTCATAAAATTTAGAACTATTGGTAAAACACCTTTAACTCCCCTTAACTTTCCATCAAGTCCTAATTCACCAAGAAATATATATTGTTTAAGATTTGAATCATCTTTAATTTGTCCAGTTGCTTTTAAAATGGCGATAGCAATAGGAAGATCGTAGGAAGCAGCATCTTTCCTAATATTCGCTGGAGCAATATTAACAATAATTTTTCTAGTAGGAAAATCAAAGCCGGAATTTTTAATTGCAGATCGTACTCTTTCTCTGCTCTCCCTTGCTCCAGATTCTGGTATACCTACGATTCGAAAATCAGGAATTCCTCCTGATATGTCTATTTCTATTACAATTTTTCCAATTTCCATTCCATTACTAACTGCAGAATTTACTGTTGAAACCATAAAAAATCCCCTCCTTATTTATAATTCCAATAAAGAGGGGAAATACCTAAATTTTTATTTTAATAAACCTGAGGCACTCTCTAAAGTTTTAACTGTCTCATCCATCAGCTCATCCATTATGTCCTTTATGTGCATTTCTTTGGTAATAGGAACTATACTCTGTCCTACTTGAACTAAGCCATAATCACAGTCTCCTTCGATAGCAGCTTTTTGATTTGTGCCTGTAGCTAATTTATTTAATTCATCTTGTGGAACTCCACTAACCTCTAATGCTAAATACTCTTCAGTAAATTTACTTCTAAGACCCCTAACTCCATGACCTCTAGAATAACCTGTTACAACAACATCTGTGTCTGTTGCATCAATTATTTTTTGTTTCGCATTAGGATGTCCTGGTGATTCAAAGGATACTAAGAATCTTGAACCTATTTGTACACCAGCAGCTCCCATTAATAAGGCTGCAGCAATGCCTCTACCATCACCAAATCCTCCTGCTACGATAACTGGGATTTTAATATTTGGTATAATATTTGTCATATTAGCTAAACTGGTTAATGTACCAATATGCCCTCCTGCTTCCATACCTTCAACAATAATTGCATCAGCACCCTTTTCTTCAACTCTTTTTGCTAGTTTAAGATTTGGAATAACTGGAAAAGCTTTAACTCCACCTGCTTTTAGTTTATCAAAGAAAGGAACTGGATTTCCCGCTCCTAAAGTTGCAAAAGCTACTTTTTCTTCAATTATAAGATCTGCTACTTGATCAGCTTTTGGATCCATCAACATTAAATTTACTCCAAATGGTTTATCTGTTAGTTCTTTGGTTTTCTTTATTTCATTTCTTACCCACTCAAGCTCTCGGCCTCCTGTAGCAATAACACCAGTTCCCCCTGCATTACATGCTGCAGCAACCATTTTAGAATCTGTATACCAAGCCATTGCTCCCATTATAATAGGGCGCTCAATTCCTAACATTTCTGTTAATTTTGTTTTCATTTAAATACCTCCCCTAATATTTCTTTTATTAATATACCCCTTTTTCAGCAAGAATAACCTGTTCCTCTTGATCTGTAGTTTTTAATTTAACAAGAATTAATTCTTTTTTGGAAGTAGGAACATTTTTACCAACAAAATCAGCCCTAATAGGAAGCTCTCTGTGGCCTCTGTCAACAAGTACGGCTAGTTGTATTAGATAAGGTCTACCCATGTCTATTATAGCATCTAAGGCAGCTCTAACCGTCCTTCCTGTGTATAGAACATCATCTACGAGAATAATTCTTTTACCTGACACATCAAATTGAACATCTGTGCCGTGGAGAACAGGCTGATCTGATAGTGTTGTAAGATCATCTCGATATAAAGTTATATCTAAACGACCAACAGGTACTTTGCCACCTTCAATATCCTCAATTTTTTCAGCAAGTCTTTCAGCTAAAGGGACCCCTCTAGTTCTGATCCCAATTAAAGCAAGTTCTTGGATTCCTTTATTCTTTTCAATAATCTCATGAGCAATTCTAGTTAAGGAACGATCCACTGCGGCAGAATCCATAATAATATTTTTTTCTATTATTTTCACAATTTATCTCCCTCTCTTAAAGTAGTTAAAACTTCCTTAAAATCTTCAGGTAGTTCAGATTCAAAATAAGTTTTTTCTTTAGTAGTTGGATGAATAAAACCTATTTTATAAGCATGAAGCACTTGCCCTTGAAACTCAGAACCTTTCTTTTTAGACCCATAAGTATAATCACCTACAAGAGGATGTTTTAGATAAGCCATATGAACTCTAATTTGGTGAGTTCTTCCTGTTTCCAAAGTACATTCAATCAAAGTATAACCCTGAGTAAACCTCTCTATTACTTTATAGTTGGTTATTGCTTCTTTGGAGTTTTTAAAAGTTACAGCCATTTTTTTTCTGTCTTTTTCATTTCTTCCAATCGGTGCTTCAATCCTACCTAAAGGCTCATTCACAATTCCATGAACCAATGCATAATATCCACGCTCAACAGTATGATCTTTAAACTGTTCCGCTAGGAATTTATGAGCATTATCATTTTTACATACTAATATAAGACCGGAAGTATCTTTATCTATTCGATGAACAATTCCTGGTCTTAAAACTCCATTTATACCTGATAAATCTTTAAAGTGACCCATTAGGGCATTGACTAAAGTACCCGTATAGTTTCCTGGAGCAGGATGAACCACCATCCCTTTTTTCTTGTTAATTACAATAATATCTTGATCTTCATATACAATATTCAAATCTATTTTCTCTGGCACAATCTGAGCTTCTTCAGAGGGTGGTATATTAATAGTCAAAATATCCCCTGGTGAAAGCTTATAATTAGCTTTTATATTTTCCCCATTTACCTTAATATTCTCTGTAGCTATTAATTTTTGCAAATAAGACCTAGAAAGTTCTTCATACTCTTCTGCAAGAAACTTGTCTATTCTTTCACTTGCAAAATCTTCTTCTATAACTATCTCATCATATTTCATTTTTTTTCTCCTTTTATAACATAAAATGAAGCTGCTATCATACCAATAACAATAAATGAATCTGCTATATTAAATACAGGCCAAATTATAAAATCAAAAAAGTCTGTTACCGTTCCCTTCATCAACCGATCAATAAAATTTCCTGCAGCTCCTCCTAAAGCCATAGCTAAAAAGATATTTGCTTTAGGTTCATCTTTTTCTATAGAAATCATAAAATATATAATAAATATCATTATTAAGGATGTAGCAATAATAAAAAACCATTTTTTATCTGCTAGCATACCGAAAGCTGCACCAGGATTTTCTATATAAGTTAAATGAAAAACATTTTCAATAATAGCTTTGGATTCATATAAAGCAAAGTCCGACCTAATAAAATACTTGGTAAGCTGATCAAAAAACAAAACTCCTGCTGCAATTAAAAAATATAACATCTAAATCCCCATTTCAAAATTAATCTTTATTAATTTTATCATAAAAAGATAGGAACAAAAATAGCGAAGAACAAGTTCTCCGCTATTTGATAGTTATTAATTTTTATTAATTTGTTAAAGCTTGAATTGGAGCAGGGATCCTTCCCCCACGAGATATAAACTCTGAAGAGTCAAAATCACTTAATTTCATAATAGGGGCTCTTCCTAATAAACCACCAAAAACTACAGAATCTCCAACATCTTTACCAGGAACAGGAATAATTCTTACTGCTGTTGTTTTTTTATTTATCATTCCTATGGCAGCCTCGTCAGCTATAATAGCTGAAATTGTAGAAGCTTTTGTTTTCCCTGGAACTGCTATCATATCTAATCCTACTGAGCAAACACAAGTCATAGCTTCCATTTTATCAATAGACAAAGAACCCTCTTCAACACCTCTGATCATTCCTGCATCTTCACTTACAGGGATAAAGGCGCCACTTAAGCCACCTACATAGGAAGAAGCCATTGCTCCACCTTTTTTAACTGCATCGTTTAACATGGCTAAGGCAGCAGTTGTGCCATGAGTACCTACTCTTTCTAAGCCCATTCCTTCAAGGATATCTGCAACGCTATCCCCAATTGCAGGAGTTGGAGCTAATGAAAGATCAATGATCCCAAAGGGTACATCAAGTCTTTTTGCAGCTTCTATTCCCACAAGCTCACCCATACGAGTTATTTTAAAAGCAGTTTCTTTAATTTTTTTTGCAAGCAATCCTAAAGGAATACCCGGATTTTGTCTCACCACCTTA
>CAZXPJ010000020.1:3190-28349 GCA_964642925.1 uncultured Eubacteriales bacterium | reverse complement strand
TCTACTAGATAATGATACAAAGCAAAGGTTAAATAGCTCTTCCCACAACCAAAATCTACGATATTAAGTTTATCATCAGTTTTAATCTTAGGAATTATATCAGCTACCATCTCTAAGAATCTGTTTATTTGCCTAAACTTATCATATTTTTTAGCTAATACTTTTCCTTTTTCATTCATTACACCTAACCTTATTAAAAAATCGCAGGGAATACCTTCCTCTATGATGTAAGATTTTATTTTATTATGACTTAAATTGACATTTTCCTTAGTGGCTGCCTTTTTTAATACATTAATTTTTCCTTTTTTATTTATTAAAACATGATAATCAATTTCTTTGGAAAAAATTACTCCCTGCTTAAAATCATTGTCTAGTAATTGTTTTATCTCATTAATAGATTCAATTTTATCTAAGTTTTTGTGTAATTCCTTGGTTTTGTATTCATAGGTAAATTGATATTTCAACTGATCTTTTATCAAAACTGGCTTAACATTAACTTTACTAAAATCATTGTCTATCTTTTTTCTCCTATTACTTAATACTATTTGCATTATTTCTTCTTTTGAAAATTCTTCTTCTAGAATATTCTTTAATTTATCCAATACCTCATCTCCTCAAAAAAACTGCCTAGGCTATTAGATCCTGACAGCTTTTTCTATCAATTAATCGTGAAATTTATTCTATGTGAAACTTTTCTTTATAATCCATACTAGAAAGCTTAATAATTTCTATTGCTTCTTCTCTTCCATATACATCAATTATCTCACATCTATTACTTTCACTTTTAGGTCCTCTTTTATAGGTCAAAAAATAATGTTCTAACCTTTCTAAGACACGCTTAGGAACTTGGCTTATATCTCTCCATTCTCCGTATAGAGCATCATCTCTTAAAACTGCAATTATTTTATCATCAGCTTCATTGTCGTCTATTAATTTGATCCCACCAATTGGAATCGCTCTTAATAAAATATTTCCATTAGTAATTAATTTTTCAGACAAAACACAAATATCCAAAGGATCTTGGTCCCCTATTATTCCTTCCCTAGCAAATTTAGTTCTACAAACATCAGCAACCCTAGGACCGCAATAGGTTTGAGGCAGCATGCCATATAAAGTTGGACAAATATTTGAAAATGATTGGGGTCTATCAATACTTAGTAACCCAGTCTCTTTATTCAATTCATATTTCACGGTATCACTAGGTGTTAATTCTATGAAAGCATTAACAATATCTGGTTCTTGTTCATATAAAGAGATTCCATGCCAAGGATGAGCAACAAACTTATTCATATATATCACCATCATTTCATATTTTTAGTAAGTCTATCATAGCATAAAGCTTATATTTATTAAATTTTTAGTTTGATATATAAATAAATAGTGTAAGGGTAAATAAGAAAAATAAGGAGGGGTTTTATGTCTGTTGTCAAAGTAATTGAAGTTATTGCAGAATCAGCTGTAGGTTGGGAGGACGCTGCCCAAGTAGCCATAGCAGCTGCAGCGAAGACTGTGGACAAAATACAGTCAGTTTATATTAAAGAATTTAAAGGTGTTGTGGAAGACAATAAGATAGTAAAATATCGTATTATTGCTAAAATTTCCTTTATCGTGGAAGACTTATAATTAAAATGTAAAAACCAAAAGTGCCCATTAGTTTCTATGAATGGGCACTTTATGGTTTTCAACTAGTGAATAAATTATTTAATCCTTCGGATAAACTTGGATGGCTAAATATTCCATCTCTTAATTCTTCATAATTCATTTTTGCCATCATCGCAATCTGAACCATGGCCATAATTTCTCCTCCTTGATAGCCAAGAATAGCTACTCCAAGAATTTTATGATCCTCTTTATTAATAACTGCTTTCATAAATCCTTTGGTCATTCCCTCTTCAATAGCTCTCCCTAAATGTTTCATCTCTATTTTCTTAGTTTCAATATTATATCCTTTTTCTATAGCCTGATCCTCTGTTAGACCTACTCTTCCTAGTTGTGGGTCAGTAAAAAGAGTATACGGAATTAACCTATCTTTAGTATTTCTTTTTCCTTCTCCATAAATCATAAATATTATCTACAATTATTCTATAATCATCATAAGAGATATGAGTAAATTGTGGTCCTCCTTTAACATCGCCTAAGGCATATATATTATCTTCCTCAGTTTTAAGTTTAAAATCCACTTTAATATTTCCTTTATCACCAAGCTTAACCTTTGTATTTTCTAATCTTAACTCTTGAGTGGAAGGAACCCTTCCTGTAGCTAACATTAAGTGAGTACATTCAATTTTCTCTTCTAGTTGATTCTTCTCAATATAGAGATTTATCTTATCACCCACTTGTTCTACTCTCTTTGTATTAGCATTTAGGAAAAATTTTATTCCTTCCTTTTCTAATATTTCTTGAATTCTGGAGGATATATCTTGATCCTCCCTATTTATGATCCTTTTTCCTTTACCCACCATAGTTACTTTGCTTCCAAATCTTCTAAACATTTGCCCAAATTCCAAAGCAATATAACCGGTACCAATTATAAGAAGATGTTCTGGTAGCTCAGTCAATTCCATTATTGATGTGGAGTTGTGATAACCTACATTTTCAATACCCTCTAAAGGTATGATATTAGATTTGGCTCCAGAGTTAATGTAAATTTTTTCAGCTCTTATCTGTTGCTCTCCATCCTCATTTAAGTTTATATTTATAGTGTTTTTATCAATAAAACTTGCAATCCCTTTATATAATTAAATGTTTTTATTCTTTTTGATTCGATCTTCTATAGAAGTCCTAAAAGATTTTATAATACTATTTTTTCTGTCCATTACTTTCTTAAAATCTAGTTCTGTGTTTCTTGTAATAATACCTAGTTCATTACTTCTCTGAATTCTATATAATAAATTAGAACTAGCTATTAGAGTTTTTGTTGGTGTACACCCAAAATTTATACAGGATCCTCCCAATTCATTTTTCTCTATCATTGCAACTTTTTTTCCTCTGTTGGCTAAGTCGAACATAAGAGGGTTTCCTCCTTGTCCACTTCCAATAATTATTGCATCATAACTTTTAATTTTAGCCATTTTTATCCTCCTCCCACTTTTAATAAATTCTTACCCTTGAATTTAGATATCAAACTAAAAGGCACTTAGGTTTAAACCTAAGTGCCTTTTTTACTACTTTTTATCTTACTACTTGTATTTTTTAATTTCTTCTTCTGCTTCTTCTTTAGTCCAACCGTATCTTTCTTGTAATTTACCAGCTAATTTTTTTGCGTCTCCTTGAATAACATCAAGATCATCATTTGTTAATTTACCCCATTGTTTTTGTACCTCACCTTTTACTTGTTCCCATTTTCCTTCAAAAATATCTTTATTCATTGTATTTCCTCCTTTTTATAAAATACCTTCTTTAATTTATTTACTCTTATGTAGTTTTTTTAAAAATTAAATATTAAAAACAAGATAATAGTCCTAAATCTAAATCTCATAATATTTGAAAATAAAAAGACCTGGAAACAATCCAGGTCTTTAGGAATTTAATTATCCTTGCATAAATAATTCAATGTCATCTTCTACATTACCTATTCCAGCAATACCAAAAGTTTCTATTAATACTTTTGCTACATTGGGAGATAAAAATCCAGGAAGAGTTGGTCCTAAGTGAATATTCTTTACTCCTAAGTGTAAAAGAGCCAACAGAACAATAACAGCTTTTTGTTCATACCAGGCAATATTATAAGCAATGGGTAAATCGTTAATATCATTAGCACCAAAAACTTCTTTTAATTTAAGGGCAATTACAACCAAGGAGTAGGAATCATTACATTGACCCGCATCCAATACTCTTGGAATACCGCCTATATCTCCTAATTTTAATTTATTATATCTATATTTGGCACACCCTGCAGTTAAAATTACTGTATCTTTTGGTAACTTTTCTGCAAACTCAGTGTAATACTCTCTGGACTTCATACGACCATCGCAACCAGCCATAACAAAGAATTTTTTTATTGCTCCTGTTTTAACTGCATCGACAACCTTATCTGCAAGGGCAAGTACTTGATTGTGAGCAAAGCCTCCAACTATTTTACCTGTTTCGATTTCTTCAGGAGAATTTAAAGTTTTAGCTTGAAAAATAATCTTTGAAAAATCTTTTTTACCATTTTCATCCGATAATATATGTTCACATCCTGGGAATCCAGCCGCCCCAGTTGTATATATCCTACCTTTTACCTCTTCTGATTTAGGAGGTACGATACAATTAGTGGTAAATAAAATAGGACCATTAAAAGTTTTAAATTCTGTGATTTGCTTCCACCAAGAACCTCCGTAATTTCCTACAAAATTCTCATATTTCTTAAAAGCTGGATAATAATGACCTGGTAACATTTCACCATGGGTATAAACATCTACACCTGTTCCCTTCGTTTGCTCCAGCAACATTTCTAAATCCACTAAATCATGACCTGATATTAAAATAGCAGGATTATTTTTAACCCCAATATTAACTTCCGTAATTTCAGGATTTCCATATCTTGAGGTATTGGCCTCATCTAAGAGAGCCATAGCATTTACTCCATATTCTCCTGTCTTTAATGTTAAAGCAACAAGATCATCTGCACTTAGGTCATCATCTAACAAAGCTGCTAAAGCCTCATACACAAAACCATACAATTCATTGTTTTCTTTACCAATATTATAAGCATGCTCACCATAGGCAGCCATTCCTTTTAGTCCATAGGTAATTAATTCCCTCAAGGAACGAAGATCTTCATTCTCTGTTGCTAAAACTCCTACTTGAGGACTATTTGCTTTTGCTTCCATTTCTACACTAGTTTTAACATGGAATGTAGCAGCATCATGAAGTTCCCCCAGTTTTAATCCTTTAGAAATCTCTTCCCTGAAATTTAACATTTTCAAAATCTGTTTTTCAAAAGCCTCTTTATCAAAATTAGCATTTGTTATAGTCATGAATAAACTTGTAAGCATTTCATGATTTAAATTTCCGAGACTACTAACATCTAGACTTCCCCTTGTTACAATTTGAGAAATTCCTTTTGTTACATAAATTAATAAATCTTGAATATTAGAGACATCTTCCTTCTTCCCGCAAACACCCACCACTGTACATCCTTGGTTTTTTGCTGTTTCTTGACATTGATAACAAAACATCAAAGGTCCACCTTCTTTTCCTATTTTTTTCACTAAATGATCTAATTCTCTATTAATAAACTATTATACAGTAATAGATGCTTTAATTCTGTAGCCTAGGTTACAAGATTTATGTTTACTAAATTACTCCTATTGACATTTTCTTTAGATTCTACTATTATGTAAAACATTATCGACATATGTCATTAACATTTTGTTATAGAGCAGATAGGAGAATTTAATTGAAAAATTTATTTTACTTACCATCTAAAAATATTGTTTGGACTATCCCTTTTGTTTTATTAATTGGTTTTTTTGTAGGTTTAAACTTCGATACCTCTTTTTTAAAAACTTATATTCTGTTTTTTACTTTTCTTATGATTTACCCAACTATGATTGGTTTTAAAATTAAAGAAGCAGTAGACCTTTCTCATATGAAGGTTGTTTTAGCGGCATCCTTATTAAATTTTTTAGTTATTCCTATGGCAGCATTTCTTTTTGGAATTTTATTTCTTTCTGATAATCCAGAAATTTTCGCAGGAATTATGATGGTCTCTCTATTTCCCACTAGTGGTATGACTATTTCGTGGACTATGTTAAGTAAAGGGAATGTAGCAGCAGCTATTAAAGTAACGGCAATAAGTTTGCTACTTGGTTCTTTTTTAGCTCCCATATATCTTTATTTTACAGTTGGTACTTTAGTGGAAGTTAATATTCTCCAAACATTTATCACCATAGCACAAATAGTTATTCTACCCATGATTCTTGGGAATATTACTTATAAATTACTTTTAAAAGAGGTTACAGTAGAAGAATTTAATAGTAAGATTAAGCCTATCCTGCCATCTATTAGCATCTGGCCAATGATTTTTATTATTTTCACTAGTATTAGCATGAAAGCCCAAGCTATTGCTAGCAAACCTGAATTGCTTGTTTATTCAGTATTATTGCTAATATTATTTTATGCTTTCAACTTCACAATTAGTACTCTTGTTGCCAGAAGGTTTTTTAGCAGAGAAAATGGCTATGCCCTTATTTATGGTACAGTAATGAGAAACCTATCAATTGCCCTGGGTTTAGCCATTGCTTCCTTTGGCCCTGATACAGCCTTGATTATTACTTTAGCCTTTATTTTACAAGTACAAAGTGCTGCCTGGTATGGAAAACTTTCTGCTAAATATGGTTGGCTTTAAACCACGCTTCCGTAAATCCAGCAACTGGGGATATTAACTCTTTAATATCCCAGTTGCCTGTATTTACAACTATATTATAGGCGCTTTTCTCTCCCCAAGGAATATCTGTTATAATATCACGAGTTTTGCTCCGATTTTTATCTACTAATTGAATTTTTCTTTTCAACTCTTTTTCAGTCAACTTCTCATCTTCTGGAGCTCGCTCTTTGCAGCGAATAATTTTCGACTCCATATCTGCACATACGAAGATATTAAATGGATCATATTCTCTAAGAATCACATCCGCGTTTCTACCCACAATTACGCAGTTTTTTCCTTTTTTAGCAATTTCTTCAATCACATTTTTTTGTTCCAAGAGAATTCCTACTTGCACAGAGTGCATAGATAAACTAGAAAAGGATCTACGATAGGTTAAGGGTATATTTTTCCATCTTTGGTTTTCCAAAGCCTTAGTAACATAATCTTCTTCCATGCCTTTATTAGCTGCAATCTCAGAAATAATTTCTTTATCATAATAATCAAAGTTAAGGTACTTAGAAAGACGCCTACCAAGTTCTCTACCACCACTACCAAATTCTCTGCTAATTGTAATTATTTTCGAAATTTCTTCCTTCATAAATAATCCCCCTTAGTCTTTACATATAATGATACTGTGTATTTTTTTTCTTAAAAAAAGTAAGAGTAACTCCTAATGTTAAAATTTCTGCTACTACAACAGCAAACCAGATTCCATCTACGCCCCATATTATTGGTAATAAAAAAATCATTATTATTTGGAATACTAATGTACGTAAAAAGGCGATAAAAGCTGATACCACTCCATTATTTAGAGCAGTAAAAAATGATGATGCATACATATTTATCCCACTAAATAAAAAAGAAATAGAAAACAATCTAAAGGCACGAGCAGTTATCGCTAACAAGTCTGGATCGTAGCCTACAAATAATTTTGCTAAGGGCATGGCAAAAATTTGAGCAGTTAAAGTCATTAGTGCTGATAAAGATCCAATAATAATTACACTCTTTTTAAAAATATTTTTCATTTCTTTTTTATTTCCAGCTCCGTAGTGGTAGCTTACTATTGGAGCACTACCAAAGGAAAAACCAATAAAAACCCCAATAAAAAAGAACATAACATACATAATAACACCGTAAGCCGCTACTCCACTTGGCCCTATCAGCCTCATCAATTGGAAATTATATAGCATATTGACTAGGGACATGGAAAAGTTAGTCATCATCTCTGATGCGCCATTTGTACAACTTTTTAATAAGGCCTTGCCATCCCATTTGGTTTTAGTAATTCTAAGCATACTATTGTTATTCCTCAAAAAATAAATCAAAGGGATTACTCCCCCCATCAACTCACTAAAACCCGTGGCTGCCGCAGCTCCTAAAATACCCCATTGGAAAAAATATATGAACAAAAAATCAAGAATAACATTTATCAATCCAGCTATAATTGAAATAAATAAGCCCATTTTTGGTTTTTCTGCCACCACAAGAAAAACTTGAAATGTGGTTTGTAACATAAAAAAAGGCATAGAAAGAAAAAGGATTCTTCCATAAGAAATACAATAATCAAGGAGAATTCCTTTAGCACCAAGCATTATAGCTATGGGTTTTAGAAATGTTATCCCAAGAATACTAGCAATAATAGAAAATCCGATTATTACATAAATAAGCATTGAAAAAATTTGATTAGCTTTTTTTGTATTGCCTTCCCCCAAAATCTTGGCAACAAGGGCACTACCCCCGGCGCTAAGCATAAAACTAAAGGCACCAAAAATCATTACAAAAGGTAAAATTAGATTTACCGCTGCCAAGGCATCTTTACCTACTAGGTTAGAAACAAATAAGCCATCAACTACACCATATACTGATGTAATGATCATCATAACTATTGAAGGCATGGTAAAACGTAATAACTTTCTATAGGTAAAATGATCCGATAATTGTATTCCCACTTGTGATCCTCCGAATTGTCATTTTAAAATAAAAAAGTCCCTAAGCTTAACTTAGGGACGTAAACTTACTTTTACATTTACTTAATAAGTTTTACTGCATTATTATTACTATATAATAGGTTGAACAGTTCCACAGGAACAAACATCCTATCGTCGATTAGTACAGGCTTAGCACCAAATTCAAAGGTTTGCGTTAATCCCAAAGCTTTACTGCTAGCTTTAAAATAACCATCTTTACCAAGGATCACTGTAGTTTTCACACTGCCATTATCTAGGTAAGCTCCCCTTAAATTACTGTCCCAAGTTACTTTGAAACCTAATGCTTCTGACACAAGTCTTAGAGGCACCATTACGTGGTTTTCTTGACCATGCCATTTATATTTTCCAAGATCTATAATTTTATCATTTATGCTTATTTTTTCAGTAAAATCGCTATTTTTAGGAACAAGCACAGGTTTAACACCTAAATCCACATCTTCTATACTTTGTCCAATAAATACTGCCTTATCAGCATTTGTTTGACCTGGATAGCTAAGAGCAACTAACTCGTACCAAAGAAACAACTGAGTTCCAACCTTTATGTCTTGCAGTTTAACTATTTGTTTTGTTCTAAAAGGTGAGAAAGGAGTATCTTTTGATATTCTTGCTACCAAATCCCCTTCTTCATTAAGAAGAGTTACTCCTTCATCATTACTAGACATTACTTCTTTAACAGTAAATAATCTAGCATGAGCTTTATCTTCCTCAATTCCTGTTATAATAACTGACGCAAAAGATTGTGGTGGTAAGCTTCTTGTCATAGCAGGACTATAGTAAGCATATACTAGGTCACCTACATTTAAATCTTTAAGGTAGCCCATTAAACCAGTTTTTGAGTCTAATACCATTGTTTCATCAGAAACATTCAATACAAGCTCCATGTCATCAATTGTAACAAGAAGACTATCTTTTTCAAATACTTCTTTCACTACTGCCTTACCTTCTAGGTATTTAGGAATAGTACTTTCTGCAAATGATGGTGCAACTAGTGATACTAACAAGGTTAAAGCTAGTAACATAGAAACACTCTTTTTAAATAAATTCATAATTCTTTACCTCCTGTTTTTTTACCTTACTTTAATATAGACGTTAAATACCCATATCCTTCCTCTACCATTTTATCAAAAAGAATAAACTTTAGTGCACCTCCATTAATACAATACCTTAATCCCCCATCATCTTTTGGCCCATCATTAAAGACATGGCCCAAGTGAGAATCACCTATCTTGCTCCTTACTTCTATTCTTTTCATTAAAAGGGAATTGTCTTCTTTTTCAATTAAAGAATTTTTCCAAATTGGTTTGGTAAAACTTGGCCAACCTGTTCCTGGATTAAATTTATCCAGGGATGAAAATAAGGGTTCACCAGTTACCACATCAACATAAATACCTTTGTCCTCTAAATTATTATATTCATGACTAAAAGCTTTTTCGGTAAAAGCATTTTGAGTTATTTCATATTGTTCTTTTTCTAATCTTTCCTTTATTTTCTTATCCGATGGTTTTTTATACTTTTGTTTCATAAGAAAATCCTGATGATATTCTTCTGCTAAATAGAAAGATTTAATAGGTGTTACCTCTACTAATATTTTATCCTTATATTGTTTTTGTTCTTCGATTATTATTTTTTCTATAATTTCTAATTGAGCTTCCTTGGTATAATATATGCCCGTTCTATATTGAGTCCCTTCATCAGGTCCTTGCGTATTTAAAGAAGTTGGATCTATTATCGTAAAATATTTCTGTAGTATTTTGGTCAAATCAGTTTCACTAGGATTGAATTTTACTTCTACTGTCTCAGCATGATTAGTATTTCCTCGGCTTACCTCTTCATAAGTAGGATTTATTGTATCACCATTAGCATAGCCGGAGGTAGAATCTACGACCCCCTTTTCCATCTGAAAAACATCTTCAACTTTCCAAAAACATCCTCCTGCTAAATATATTACTTCTAAATTTTCTTCATTATATTCTTTAACAATATTTAGATCCAAATCACTTGCCTCTTTATCTTTCTTATCCTCTTTACTACCAAATTTTAGGAAAATAGTTGCGATGAATAGGAGAATTACTAAAATTATTAATATATTTTTATATTTCATTTTTTAACTTTCCTTCGTAATTAAGCGATAAATAACACTTGCCCCTTCAGCCCTTGTTGCATTTCCTTGAGGTTTATAATTACCTTCTGGATACCCATTCATTAAACCTGCTAAAACAATCTTATTTACAGATTCAACAGCCCAGGGACTGATCAATTTATTATCAGTAAAGATTACTTCCTCGTTTTTTTCTGGTAAATTAACATTTGTCGTTTTAGTAAATTTATCTAACATACTAGCCATTTGCTCTCTAGTTATCTTTTGATTTGGAGCAAAGGTAGTATCATCCAATCCACTTACGATTCCTGTAGTAAAGCCCCAATTAACCACATTGTAGAACCATTCACTTTCAGGAACATCGGTAAAAGCTGCAGGCTCAGCCAATGTTACATCTAAATCTGGAACTATATTTGCCAGCATGGTTAAAAATTGAGCCCTAGTTAGAAAATCATCAGGCTTATAATAACCATCACCCATTCCATTTACAAAGCCTTTTCCAGCTAACTTTCCAATATCTTTTCTTGCCCAATGGGTTTTTGTATCTTCAAAATCAATGCTTCCAGCCCCCACTTGAACTGGTATTATATGACTTAAATTATTGTATTCTATATATATATTTCCTGATAATCCTAATTCATCCTTACTTTGGAAAAGTCCATTTTCATCAATAGTACCGATGGTTGGATCGCAAGTCCAAGTAAATAAACTATCTTTACTAGCAATTGGAGCATATCCAGATTTGGCAACTACATCCACATCAAAACTTTCTCCTGGGTTTAAATCTAGAGTATTTACATTGCTTGTAAAAGTGATCTTGTTTTGGATTTCAACTTGTCCTTTGGTGCTAAGATTACCACTTTTTACTTCTATTACAGTAGTTCCAAGGTTATTTCCTGCGGTAAAGAGACCATTTTCATCTATAGTGCTATCATAACTAGAGTCAAGTCTGTATTCTACTCTTTCTGTCAATGGTAGCCTTTCATATTTATTGTTAGATGTATAAGTTTTAAATTCTATCTCTGCCCCAGGCATAGCAAGGGAATTACTTGGATATGTGTGTAGGTGTTCTGCAGAAGAATTACCCTTGGTATCATATACTAAAAAAAGAGCGTTGGTTAATTTTCTCTGACTGGTAGAAGGTGAATTTTTCACAATTGCTTTGGAGTCAATTCCTGCTTCTCTAACACTTATAGAAGCGGAACCCCCACCATCCAAAGTTACAATAGTGCTACAACCTAAATCTACCAGATGTTTTCCAGTATCCGTAAGCCCTAACCCTGTAGAAACCCAAGTTTGCCTTCCATCAACTACATACAAAAGTAAAGATCCATCAGCTTTAATACCTATTGCTGTTCTAGGATTTAAGCTTGTTCCTTGGGAAATAAACTTATTATCATGATAAACAATATTATTTACTCCTAAAGCCTCTTGGCTCTGTAAAAGATTGCTTTCTTTAGAATCTTCTACTGATAATTCTACTTCACTTCCTGGAATTAATTGAGCTAATTGAACAGCATAGGCAGAATCTCCCACTGTTGAAAGAACTAGTTGACCTTCACCTATAGGTGTGTTGAAATTTCCATTGATAACTTCCACAACACTTGCCGTAATAGTCTTTCCTATCTTAAGTTGAGCATTATCTACTGAACCAGCGTTTAATATTACTTCCACTGAAGTACTTTTAGTTTTTGTAGAAGGTGCATATTGGCGATTATAAAGGTGCAAAGCTTTAGCAGCACCATGAGGTACATTAAAAAAACCAATTTCTGCATTATATTCTGTACCCTCATTGATCATTCCTTTAAGTTTGTACTTAAGATTTACCTCTTCTAAGGAGGCAATTCCCTCATTATTAAAAGAAATAACATGTTTTGGTGCATATCCAGATGTTTTAATTATTCCATTATGAATGGTTAAACCTTTTGGAGTTCCGGAACTCATGTCAAATAGATCTCCATTAATTCCAGCGACTACCTTATATCCTTCTGCTTCTAATGAACTAATCATAGAATCCATGGTATACATTCCAGTAACTTCCCCTTCAAACACATAAGGTTTTAAATCAGTATTTCGGATATCAGTATTAACAAAATATGCATTTTTAATTCCTTGAGTTCCTTGTCCAGCTATTTGTTTATGAAAAGTAGTCTTTTCAAATATTTTTGATTCAGTTTCTAAATGGATGTTTCCTATGCCCTGCTGATATGTAAATCCTGTTAGAAATATTCCTGACAACATAACAATTATCAAGATACTTGCTGTTAGCTTTCTCTTAGTCATAAATAACATCTCCTTTAATTTATTTTTATCCTTACTTTATATATTACCATCAATTTTCTTTAGGTATGGGTTCTCAATGAAAACATTCTGAAACTTTTAATAATCTTTTGTAAACAAAAAATGTTCCTTAAGTCGACTTAAGGAACATTAATAATTTTACCTGTATTAAATGAAGAAACTACCTAGTAATAAAGCTGCTATTGCATAAGTAATAAGGTTAACTTCTTTTCCTCTTCCTGTAATTAGTTTAATAATTACATAGGATAAAACTCCAAATACGATCCCATGAGCAATAGAAAATCCAAAGGGCATCATAATAATTGTTAAAAATGCCGGTATGGCTTCTGTATAATCTTCAAAATTAATATCTTTAATAGGAGACAACATAAATAGTCCTACTAATACAAGAGCAGGGGCTGTAGCAGAACTGGGTACTAATAAAAATATAGGAGCCAGAAACAGAGATAGGATAAATAATAAGCCTGCTGTTAAAGCTGTAAGACCTGTCCTTCCACCTTCGGCAACTCCTGCAGCACTCTCTACACATGTGGTTACAGTTGAAGTTCCAGCTAATGCACCAAAAGTTGTGCCAATAGCATCTGCAAATAGAGCTTGCTTGGCGTTGGGCACTTGACCATCTTCGGTTAACATCCCTGATTTTGTAGAGACTCCAATTAGCGTACCTACTGTGTCGAACATATCTACAAATAAGAATGTAGATAAGACAAGGAACATATCCTTTGAGAAAATATCGGTAAAATCTAATTTAAACATTGTAGGTGCTAAACTTGGGGGCCTAAATAACCACTCTGTATTAAAACTAGCTAGATCTGTAACACCTAGAGGAATGCCAATAATAGTAGTTATCATTATCCCTATAAGCAAAGCACCCTTAAATCCTTTAGCTAATAAGGCACCAGTTATTAGAATACCTATAAGTGCTAATAAGGCACCACCGCTTTTTACATTACCTAATGCCAAGAAAGTGTCTGGATCAGCAACAATAATGCCTCCATTTTTTAATCCGATAAAAGCAATGAATAAACCAATGCCTGTAGATATGCCATATTTAACACTCATGGGGATAAAATTAATAATTGCCTCTCTTACATTTAAAAATGTTAGAGCTAAAAAGATTATCCCTTCCAAAAATACGGCAGTTAAAGCAAATTCCCAAGGATAGCCCATACCCCGGACAACAACATAAGCAAAAAACGCATTAAGACCCATTCCCGGTGCTAATACGAAGGGTAAATTGGCAGCGAATGCCATTACTAGTGTTCCAACTGCTGCTGATAGGGCTGTGGCTGTAAATACAGCACCATAGTTCATACCTGCATCCCCAAGGATTATTGGATTAACAATTAATATGTAAGCGATTGTCATAAAGGTGGTTATTCCTGCAATTACTTCTGTTTTTATACTTGTATTGTTTTCAGTTAGTTTGAATAACCTTTCCAATACACCAACATTTTCCATATTAATATGCCTCCTTGCAGGTTTTATTCTTCTAAAAGCTGATCATTTTCTATAATAAAAGGTTTGGCTGTGGGTTGTCCCCTGGATATATCATATTTATTCATTAGATAATCATTCAATTCGGTACGATTGTTAAATTTTATTCCTTGATAAGGAGCATGAAAGGAAACCGAAACTATAGGTCTTTTATCTTTATTAGAAAGCTCTATTTCTTTACTTTTCCATTTCTTCTTGGTTGAAAACCTCTTGAGGACTATTCTCTAATGCGTATTCATCAAAAATCAACATATCCGTATCACCTGTGTCAATTTTCCCTATAGCAATTGAATATTTCATTTCTTGCATCGCTAAAAGATCATAATCCGGCTCAAGACTATCAATAGTAATAAATCCATTATCAACTAAACTTACCCCTTCAATTGTACTATTAAAATTATCCACTTCTTAAAAAAAAGAATCAATATTCTCAGGTGAAAATTGGGCTTTTTCCATAGCTCCTCTTACTTCATCTTGACTTGTTGAATCCAGCAAACTTGAGTATGTTAATTCTTTCATAATTCAAATACTTCCTTAACTCTTCCTACTTGTCCATCGGTTAGCATTACTTTAATACCATGGGGGTGATTTTTGCTCTTAGTCAGTATTTTATCTACTATTCCTTCAGTGAGTTTCCCACTTTTTTGATCTGCCTTCAAAACAACTTTTACTATCGAACCAATCTTAATATCATCTCTATTTTCTCCGGTCATATTTTCTCCCTTCAATAAGATATTCTATTTTGAAGAAAGGTGCCATTATCTAAATCATCAAAGGCTTTATTCAATTCTTCCCTTGTATTCATAACAATAGGACCTCCCCATACTACTGGTTCATCCAAAAGTTTCGAACTTATAAATAATACTTGAGCTTTTTCATCTGTAGCCCTTATCTCTAGATAATCCCCAGGGGAAAGCTTCACTGCCGTCTTTTCTTTTATTAATTCGCCTCCAATATATGCCTCTCCTAAAAGAGTAAAGGCCATAATGGAACGGTCATTTTCTGTATTTAATATAATTCTCCCTTTTGGATTAAGATGTATATCGTAATAATCCAGGGGAAGGTATTTGCTTATATATCCTGTTTTTCCTTCAAATTCTCCTGCCAATAGTCTTAATTTCCCATCTTCAAGCTCTATTTCTTTAATTTCAGAATTTTTGATACTGTGATAAGCCGGAGGAACCATTTTGTCCTTTGCAGGAAGATTAAGCCAAAGCTGAACTCCAAGCAATTTCTCGGAGACAGGTAGTTTTTCTTCATGTAAAATACCAGAGCCCGCTGTCATCCATTGTACTTCCCCATCACCAATTGTATCTTCATTACCTAAACTATCTTTGTGGGTCATATGACCGCGATACAAATAACTAATTGTTTCAATACCTCTATGAGGATGCATAGGGAATCCCGCTGTGTAATCATCAGGATTTGTACTATCAAAAGAATCTAGCATTAAAATAGGATCATAATCTTTAATTGTTCCATTACCTAATACTCTGACCAAATTTACTCCTGCCCCATCTTGTGTTCTAAATCCTTTAACCTGTTTCATTACTTTTCTTTCCATATATTTTTCCTCCTCATTATTTTCTAATTTAAAAACCTAAATAGAACATATAAAATCCAATTGCTAGAATGACAATTCCCATTATTATCTTTATTACTTGGCTAAAAGCACCATACTTATTATTAGAAGTAATCTTTTTTGCAAATCCCACAGAAGTTCCCGCTACAATAGACAATACGCTATGACCCGCAGAGTATAGCAAAAGTAATAAAATACCCCAGGCTACATTAGCACTTCTGGCTACAATGCCCAGTAACACAATAAGAACTGGTGTTGCACAAGGGGAAGAAAAAACTCCTCCTAAGATACCTGCAATAAATGCTCCTATATATCCTTTTTTTCTTGTTTTACTTGTTAGATAAGTTGAAGGAATAAAATTGTATATTTCCCAAATCTGAAGTGCCATCATTGTCATTAAAATCCCAAGAGCAATATACCATAATTTACTGGATGTCCAAATAAGTCCCCCAAGCAATGATGCAGCAGTTCCAAGGGCGGTAAAAGTTACTGTCATTCCAAGAGCGAAGGTTATTGATAATTTAAACGCCCTTCTAGGATCATTAGTGCTAGCGCCAGCCACAAATCCGATTATTAAAGGTACACTTGATAGTGAACAAGGGGTAATAGAAGTTAATACTCCTGCTATTATTGCAAGTAATGGAGCAAGCCAAAAACTTTCCAATATAAGAGGGGATAATATACCGAGCCATTGATCTATCAATCTTCCATCCCCATTTCTTTAAGTATATCCAGTATCATATCCTTTGTCATACCACCTTCATGAGTTGTAAAGACATGTTCTTGGGTATCCTTTAAAGAATAAATGATCATTGGAATTACTTGTGTTTCCAACGGTTTATATGGTTTTCCATTTTTATCAAAAAACATCTGGGTAGGAATGACACTAACAGGATATCCTTTTGCTAACTCGGGATCTTTCCATACATCTATATATTTGATAATTGCTCTTTCTTGTAATTCATTATTAAGTTCCACTAAAACAGGAGCCATTACTCTACAGGGAGCACAGGAATCAGCGCCAAAATCTATCATAATAGGAAGACCATAAGACTTAAGTTCTTCTAAATCTAACTTTTCTGTCACATTGAGTGAAAAATCTTCTGCTGCTACCTGTTTTCCACTTATTCCATTTTTGTCTTCTGATTGTGGATCCATATTTTTCATAACCCAGATCCCAGCAATGCCGATAATAATAAAAATTGGAATTAGAACTTTTAATATTTTTTTATTAATTATGCTTTTTTCTTGTTTGTTCTCCATTATGATTATCCCCCTTATTTACATAAATAGAAATGAAAAAGCATTAAATGCATATCCTATGATTAATATACCTAGGGTTACAATAGCTATAAAAGTTTTTAATAGTTTCGGCTTTATTACCTTACTTAACATAGTCAGAGATGGAAGGGACAATGTGGTTACACCCATCATAAATGCCAGTACTGTACCGATACCAACACCTTTAAAAACTAAAGCCTCAGCTATAGGAATAGTTCCAAATATATCTGCATATATTGGTATACCAATAAGTGTAGCTATTAAAACAGAGAATGGATTGTTTTCCCCTAATATTTTTTCTATAAATGATTGGGGAATCCAATTATGAATAGTAGCTCCAATACCAACGCCTATTAGAACATATAGCCATACTTGCTTAAATATTCCTTTAACTTGCTCTATTGAAAAATCCATTCTTTCTTTTCGACTCATTTCTTCAATCTCAAGATCAATATTTTGTGCACTCCAGACATATTCTTCAATATGCTTCTCCATACCTAGTTTTTCAATAATTAATCCACCTACAACTGCAAGTACTAAACCTACAACTACATAAGCTATGGCTATCTTTGCTCCGAAAAAGGACATTAGTAAAATTAAAGAAGCGATATCTACCATTGGAGAAGAAATCAAAAAAGAAAAAGTAACTCCTAAGGGCAATCCTGCTGTAGTAAAACCAATAAAAATAGGTATGCTAGAACAACTACAAAAAGGAGTTACTGTTCCCAACAAGGCACCAAGAATATTTCCTTTTATTCCCTTAACTTTACCAAGTATCTTTTTGGTCTTTTCTGGTGGGAAATAAGTTTGGATATAAGAAATCATAAATATAAGTACTGATAATAAGACGAATATTTTAATAACATCGTAAATAAAGAAGTGAATACTACCACCTAGTTTACTTTCCATGGATAATCCAAATATGTTTTCTACTAATAATTCCACAAGGTTCCAAAGCCATTGCATTTTTAAAATTTGAGCATTTAACCAACTGAATATTGTTGATAAGATATCTATTTAAATCACCACCTGTTTTATTTATCTAAACTAGATAAATTGATAAACTGTCCTGCTACTTTACTTTTTTCTATATCCGATTTTAGAATTGGGTAATCTTTTATATTCAAGACAATTTTTTCTATTATCTCTTCAAATAATTCATCTTTAAGATCTAATGAATAAAAAGTATACTGCTCTTTTCTCTCGTCTTTTACCAAGCCCGTATCCCTAAGTTTGGCTAAATGTTTTGATACATTAGGTTGAGAAAGTCCAGTTATTCCAGTTATTTGACATACACAGAACTCATTGTGATATAAAAGCACCATTATCCTTAGCCTGGTATCATCTGATAATAATTTAAAATAATTTGTTAGTTTTTCCATGCTTTTCTCCTTTTATATTAATCTCATAAAAAAGTATAACCATATGCCTACATGGGCATATGGTTATACTACTGCTTTATATTTTTTTTGTCAATAATTTATTTTCTTATTGCCCAATCTGGTCTTGCTGATTGTTCTTTGTTTTTACCTGTAGGTTTACCAGGAAATCCTTCTATTATAGTATCATTTTCAAATACATCTCTTTGTTTTACCACTGTTCCAGCTTTAACTAAGCTATTTTCTCCTATAACACTATAGTCACATACTATGGAACCTGCTTCAACAATACTATTAGAACCAATAATTGTTCCATGTATAGTAGAGTTAGGTCCAATAGTAACATTATCATGAATAATTAATTCATTATCCGGTAATAAGTGTAGAACTGAATTTTCTAATATTGTAACATTATCACCTATCCTTATCGGCCCATGGGAATTGCCGATTATCCTAACTCCTGAAGCTATAAAAGACTTTTTTCCTATTACAACATCCCCAGTAATCTCTGCTAAATTATCAATATAAGCTGAATCCGCCACTTGGGGTACTTTTCCATTAAATTCATATAGGTTACTCATCGTCTTTTCTCCTCCAATATCTTCAAATATATTTTCTAAAAATTCCTCTAAGGAAATATCCATATTTCTCATTCTATTAATCATCTCTTTATCTTTTTCAGTTAAGCTTCTAATAACCCTAGCTGGTCTTCCTAAAGCTACCGAGTAGGATGGAATAACCATTCCTTCAGGAATTATAGTTCCTTCACCAAAAATACACATGTCTCCAATCTTTGATCCAGATAAAAATATAGTATTATTTCCAATTTCACATAAATCTCCAATTTCAGCTCCAATAGTAACTGTTTTATGACCAAAAACAGTCTTACTGCCCACTTTCACCGGATGCTCCTCAGTTCCTATAACTACCGAATTTTCCAGTACCCAAGTTGAATTTCCTATATTTACAGAATCATTTAGAGATCTAATAATAGTACCTTGGGCAACATAGACATCTTTTCCAAGTCTAACTTTTCCAATAATTTTAGAAGATTTATCAATTTTTATATTATTCATTTTAACCTCCAGTTATCATTTGTTCCCTTGCAAATTTCTTGTTTCTTATTTTCCCAAACATATATCCTACTAAAGCACCAACAAGTGCTGGAACAATCCAACCTAGTCCCTTTGAATACAGTGGCAAGTAATTAAAAAAATTAATTCTTAATCCAAATTTTCCTAGAGATTCTAAAATACTGACGAAGGAAGTACATACCATAACAAATAAATATATATAAGAATTTCCTTTGTATAGGTCATCAAATAACGCCAGTACTATAAGCACAATAGCCATAGGATATATAGCTGTTAATACAGGAACTGAAATTTTAAGTATTTGTGTCAATCCTACATTTGCAAAAACCATACTTGATATTGTGAGAATACTTATCCACTTTTTATATGAAATTTTGGGTACTAAACTGGCGAAGTATTGGCTGCAGGATGTTAGGAGTCCTACAGATGTTGTTAAACAAGCCAAAGAAAAAATGGCTCCTAATAAAATTGACCCTCTGGATCCAAATAAATAAAATACCACATTTGTTAGGGTTTGAGCTCCATTTTCAGTAGCCCCAAACCTTGTCTGTGAAGCAGCTCCCAAATATGCCAGCATCCCATATATAATTATTAATAAAATTCCTGCAATTACTCCTGCTTTTATTGTATATGAAATTAGTCTCTTTTCTTCCCTTACCCCAATTTCTTTTAAAACAATAGCAATAACAATACCGAAATTAAGAGCAGCTATAGCATCCATTGTCAAGTATCCATCTAAAAATCCTTTTAAAATAGGAAAACTCCCGTAATCACCAATTGGAGCTGAAAATTGTCCAATTGGCTTAAGCAGGCTAAAGATGAAAATACTAGTTATTAATAGCAAAAGTATAGGAGTTAAAACTCTCCCAAATCTATCAACGAGTTTTGATGGTGTTAAACATAACCAATAGACAAAAGCAAAGAATAATAAGGTATATATAAATAATGGTAAATTACTTATAGCTAAGAATTTAGGTAAAAAAGGAGAAATGCCCATTTCAAAAGCTAAACTTGCTGCTCTTGGTATACCTAAAAAAGGTCCTATGGATAAATAAATTAAAACTGTAAATACAAGAGCAAACTTTGGATGCACTCGACTTGCTAAGATATGTAGTCCTCCTGTCTTAGCAACTACAGCAATTCCAAGAATTGGAAGACCTACTGCTGATATTATAAATCCAGTCATTGCAAGTACCATATTTGTCCCTGCTAATTGGCCTAAAAGGGGAGGAAAAATTAAATTCCCTGCGCCAAAAAACATTGAAAATATCATTAAACTAACAAGTAATAAATTCTTATTATCCATTTTTCCCAATATAAAAACCTCCAAGTAATTTTTGAACATAAAAAAACGGTCCTTAAAAGGACACCTTTTATTCCTATTACAATAAAATGGATTATTTTCCTTCTCAAGAATACTACCTTTAAGCTTGTATATAACAATTGTATCTTTTTAAATATTATATTATTCTAATAGTAGAATAGGTACATAGACTCATATTATATTAAGATCTCGTAATTAAAGAAACACGAGGGGATTAAAATGGAGAGTAGAAGAAAACCAAATACAATTATGTTTCTTTCATATACCATATTTGTACTTTTAGCTCTTTTTAGTGGTATTAGTGCTAATGATTTTTCTTTATTAAATAATGAGAACTCCTTATTTATTAAAAATGAATTTTTCCAACCAAACCTCTCTATGCGTAAAATAAATAAAGATGAAGATGGTCTGCAAGAATATAGTGTTCATCTTAGTGGAGATGAATTTAGTAATTTAAAAACTGATACTCTTGTGTTTTTTCTAAACAAGGTTACAGACAACGCCTATTCTGTAAAATTTAATGACATCATTATTGGTTCTGAAGGTGATATGAAAAATGGTCATAGCATGTTTAAAAACAGTCCTAATCACTTTTCTTTTGATAGGAGCCTCGTAAAGGACGATAATTTATTAGTTATAAATACATATGCAACATATAAATCAGGACTAGAATCAAAAGGTGTGTACATAGCTGATAGTAATATAGGAATGAGACAAGCAAGAAAGCTAGATTTCTTTGGAATTCATCTTGTGCTTATTGGCATTGGTTTTTTACTTTTTTCAATACTAATAATGATTTTTATTTATTATATCAACCAAGAGCGGGAAATAGCTTTTTTATATTGTGCCATTGCTACTTTTTTTGTATCCATTTATTTTGTTGACTATTTAAAAATTATCTACTTATCTCGCAATTATCTTTTTTACAAAAAAATCTTTTTAATTGCCCTATTTATAGCTGTTTGGTTTTATATGCTTGCTATGAGTAAGTTTTTCAAACTTCGTTATTTAAAGCACCTAGCTGCTTTTAATGCTATTAGCTTTATTATAATGTCTCTCCTGGTAAATGATTTTACACTATATAAAAAATTATATACCTACTGGTTTTTCTTAATTCTTATAAATATTATTCTAGGATTTTTATATAGTTTAAGCAATTTGAAAAAGGTTAGACAAGCATTTATCTTCGTTGGTGCATTTTTATATGCATCTATTTACGCCAGCTCAGCAATAATAGTTGAATTTTTAAATTTCTCTTTTAATATCAACTCACCATTAGTCTACCTTGTTGTGTTTTCTGCATTGCCAATATTATTTGGTTTTGAAGAACTTATTAGTAAAGAAAAACAAATTCATCATGTGAAAAAACAGTCAGAACAGGAATATATAAATTCAATTACTGATAATTTGACAGGAGCATGGAACCAAAGATTTTTATATAATAAATTACGTGAAAACTCAGAAGAAATAATATTAGCAATGATTGACATAGATAACTTTAAAGAAATAAATGATAAATATGGCCATACGGCAGGAGATTTTTTACTTAAAGAGTTTACCAATTTAGTCCTTGAAACTGTTAGAAAAACTGATGACGTATGCCGCTATGGAGGAGATGAATTTATTATACTCCTCAATAACTGCAATGAGAACCATTCATCTATGATCATGGAAAAACTAAGAAAAAGAGTAGAAGAACATCTTTTTAATTTTGCCGACAACTATATGAAAATTACAATATCAATAGGGATCTATAAGACAAAAAAAGATGAGATCTTTGAAGAAGCCTTAAAAAAAGTTGATCAGGAACTTTATAAAGCCAAAGAAAAGGGGAAAAACACTATTTCTATTTTCCTATAAAATTCCAGCGCTTTGTCCTGCTATAAATCCAGATGACCAGGCCCATTGTAGATTAAAACCTCCACAATATCCATCTATGTCAATTATCTCCCCGGCAAAAAATAAACCTTCAACTAATTTTGACTCCATGTTAGTGCTATTAATTTCTTTAGTATCAATGCCACCTGCTGTCACCTGGGCACTTGGCCAACTTTTAGTACCTTTAATCTTGAATCTCCAGTTAGTCAAAATTTGGGCTACACTATCCACCTCTTTACTAGAGATACTTTCTGCAGATCTCTTTAGATCCTTTATACCTGCTTCCATTAAAATTACTGGTATCAACTTTTTATTAATAAGGCCGACTAGACTAAAATCTAATGATTTTTTTGGAGACAATTTAAAGCGTTTATTTAATATTTTGATTAATTCCTCTTTGGTCATAGTATCTATAATACTTACTTTTAAATACACATCTTTCTTAACTTGCAAAAGTTCTCCTGCCTTCCTACTTATCTGTAAAATAGGAGGTCCTGATACTCCATAATTAGTAAAGAGTATATCCCCTCTATCTTTATCAAGAGATTTGTTTTTATATATAATCTCTGCAGTCCCTACAAACTTAACTCCATCAATCCTTTTTAAGAAATCTCCTTCTACCATTAATTGCACTAAGGCCGGAAAGATATCTGTTACACTATGACCTTGCTGCCTAGCTAAAGTATAACCATTTCCATCTGATCCACTAGAAGGCATAGCGTTACCCCCTGTGGCAATAATAACTTTATCTCCTTTATAAATCCTACCATCCTCTAGGTTTATTATAAATATCCCATTCTTTTTTTTAATATCTTTTACATAAGCATTAATAATATTATTAACTCCTATTTCTTCCAATTCATACCTAAGAACATCAAGTACACTAGAGGCTTGATCAGACATAGGAAACACTTTACCAAAATCTTCAATCTTTGATTGAATTCCCAGTTTTTCAAAAAACCTAATTGTATCTTCCACGGTAAAACTAGAAAGGGGACTATAAGCAAATTTAGGGTTTTCCCCATGAAAGTATGTTATATCTGAATTTATATTAGTGAAGTTACATCTGCCATTTCCTGTAGCCAGAATTTTTTTACCTACCCGTGGGTTTCTCTCTAGTATTGTGACATTAGCACCTGTTCTTTTGGCAGAAATTGCAGCTATCATACCAGCTGCTCCACCTCCTACTATAATTACATGTTTTTTTGCTTTCAATATAAATACCTCCAATAAGGCAAAACAAAATAATCTTTTCCTCTTATTTCTCTTTCATTCCCATAGGAATTAACACTTCTTTTATAAAAATTTTAACTATCTCTTCATCAAATTGAGTACCCATATTTAATCTTAATTCTTTTATTGCATCAGATATTGAAATAGGCTCCTTATAATGCCTGTGAACCATAGAGTCAAAGGACTCGGCTATACTAAGTATCTTAGCTTGAATGGGAATATCATTATTCTTAAGTCCCCTAGGATATCCTTTCCCATCAGGTCTCTCATGATGACATAAAACATACTCTGCTATATGGGAAAATTCATTAACCGACTTTAATATGTGATAACCTGTCTCTGGATGTTTTTTTATCTCATTCAATTCTCTTTCAGTAAGTTTAATATTTCCTCTTAATATTTTTTGTTTTAAGCCTATTTTGCCAATATCATGAAGCATTCCTAATAGTTCTATTTCTGCTACTTGATGCCCTTCAAAATTCATTGCCTTTGCTGTTTTCTTACAAAGGTCGGATACTCTTTCACTGTGAGATTGTTCGTTCTTATCTCTCTCATAAAGGCTTCTTGTAATAAAAGTTATCATTTCGCTTTTCATACTTCTACTTTCTAAGAGCTTTTTTCTATACATATAATCTTCCGCTTGAGAAAATATTTTTTCAATATCTTCATTTGCAAAATTTTTAGTTTCAAATCCAAAAGATACAGATGCAGTTATGTTATCTATTACTATTTTAGATATTTTTTCTTTCAACTTATTTACTATTAGTTGCGCCGACATTCTATCTGTTTTAGGAAGAAGTAAAACAAATTCATCTCCTCCTATTCTTGCCAAGATATCATCTCTTCTAAGGGTTCTTTTCATTGTGTCAGCAACAGCTTTAAGCAATTTATCTCCACATACATGTCCAAAAGCATCATTTGTAAGTTTTAAACCATTCACGTCTGCTATTACAAGGGTTAAAGGAAGATTCCTATCCGAATCTAACCTTTCTAGCTCACTTTCATAAAATCTTCTATTATATAGACCAGTAAGTTGATCGTAGTAGCTAAGATATAGGATTTTATCCTCTGTAGATTTACGTTCTGTTATATCAATAGCAAAGTGAAGGCTTGCCTCTTCTCCATTCCAAAGAATTTTGATTCCATCTGACT
>CAZXPJ010000020.1:0-3090 GCA_964642925.1 uncultured Eubacteriales bacterium | reverse complement strand
TTCCATCTGACTTTCCACTAAGTCTTTTTTTATGGAATTTCAAAGTAGTCTCTTTATCCTCCTCACAGACAAAATCTGTAAATTTCATTTTTATAAGTTCTTCCTGACTAAATCCTGTTAGTTTTGCTGTCATAGGATTGCATATTTTTATTCTCTCCTTTTGTATTACGAGAATTGCCTCCACGGCATTTTCAAAAAGTAGACGATATTTTTCTTCACTTTCTTTTAAAGCATCTTCAGCTTGTTTTCTTTCTGTTATATCACTTAATAAATTAAATGTAGCAGGTCTTCCCTTCCAGTTAATTTTTAGAGAGTTCATTTCTACCCAACGTAGATATCCACCTTTTTTTAATATTCTATAACTATAATATGCGTTCTGCATCTTCACTTCTTAATCTTTTTTTGTGATTTGTTACCACCAAATCAGCATCACCAGGATATATGTAGTTTATAAAATGCATTTCCCCTAGTTCTTCCGGAGAGTAACCTGTAAGGTTTGAAGCCATTTCGTTGCTTAGTACTACTTTTCCATCCTGTATAACTACTATGGATTCAGCTGCATTCTCAAAAAGTAGCTTATATTGTTCTTCACTCTCTTTAAGGGATTTTTCCATTTCCTTTCTTTCTGTTATATCATGCTGACTGGAGAGTACACATTCCTTCCCTTGATATTGTATGATTAAACCACTTCCCATAGCCCATAGTTCTTTTCCCGAGGCTGTCCTAACATGCATTTCAAAGTCCGTTACAACCTCTTCGTTTTTTATTTTTTCAAGCCATAAAAGTCTTCTTTCCGGATTGACCCAATACATCATAGCAGCTTTTTGTCCTATTATATCTGCATCCGCCTCAAAATATTCTAATCCCTTTGGATTTACATAAAGGATTGTTCCATCAAGAGTTATAATAGAAAGAGAAAAGGGTAGGGTGTCAATTATCCTTTCAAATTGTAGCTCATTTTTAATTATAGTATCTATGGAGTTCTTGTATTCTGTAATATCCCTATTATTTGCCCTGTATCCTAAATAAATTCCTTTTTCATCTATTACAGGTCTACAAATGTGCTCTACCCATACAATATAACCATTTTTATGTATAATTCTAAATTGTTTTTCAAACATTTTTTCTGTTTTATCTAATTCGTGACGATGACTCTTCCATATTTCTAAATCTTCTTTTAATATTATAGACTCAAATAAATTTGGATTATTTAGAAATTCATCAGCGTCATAACCAGATATTCTTTTACATGCAGGAGAGATATACTGATATTTTCCATTTTGATCTTCCCAAGTTTCCCAGTCATATGAATAATCCGCTATGGTTTTGTATTTAAGATTTTCAGGCATTTCTCTACCTCCATCTATTACAAATTAATATTAATTATCTTTAAATGCATATTACCCTAATACTTTCATTGAGTTTGGGAGTCTTTGGCTAGAGCTTCTTCTTTTGTCATAGTAAGATAAAAGCTACATTTCTGTGCTTAAATATACCACGCAAACCTTACATCTTTTTGTTGAACTTTAATACTTTTCTCTATTAAATCATCATTCACTAGAGCTAACATTCTATCCTATTGTTATAAGCCTTAAATAGTATAGTCCCTTTGTTTAGGGTAGCAAGATTTTCTTGATCTACTTTAAACCTCGGTAATATTATTCCAGACAAGATGGCTATTATAGATATAACTATAACAATTTCGATCAAAGTAGATCCTTTTTTATATTTATTAATTGTATATTTTAAAAGACAAATATCATTGTGTCGAAGAATATTTAAAAAGCACTTAAAATTAAGAGGCTCGGAAGATTAATAAAAATCTTACGAGCTTGTTAATTAAGTATTATTAACTTAAGATTAACTTCTCTAAATTAAGAGGTTCGATGTACTGCCCATCTTTATAGGCTCTCATATTTCCACCAGAAATTTCGTCTATTAAAGCTATATTTTTGCCTTCCCCTATTTTCCCAAATTCTAACTTAATATCGTATAATTCTATATTTTTCTTTACTAATTCCTCTTTAACTATTCCCGCTATTTCTCTAGTTAGCTCTACAATTTTTTTATACTCATCTTTTGTCATGATTCCTAATATTTCCAAACCTTCCTGAGTGATTAAGGGATCATTTCTATCATCATCTTTTAAAGTTATTTCAACATAGGCATCTAACTCTTGACCTTCTTCAGTATACAGTCCATATCTTCTTAAGAAGCTACCCACTGCCCTATATCTGCAGATAACTTCTATTCCTTTACCGAAAAATCTAGCTGGAATTACTGTCATAGTTGCTTTTTCTATATCAGAATCTAAATAGTGCGTTTTTATACCCATATTATTTAGTTTTTCATAGAAAAATTTGGTAAGACTCAATCCTGCTCTTCCAACACCTTCTATAGTTAACCCTACCGTATTTGCCCCAGGATCAAATACGCCATCGACTCCTGTAACATCATCTTTAAACTTTAAAAGATAATTTCCATTATCTAGTTCATAAACATCCTTAGTTTTCCCTTTATAAACAATTTTCATTTTTTTTGCCCCTTTTATGGATTTTAAACTTTTTAAATTATTCTTATTATATCACATACACTTTTTCAAATAAATTTATATTCTCAATTGTCCAAAAAGATCTTAACCGTGTTCTATTAGATTATTAATCTCTGCCAATTTGATATAAGCATTTTTATCTTTGTAATCTATAGCAAGATATTACAATGCTAGTAGAGGCTCATCCAAATCTGCAAAAATTATTAAAATCTGCAACACCATACCAATAACTTCCATCATCTTTAGCATCATTAAATTTTCTAAAATTTTCATAAGTTTGTGTAGCACTAATCTGACATAATTCTTCTATTTTAGTTTGTTTTTCATACTTTAAACTTCTATAATTTTAGTTTTTTCTTTCTATTATATAATTTTTTACCCATAATTATTTTACACTAACAAATAGTAGATTTGCATGTCCGGTGGGCCATAAAACCGTAAATGTCCAATATAAATATCTTGCCTAATTTAGTGCAATCCATGGAGGTTAATTAAGTTCGAACCACTACTTCACAAGCAGTGTTAAAACCTCAACGTGG
>CAZXPJ010000019.1:2240-28500 GCA_964642925.1 uncultured Eubacteriales bacterium | reverse complement strand
ATTCTGGGCTGGTTATTTTTCTTTTAACTAAGATAATTCCATTAGCTTAATTTTTAGTTCTTTTACATTCCCACTTCTTTCTATCTTTACCTTCACTGTTTCTCCTACTTTTTTTGCATCTATTAATTTTTTTAACTCTGAAAGTTTAGTAACTTCTTCCCCTTCAAAGGATAATATCCTATCACCAATTTCAAAGGAACTCTCTTCCTTAGCACTTGCTATATATAAACCCGGATTATCTAGTCTGTATAACATTGCTGTTCTTATATCTAAAACTTCAAAAATACTTACTCCTAAAGCTGGACGACCCTTGACATAACCAAAATCAATTAGCTCTTTACCCACTGCAGAAACAAGGTTAGAGGGTATTGCAAATCCTAATCCTTCTATATTAGATCCACTAGTTTTAGCATTTACGATCCCTAATAGTTCACCCCTATTATTAAACAATCCTCCACCAGAATTTCCTGGATTGATTGCCGCAGTTGTTTGTAGAAGAATCATGGTTTCATTATCAATGATTATCTCTCTATCTAATGCTGATATAATACCTTCTGTAATAGTACCCCCAAGTTCACCTAAAGGGTTCCCAATAGCAACTGCCAACTCCCCTACTATTATTTTATCAGAATCACCAAATATTACGGGTTGTAGGCCGTTTTCTTTTATCTTTATCACTGCTAAGTCTGTTTTTTCATCCTTAGCAATAATTTCTCCATCATACTTCTTCCCATTTTTTAGTCTTACATTTATTTTACTTTCGCTACTAATAACATGGTTGTTAGTTATAATATAACCATCCTCCGAAATTATTACACCACTACCTGCTCCTGATGAAATATATTGACCCATAAATCCACCGACTTGCATTACTTCTGTTGTTATTTCTACAACACTATCGGAAACAAGATTATATATTTCCGGTATGGTTAATTCTCTATTTAATTTCCTTCCGCTGTCATAGAATCCTATTCCTATATCCATTTTTTGTCCTTGAATTTCTTTGTTAGTTTCTTCTAAATCAACAGAGGGAGTTTCCAAAGAATTTAAAACCATTAGAGCCCCAACAAAACCTGAAACTACAGAAATGAAAAAAGCTAAGAATGTAATAATTACTATTTTCTTTTTATTTTCTCCAAAAAACATAGAATACACCTCCAGAAATATTATAAATTAAATTTGTGTGTTTTTTTATAATTTTTATTAAAAACAAAGTAAATTTTATTACATTTATTATATAAATAGTAAATGTTGAATAGCTTTTTAAGCTAAATTATGTGATAATAATTTCCATAAATCTTAAATTATAAGGAGGAAATAATGGAAAAAACATCTAGAAAACTGGTATTAACAGCATTTTTTATTGCTCTAGGTTTTATCTTACCCTTTTTTACGGGTCAAATACCAAGTATTGGGAATAAACTTCTTCCAATGCATATTCCGATTTTACTTTGTGGATTTGTTTGCGGTTGGAGGTATGGGTTAATAGCAGGTTTTATAACTCCCATAACAAGGAGCCTTATTTATGGTATGCCCCCAATGTTTATAGCAGCATCCATGGCCTTCGAACTAGCTACTTATGGTTTAATTGCAGGCTTTTTATATCAGAATTTAGCAAAAACAAGGATCAACCTCTTTATTTCTTTAATTAGTGCTATGATCGGTGGAAGAATAGTCTGGGGTATTGTTAGTTACTTTATTTATGGTATGAATAATGTTCCCTTTGGCCTAGAAATATTTATTGGAGGAGCATTTATTAACGCTATACCCGGCATTATTATCCAAATTATTATAATACCAATTATTATTACTGCTCTAGAAAAAGCCAAGGCCATTAACAATGTTTAATAAGGATATCCTCCTTCTTGAAAAAAAAATTAACAATCTTCTAAATTCAAAAAACCTAGTTATTATTTCTATTGATGGCAAAAGTGGTTCTGGAAAAAGCACTTTAGCGGAGGCACTAAAAAAGATATTTGATTGTAATGTTTTTAAAATGGATGACTTTTTTCTTACCCCGGATTTAAGAACTAAAGAAAGACTTAATGAACTGGGTGGAAATGTTGACTATTTAAGGTTCAATATAGAAATTATTCAAGGAATTTTATCTCAACAAGATTTCAAATATAATAAATATAATTGTATGAGGAATTCCCTTAATGAATCAGAAGTAATAAAACCAAAAAAGCTTAATATAATTGAGGGTTGTTACAGTATGCATCCTTCATTAATTAATTATTATGATTTTAAAATCCTCCTTGATATTAGCTATGAAGAACAAATTAAAAGGATACTTAAAAGAAATGGCAAAGAAAAACTCCAACGTTTTATAGATGAGTGGATACCAAAGGAAAATTGGTATTTTGAAGGAATGAAAATAAAAGAAAAAGCAGATCTAATAATTAGTGTTTGATTATATCATTCTGTGATAAACTTAATGTGTTTATTGAGACTTAATAACATTATATTATACTCTATGTAAAGGAATGATCAGAGAATGCAAACCGAACTAACAAAGAAATATGGACTTTTTACAGCTATTGCAATGGTTATCGGGATTGTAGTAGGTAGTGGTGTATTTTTTAAAGCCGAAAAAGTATTAACGGCTACAGGTGGTAATCTTCCTCTTGGAATCTTAGCTTGGATAATTGGTGGCCTTATAATGATTTCCTGTGCCTATACTTTTGCTGTCATGGCTACCCGCTATATGCATGTAAATGGAATTGTTGACTATGCTGAAGCTACAGTAGGAAAGGAATATGCCTATTATGTAGGATGGTTTATGACGATGATTTATTATCCTACCCTTACATCAGTTCTAGCTTGGGTTTCTGCCAGGTATACAGGTGTATTATTTGGTTGGGATATTACGGGAGGAGAAACCATGACTTTAGCTGGTTTTTATCTGGTAACAAGTTATGCTCTTAATTCTCTTTCACCTATCTTAGCAGGCAAATTTCAGGTTACAACAACAATAATTAAATTAATACCCTTAAGTTTAATGGCTATACTTGGTACTCTTACAGGATTAAAAAATGGACTTATTATTGAAAATTTTACCACTGTAGTTACAGAAGTTAATACAATGACCGCTTTATTTACTGCTGTTGTTGCTACAGCCTTTGCTTATGAAGGTTGGATTATCGCCACTAGTATTAATGCAGAATTAAAGGATGCCAAAAAGAATCTGCCTATTGCTCTAATAGTTGGAACTTTTACTATAATGGTAGTATATATTCTCTACTATATTGGTTTATCTGGCACAGTAACCAATGAAACATTAATGGCAGGGGGAGAGGCAGGAGCTAAAATAGCCTTCGAAACTATCTTCTCTGGTATTGGTGGTACTTTGATTTTTGTCTTTGTTATAATTTCTTGTCTTGGCACTCTAAACGGATTAATGCTAGCTTGTACAAGAGGCCTTTATTCAATTGCTATCAGGGATCAGGGACCTCAAGCAAAACTATTCAAACAAATAGACCCAATAACAAATATGCCTACAAATTCAGCAGTCTTTGGACTTTTATTAGCTGGATTCTGGTTAATATATTTTTATGGAGCAAACTTAACAGCTTCTTGGTTTGGTTTCTTCTCCTTCGACTCTTCAGAATTACCAATTATCACAATCTATGCTTTTTATCTTCCTATTTTCATATTAATGATGAAGAATGAAAAAGATCTTTCTACTTTTAAAAGGTTCATAATGCCTACTTTTGCCTTAATAGGTAGTGTATTTATGATCATAGCTGCTTTCTTTGCCCATAAAATGGCGGTAGTTGCATATTTGGCAATATTTATAGCATTTATGATACCTGGTTTTTTCTACCACGATAGGAAATTAAAGTAACAGAAAATCCTCTGAAGTTAAACTTCAGAGGATTTATTTTTTGTTTAATATTCTTTTTTTACTTTATATTGATTATCATCTTTTATCATATTGCTTTTAAGATTATTTGCAAAATAAACTGAATCCCAAGTAGTATCTACGGTTATCCATTTATCTGCTTCAGATAAATATACTTGGTTCCAAGAATGGTAATCCACAATATCCTTATTATATCCTGAAACTAGTTTTGTGGGTATTCCAATACTCCTTAACATAGCTGCAGTTAAAGAAGAAAAGTCATAACATATACCCATTTGGCTTTTATCAATTTCTTCTATTGATGGTATATAATCTAAAAGACTTGTCTTTGATTTCCCATAATCATATCTTATATTGCTTATAACATAATTGTGTATTATTCCTACTTTTTCTAAATCAGTCTTTGCTTTTTTAGTTATTTCCTTAGCTTTTTTTATTACTTCCATTTCTACATCCCAGTTAATATCTTGTATTGACTGAAGATACATTCCATTTTCATCTTTTACTTGCAAATTTATAGTTTCTTGATTCAATACTCTATATCTTTTCCCTGAAATCAATTTAGCTGTGGTTATCTTATAGTTTCCATTTCCTAATGTTAAAGGTAAAACATTAGATCCGTCTTTTAAAACATAATTATAGGAAGACCCATCTTTTTCTATCAGTATTTTTATTATTCCATTATTTACTTGTTTATTATTAACTCTAATTACACCATTATTAATATTGCTCTTATCAATAATACTTACTCCATAAATATGAGGAGTAAAAACTATAAGAAGAATAATTATAAATAAATATAACTTAATTTTCTTAAACATATAAATCATTCCCCCGGTAACTGGCTATCTTCTTAATTTCTAAGTAAGACCCTTTAGCTTTGCGTATTTAACTCTCGTTAAATTTGCCTTTTTCTTGTTATGATTTAATATCTATTTTGTTAAGAAAACTATATCACATAATATTAAGATAGTACATAAAGGAAACCCTCTCATTTTTTGAGAGATTTAATCATAATTTAATATATTTTTTTTGTAGTATAACGATTAGGATCTTTTATCATCTTAACATTTTGATTGTTAGCTACATAAACTGAATCAAATGCCGTGTCAAGAATTATCCATTCTTTTGTTTCTGCTAGATAAACCCTATTCCAAGCATGAGGTCCAGTTATATCAAGGCTATCCCCTGTTTCTAGCTTGGTTGGAATCCCAAGACTCCTTAACATACCCGCAGTTATAGAAGCAAAATCATAACAAATACCAGATTTTGTTTCAGATGTCTCCTCTACTGAAGGTATATGACCTAGAACTACTGTTTTTTGTCTATCATAATCATATTTTATATTGTGAGTTATATAGTCGTGAATAATATTAGCTTTTTCTAAATTGGATTTAGCATTACGAGTTAAATCTTTAGCTTTCTTTATTATATCCATGTCTTCTTTCCAAGCTACATTTTGAATGGATTGAAGATAGACATCATTAGAATCCTTTAGCTGGAGACTTACTGATTCTTGTTGAAGTACCTTGTATTGCTTACCTGATATCAACTGAGCTAGAGTTATTTTATAATTACCATTACCTAATTGAAGAGGAAAAATATTCATATTCTTTGTTATAGCATAATTATAAGAAGTACCATCCTTTTCAATTACTACCTTTGCTGTTTCCCCACTTGCCGGTTTGTAATTAACTTCAATTATACCCTTATCCAACTTAGTCTTATCAATAATTTCTCCCATGCGAATCTCTCCTTTAAGATTAGTTAATATCTAAGATTTCACCTTTTACTATCAACCTTTGAGTTGGGTTTCTTATCGGATCACAAGTGATTAAGGTGATTTCTTTTTTCTCTTCTTTTTTATTTAAAACCCACACATCCTCGGGCTGAACATATAATATTTCTGTGACTGTATAGTTAAATAAATCTTCTTTTGTTTCTACAGTTATAATATCTCCCTCTTCAACTTCATTAAGTCTATTAAGAAGTTGACCATAGATTCGGCTCCTGTGTCCAGCAATGGCATAATTTCCTATTACCCCAGCTGGCCCAGTTTTATTTATACTAGCTACAGAAACATCCAAGTTTTTTACTGTGGTATCAATCAAAATAGGAAGCTTCAAATTTATTTTTTTTATTGTTAAAATACCTTCCCTATCATAATCCATTATGTTCTTTTGAGGTGTTTTTGCTGTTTCAGGCTCTTCTATTTCTGTTTGATCTTCAATAACTACCTCTTGTTCTTTTTCTTTATTCTTATCTTCTTCACCAATTAATCTAAATGTTTCTTCCCATTCTTTTATAATTTTTTTTTGTTCATAATTATTATGAACTCCTTTATATACAGGGTAAATTAAAATAATTAAACCAATCAATATTAAGAATACTGATATTTTATTTCTATTCATTATTTAATCTCCCTTCTAAAAAAGGGCAGAGCTTTTATGCTCTGCCCTTAAAATTATATTATAATTATACTCTTTTCTTTCTTATGAGTAATCCAGCAAATATCATACCTAGGCCAACTAGATACATATAATTAGTCTCAACACCTGTCTTTGGTAAAAGAGGAGCTCCTAGAGGATCTTCATCATCATTTATGTCAATAGTAGGATCATTTGGATCTCCTGGTGTACCAGGTTCATCTGGTTTTTCAGGGTCTTTTGGATCTTTCGGATCCTTTGGATCTTTTGGTTCCTCTGGATCCTTTGGTGGTACGTATCCTCCGCCCCCACTAACATTTCTAGTATTGGTAAAGACTGCCTCTTGAGTATCATCAGCGAATATAGTTCCTGAATCTCCCACTTTCACAGTTGAATATCCATCAGAAGCGTAGTCAGCTTCTGTTACCGTATAAGTAGAATCTTTAGGTATTTTAGTGATGCTTATAGCCTCTCCACCTTTTAAATTCACAGTAGCATTTCCAGCTGTGAAAGTTAAGGTACCGTTGGCTTTCCCACCATGCCCAATATAATCATAATCTCCTTTTATCCCAGTACCTTTATCTAGAATATTAATAGTAAACTCAAATTCCTTGGTTTTACTATAGGCATTCCCAGAAACTTTTTTTGAGATTTTCAAATCTCCTACTGTTCCTGTCTTAATATTTTCGACTACGATTTTATTGCTATTAGCACCAGTTTTGCCATTTATAGAAGTTGTAAAATTTACACCATCATTTGTCACAGAAATCTTATAAATATTCTTTATAAGATTATATCCTGTAGGTGCTTTTGTTTCTTGCAAAGTATATTTTCCAACTGGAAGTCCTCTTAAAGTAACTTTACCATCAGCTCCAGTCGTACCAGTACGGAAAGTTTTGCCACCTTCTGTTCTTATCTCAAAATCCGCTCCACTTAGAAGAGTGTTGTCTTTTCCATCTTTCTTAGTAATTTCCACCCAACCTACTCTATTCATTGTTGCTGAAGCGGCTGCAGTAGCAACTGTATATCCGCTATTAACTGGTATAGAAGATACTTTACTACCAATAAGTTTAACGCTGTTATTTAGCGTTTCACCAGGATTACCAGTAACATCTGTTTTGTAAACGATCCTGTAACCTTGATCCGTTTCCCCAGTTGGCATTACAAAAGTCAAAACTCTAGCTGAGTTGTCATAAGATATATTTCCCCCAACACCTAAGGTAAGAGGAACATTACCATTATCAGTATAGGATCCATCAGAATTTAATTGAAGTTTTGTAACTACAATATTATTATTTGTAAGATCAAGTATCCCCTCTGAGTCCGTTCTTAAATCAACACCTGCTGGTATTGTATCCTCTGTTTTTATTCCATTATGACTAATATCATTAGGTTTATATTCTACTGTCCAAGTTAACTCCCCTGTTGTATCAGCTTTTGTTTTATCTAGGGTTTTATCTAATATGCTGCTTTTAATTGTAACTTTTTGAGAATCGCTTGACCCAGAAGTCCAATTTGTTGCAGTAATTTTTGCTGTGTTTGTTAAAGTAGTATCCTTGTTTGCAACAAAATAATCTTCATAAACCGTACTATCAGGTTGAGCTTTTAGTAAAATAACATATGGCTTGTCCAAAGTTGTAAAAGTAAATTTAGCTTTTCCAACATCAGTAAAATCTTCTTTTAAAAATGTTTGATCCGTTGGTACACTTCCCCCAGTTACTTTACCGTCTGAAGATCCTGTTCCTTCATACAGTAAGAATTTTTTTTCTTTTTTAATATCTATAAATTTCCAACCTGGAGGAAGAGTGTCAGTTAAGGTTATGGACCCAAGCTTTTCACCATCAACTGTTGTTATATCTTGAGTCAAATCTTTAATATCATTACCATTCACATGTAACCTATATACCACCGTTTTATCTTTATAATTGAATCCTGTGTTTTGGCTCGCTGAGGCCGAGTTTTTATTGGTATCAGGATCTTTAGCATTTGCTTCAGTTAGCATATCTTTTACAAGCATATTTGATTTATAATTAAGAGTTGCGTCGGCTTTATTAACTAGAGCATTTGCACTAAATAAGAAAGCTTCATTAAAAACATTTGTACTTCCATTTTTTGCATAAATATCAGGATTCGTTACTATTGTTTTAAAGGAAAAGGTTCTCTTATCCGTGAGAACTTTAATCCCAAAAAGATCAGGATCAGGCCCTTTTATCTTATCTGTTACAACTAATAAATCTGCTATATCAACTCCAGCTTTTTGTATTTTGTAGACTTTTACCTTTAGTCCTCCTTTTGCTTCTAGAGTATCCAGCGAAGTAAAAGAACCATCTAAATATTTCTGGTTATATCTTGGTTTTAGTTGTTTAAAGACCTCATCACTAATATGTTCTAGCGACGGACTAGAAATATTATCAACGATTTCATAATCAGTACCTATTTTTGAAACATCGAATCCAGAAGGTGCATATACTAGTAAATCCATCACTCTCAAATTAACATTTATATCAGACTTTTCTACAGTAACCTCCCAAGGGATAGTATGTGTAGATTTATCAGGAGTACCTACTGTTTTTTTTATAGGATTTAAACCAATATCGACTTTTATTGACCCTGTACCAATTCCAGTACCTGGCCCCTCATCCCAATTTATTGTAGCTTTATTGGTAATTGTATGAGTCAAATGTTCTATATTATAAGCTGACTTTACCTTAGTTTTTATTTTTAACATAACTGGGGTATTAATAGTACCCAGGCTATATTTAGAATCAGAGTCTGTAGGTACAATGGCAGTTGCTGGCGTTACCCAGGCTCCAGCCACATATATAGACCATTCTGCACTTACAAAATCCAGCTTCTCATCAAGTACATCAGTTATTACTGCATTGTTTAAAGTTGCACCAAGTTGATTTGCAGTAACAGTCCATTCTATCTCTCCAGTGGCTTTATCTGTTATTGCACCGGTCTTTTCAATCCACTTAACATCAAAATTTTCAGTATGACCACCAGCCCATTTTTCTTCGGTCGAACTGTCAAATATTTTTCCCTTGTTTGTTATAGTCTTCTTACCATTTGCTTGAAATACATTATCTTTTATTTTTGTTCTAAAAAATATAAATTGTTTTCCTGTACTTCCTGTAGGAAAAGTGTAGGAAAGTTCGGAAACATCGGCTTTAAAATCAGGAGTTATTAAAGTAGCACCGCTTAGATCATCTGCTGAATTGATCTTGAAACTTCCTACAACATAATCACCAACATTTTTAATATCATCTTTAAATACATAATTTTCAAGATCTACAGAACTGGTTCCTCTTTTACCTTCTACTTCTACTTTCCAATCTATAAACTGACCATCTCTTACACCTGTTTTTGTACCTGTAACTTCAACGGGAAGAGGTGGAACCGTTAGAGAAAATGTTTTCTCTAGAAATGATACAGTTACATTTTCACCAAGATCAGAATCGCCAGTTCGATCATATTTTAATTTGGCATTAAAATCTATACTTACATTTGCGAAACTTCCATTAAAAACCTCTACATCTCCGTCAAAAACTATATTTCCATATAAAATCTTTTTAGAAGGATCAGAATCTGAAATAATATTTAGAGTACCTACCTTTTTACCTCCGAAGCTTAAATTAAAAGGTCCAGCAGAGGTCTGCAATGCAAATCCTTGAGCAATTTTAAAAGTCGCAGTATCTCCAGATGCTATTAATTCCCCGAATCTATTCCAAGAGATCCTTTATCCCCCTCAACTGGAACACGAAGAGAAAATCCAATTTCTATTTCTTTCGTTGCGTCTATATCTTTCCAGTCAGCTTCAGCTATTTCTTTACCATCTTGCTTAACTACTACTTGCTTGTTCAACAAATAATCACTAACATCTGCTCCGAATATTCCTATCGGAATTAATGTTAGAACAAGTGATATTATAATAAAGATAGCTAACATTTTTCTTTTCATTTGAGTTTTTTTCTTTCTTCTGTCCATTCTCATGTGCTATTCCTCCTTAAAGTTACATCCTTATATTAACTTTAGACTTGTATCCATTACAATTCAATGGAACAATTGTTACTGACAAAGAGAAAGACCCCTATTTTAGTGGTCTTTTGCATCGTATATTTCAATAAATTCTTTTTTTAAGTCCTCTGAAATACTCTCATCATTAAACAAATTTGAAAAATGAGGGAACGATCTAATATAATAAATATCTAATAATTTAGGACTTAAGATACTTATGTACATCCCTTTCTTAAAATACTTTAAACTAGTTTTCTTATCTCCATTTTCAAGATAGGCATAAGCTAAATAAAAATAGGTATGTATTACTTGTTCATAATTCCCACATTCTTTTTGATATTCAAAAAGAGCGAGACTCTCTGCTAACATGCCTTCAAAATCCTTTATATAAAACAATAAGGTAATCGTATTAATTTTACTTCCTATTATTACTTGAGAGAAACTCATTATTTTTTCTTTTCCACTTACTATTTCTCTCAGTTTAAGGTTTATCTTATGGGCATTATCGTAATCAGCAGCCATTTGATATGCAGTACCTAAGAGTAAATAATAATTAGCACCAATCACATCTTCTAAAAAAATCTTTTCAATTTTTTCTAACTTATCTTTAATTTCTTCAATCCCTTCTTCATAATTCCCCTCACTAAGAACCTTGTAGGCTGTGTGAGATAAATCAAGTTCATATTTCCATGGCCTCTTTCTAAAATCATTATGTTGCATAGCCCCTTCGCAAACTTCCTTTAATTTCAGAAAACTACCTTTTGCTTTTAAATTATTAATAATTCTCATATTTTCTTCTACTAGAATGGGATCCTCACAATCTAAATAGTCATAATAATCGAATAAATCTACTCCTAGTCTATTGCTAATCATTCTTATTATATCCGCAGAAGGGCTTCGATCTCCCTTCTCAATCATATAAACATATTTTTCTGAACAAATTCCTTGAGCTAGCTCACTTCTTGTCATTTTTCTCATTTCCCTATACTCTCTGATAAGATTCCCAATGCTACTCAACTTGTGTTTGCTCCTTCCAATAAAGCTCAATTTGTTCTTTGCTTAAAGAATCAGCAAAGTTTTTCTTCATTCTGAGTAATACTTTAAGATCCATTAAAAGCATATATAAAATAGCCCTGTTTTCGAATTCCTCTCTAGTTATAGGTAGAGAGCTTTCTTTAAATTTAAGTAGTAAGTCCTCCAAGGAATCTAGAAGTCCTTTAGCTATTTGAGATTCGGAAAAGGATTGAGATATTTCTTTTATAAAAAAAGCCACCTCATGAGCCTGGGCTGGAACAGTACTAAGCGTTTTTATCTTGGAATAGATTTCTTCAAGAACACTAAATTGCTGACACCTAAGCTCCATATATTGAGTAAAATATCTATTCTCTTTAAAAAATGTATTATTCTTATTTGCTTGAGCCTGGTCCAAGCCTCTAGAAATATCAAGCTTGAGGGATTCAAAACATTCTTCAATAGGAGGCGACTCATTTTTATTTGAGATTAGGTCTGAAATAGAATTAAGAATATCAATAAAGCCTTTTTCAATAATTTTTTGTTGTTTTTTTATGTATCTTACATTACTTGGAATATAGATATTAAGTAATATACCAATCCCAGCACCTATAATCATTAAAAGACCTTCATTGGTTATTGTTTCTAAGGACATATTTTCTTCTAATAAAAAGTGAGTCACCAGTACTGCATTTATTGGGATGGCATCATAAACTTTAATAAAATGACAAGATGAAATAAAAACTAATAAAAACATTCCATAGGCAAAAGGATTATAGGAAAAGACCTTAAAAATAAGAAAAGCAATTAGAACAGATAAAAAGAATATCCCAACCTTTTTAAATGCTGCTACTATTGTTTCTTTAGTTGTATCCTGTAGGGTAAGAAGAGTAATTATCCCCGCAGAAGTATAATAGTTTAGTCCTAATGAATAGGAGATCAAAATAGCAATAGTGCTTCCAAGTGCAATTTTTAAGGCTTTAAGATATCCGTTAATTTTTAATCCCCTCTTTTATTAAATTCTTTTATATAAATATTTCAGGATCTTTTCGTTCTTGGAAAGTCTCTTCTAGATCCCTTTTATGAAATAGAAAATCTGGATCAGCAAAATATTTTGCCTCCACAGGACATCTTTTTATACAGGCACAACATTTTATACATATACCAGTAATTTTTGATACATCTTCCATGTCTATTGAAGCCATTGGGCAAATTAAGGCGCAAAGCTTACAGTCAATACAATTATTATTAGTCTTAGGAATAACTTTTCTAATATCTTTCCTTTGACCATCTTCCCCAAAGGGTACATAATATGAATTGTAATTTTTATCTCCTTTAATAAATAAAGAACTAGGGTTAAAGGGTTTTTCAAGTTTTAAGGCAATTGCCTCTGCAAACTCTCTTGCCTTTTTTAGGTCTTTGAAATCCGGCCTATCCTTAGCAAGGCTTCTAGAAAAAGAATGTTCCCCTATAAAGGCTGCCCCTGCAATTATTCTAAAACCATTTCTTCGTAGAATATCTCTTAATTCAATTAAAGCGTTATCAAAATTTCTATTTCCATAAAGAACAAGAGGGATAGCAATGGCGCCATTCCCTCTAATGCTTTGGAGATAATCAAGTAATACATTAGGGACTCTTCCTGCATAAACAGGCACTCCAACAATCACAATATCTTTATCTTCAAAATTTGCTATTTCTTTTCTATTTTTCACTAGAGTAAAATCTAATTCCTGGAGACCTTTTTTAGTAGAAATTTTTTTTTCTAATACGTTTCCTATTTCTTTTACTATCTTTTTTGTAGTTCCTGTGGGGCTAAAGTATAATAATTTTATTTTTTTATCCATCATCTTATATACCTAAATACCAAGTAGCAATTGAGAAGTAAATCAAAACACCAACTATATCCGAAATAGATGTCACAAGAGGTCCACTTGCCGTTGCTGGATCTATTTTGAATTTACTAAAGAGAAAAGGAAGAGACATTCCAATTGTGCTTCCTACAACAACCATAATTAGCATGGATAATGAAACCACCACCGCCACATCTACGCCACCACGAATAACTCCAATAATGGACACTGCCGCCCCCATTAATATACCTAAAAAAAGAGCTACAACAAATTCTTTTCTTAACAATTTAAACCAGTCTTTTACCTTAACGTCACCGATAGCTAAAGATCTTATCATTAAGGTTGCAGATTGGGCTCCTGCATTACCTCCACTATCAATTAATAAGGGTAGGAAAAATACCAAGGATATTACTGCTTGAATTGTATCTTCAAAATAAGCAATTCCAGCCCCCGAAAAAATATTCATAAAAATTAATACTAATAACCAGGGAATCCTTTTTTTAATCATAAATAATGGACTTGCATCCATTAGGTTAACATTCATTTTTCCAACCGTGGCCATTTTGTGAAAATCTTCTGTAGTTTCTTCTTCCATAACATCTATAATGTCATCTATTGTAATTATACCAACTAACCTGCTCTCGTTGTCGATTACAGGTATGGCCAAAAGGTCATATTTTTTAATTAAATCAGCAACATTTTCTTTATCCTCAAAAGTATTTACCGCGATAATATTTTTAGTCATAATATCCCCAATAAGATCCGTAGGAGATGCAACAACTAATTCCCTTAAGGAAACAATTCCCTCTAAGTGACGACTACTATCTATAACATAACTAGTGTAAATGGTCTCTTTTTCTAGAGCTACTTCACGAATTTTTTCCAAGGCTTGTTGCACTGGCATTTCTTTTTTTAAATCAACAAATTCAATAGTCATTATACTACCTGCAGAATCATCAGGATAGTTTAGAAAATGATTTATTAGCTTTCTTTCAGTTTCGGAAGCCTCTTGTAAAATTCTTTTAACTACATTAGCAGGCATTTCATCAAGTAAATCGATCTTATCATCAAAGCTAAGCTCTTCTAGAATAGCGATTAATTCCTTATCATTTACCAATCCTGATAATTTTTTTTGACTCTCTATAGGCAAGAAAGCAAAGGTTTCAGCTCCAGTTTCCTTTGGTAATAGCTTAAAGACCAGAAGGGAGTCCTTTGTATCTAATTCCTCAATAAATTCAGCTGCATCCGCTACTTGCACTTTGAGTAATTCTTCTTTTAATACAGAATATTTTTTTTCTTCTAATAAGCTGTGCAATATTTCAAAATTCATGTTTTGCCTCCTATGCTGTTAATTACTCTCTTGATGTAATTTTACCATATTCCCTATATTAAAGAATACTTATTCCAGTTTAAGTAGTTTTGCATTAATAGCTACTATAATCGTGCTTAATGACATGAGAATTGCTCCAATAGCAGGAGATATAATTATTCCATAACCTGATAGAACCCCTGCTGCAAGTGGGATAGCAATAACATTATACCCTGTAGCCCAAGCTAAATTTTGGATCATTTTCTTATAAGTTGATTTGGCAAACTTGATAAGGGAAACTACATCTTCTGGATTAGAATTTACTAAAATAATATCTGCCGTTTCTGCTGCTATATCTGTACCAGAACCTATTGCTATACCCACATCAGCCTCAGCTAAAGCCGGTGCATCATTTACTCCGTCCCCAGTCATGGCAACAAAACTACCCTGCTTTTTTAATTCCTTAATCTTTTCTTGTTTTTCATCAGGTAAAACTTCAGCAAAATACCCATCCATCCCTAACTCTTCAGATACTATTTTAGCTGTTTTTTCATTATCCCCTGTAAGCATCCAAGTTTTTATCCCTTCAGCTCTCAGCATTTTTATAGTATTATAGGATTCTTCCCTTATCTTGTCGGAAAGGCCAATGGCAGCAATTAATTTATTTTCTATCATTAAAAACACATCTGTCGAAAGACCATGTTCTGGCAAATCTCTTGGTAGTTCTATATTATTTTCCCTTAAATATCCCGGACTTACTACCATTACCCTTTGCCCATCAATCTTTCCTTCTACACCCTTTCCTTTAATAGCCTTGAAGTCATCCATCTTCAACACTGACAAATCCATTTCCTTTTGTTTTTTAATAATTCCTGTTGCAATTGGATGTTCAGAATTACCCTCAAGGGTAGCTGATAATTCTATTACTCTTTCTTTTGTAAAATTATCATCAAAAATCTCTATAAAATTTACTCCAAAGTCTCCCTTGGTAAGAGTACCTGTCTTATCAAAAACCACAGTATCAATTTTTCTTGAATTTTCAAATTGAGTTCTATTTCTAATAAGAAGACCATTCTTAGCAGATTGGGCTGTAGATGTAGCTACTACTAAAGGTATTGCTAATCCTAGGGCATGGGGACAGGTAATAACCATTACCGTTGCCATTCTAGCAATAGCAAAAGCAAAATCCTTAGTTATCAAATACCAAGCAATTAAAGTAGCAAAGCCCACAGTAAGAGCGGTTATAGTTAGCCAAAAGGCTGCTTTATCGGCTAAATGTTGAGTCTTAGACTTAGACATCTGAGCCTTTTCCACCAAATCTATAACTTTTGATAAATAAGAATCCTTGCCTATATTTTTAACCTTAACCTCTAGAGAGCCATCCCCATTAATGGATCCTCCTATAAGGCTGTCCCCCTCCGTTTTTTCTACCGGTTTAGATTCTCCTGTTAACATTGATTCGTTAATATAGCTCCTACCTTTTAAAATGATTCCATCAGCAGGAACCTTTTCACCAGGCTTTATAAGTATTTTATCTTCAGAATTCAATTGGCTTAATTCAATTTCAACTATATTACCTTCCCTAAATAAATGTGCCGTATTTGGCATAAGCTCAGCTAATTTTGTAAGTGCATTAGATGCGCTTAAAACCGACCTCATTTCAATCCAATGACCTAAAAGCATAATATCGATTAATGTGGCAAGTTCCCAAAAAAAATCATGACCCTTTAAACCAAAAACTGTAGCTGTACTATATAAATATGCTACTGAAATAGCCATCGCTATAAGTGTCATCATACCAGGAGTTTTTTCTTTTATTTCGTCTTTAAATCCTGTTAAAAAAGGCCAGCCTCCATAAAAATATATTAATGTGGACAAGGCAAACAAAAGATAATTACTACCAGTAAAAACAACCTTGAAGTTAGCCCATTCTTGAATCATGGGTGATAAAATTAAAATAGGAATAGTGATAATTAAAGAAATATAAAATCTTCTTTTAAAATCTATAATCATTATTTCATGATGGTTCTCATGGTTGCCATGTTCATGTTCTTCATCATGCTTGTGTTCTTCTTTATTCATTTAAATACTCCTTTCATAGAATAATCTTCTTTATATATTTGCTTATGTATTGTAAATTTCAGGTATTAAGTAATTAGGAGCTGATTATAATGAAAACTAATAATGGTAGATCCTTATACTCTCTAGGAGAGTCTTATATAATTACCTTTAAAGCCTTTGATTCTATTAGAATGTTAAGGTCTGCTAAGAAAAAAGGACTATTAAGTCAGCAATTTATTGAACGTATAATGCTAGCAGTTACTGAAGTTAATGGCTGCGAGGTTTGTTCTTATGCCCACACTAAAATGGCCCTAGAAGCAGGAATGTCTAGTGAAGAAATAAAAAACATGCTAGCTGGAACTAATGAGGAAGCACCCGCCGAAGAAATGCCTGGTATAATGTTTGCTCAACATTATGCTGACTATAAAGGAAAACCCACAAAAGATTCTTGGAACCGACTTGTTGAAATATACGGCTTAGAAAAAGCCAGTGGTATCCTTAGTGCAATTCGAATTATAATGTTGGGAAACGCTTACGGCATACCTTGGAGTTCTTTTTTTAATCGTTTTAAAGGAAAGGGAGACAAAAGAAGTAATATATTCTATGAATTGGCTATGATGATTGCTTCAATTATCTTCATCCCTATTGCTTTGCTTCATCTTCTACTCTCTAAACTATTTGGTAAAACCGCAAAACTATTTTGATACAGCTGAAATCCTGCCATTATTAGCAAAATGGCTATTCCTACCAAAGTTGTATTTTGAAGTAATGGAAAATCTCCATTAAAACCTTCTGGGGAGTTGAGAAACTTATAAATTCCATAATATGCCCAAGCCACTGGTAATGGAAAGGCTGCATTTTTAATTTTTCGAAGAACTAGAAAAATTAAAAAAATTGCTACTACAAGAGTAATAACTGCCCATATTTCTTCCCCTATTCCGAAACCATTCCACTCTAATTTTACCAAACTAGCAGCTATATTAACTACACTTGCAATAAACAACCATCCAGTATAGAGCCCGAAAGTTAAAGGCAGCAAAAGGCGTTTATCCCTTTGAATGTTTTTTAACTTAGTACAAATCATAGCCAAAACCACTACAAAAGCTAAAATAAATAATGTAGAAAGTTCTATTTGTACATAAGAAAATGCAACAATCCAAATAATATTTAAAAGACATGAGATTCTAAATAAATCAGTAATTTCGTCAATAGCATCTTGATAATAAGTATCATCTTTTTTTACAATCATTACTATCATTGAAATGATCAGTAAAGTATATATAATGCTCCAGATACTAAAGGTGCTTGGACTAGGTGTGATCAAGGTAAGAAACATATCAGAAACTTGCTTTTGTGAAAGCCCATTTATTATTCCTAATGATCCTAATGCATTAAATCCTAAAGTAACTATTAAAAATAAACCGTTTATCCATGCCTTCTTTGTTCTAGCCATAGTATATCCCTCCTTTTGTACTTATTAATACAGTTACCCTTAAATGAGAATAACAAAAAAATTTTTATGTTTTTGAAATCATATTTAAATGGGTAATTAATTAGAGTAATGAAGGAAGGGGGAAATATTATGTTATATACAATTGCTGTAGTACTCATAATTTTGTGGCTTCTTGGAATGGTATCTTCAAATGCTATAGGAGGATTTATACACATTCTTCTAGTAATAGCAATTATTATGGTTTTGTTAAGGGTAATTAGAGGTAGATAATATTTTAATAAATTTTAATAATAGGAGGAATAAGAAAATGAATATTTCTAATAAAAAGGATAAATTTGTAGGGGAAGTGAAAACAAAAGTAGGAAAAATTACTGGTGATAAAAAGATGGAAATAAAAGGTAAGGTACAGTCAACAAAAGCTGATATAGCAATAAAAGTAGATGATGTTAAGAAAAAAATTGACAAAGCTGATGTTGGTAAAAAATTAGATAATGTAAAAGAAGACATGAAAGATGCCCAGAAAGAAATTGCTAAAAAAGCTAAGGAAATAAAGGATAAGATAAAATAAATGGAAAATATCAAAAAGAGAATCTCCGTTAGAACTTATGACGTTAAAGAAATTCCTGAAGAAGTATTTGAAAAAATAAAGGTATTTATTGAAGATATTGAAAAGTCCTGTGATTATAAATACAGGTTCCCAATTATAAATTCTAAGTTGGATGGCAAAGTAGGTACTTACGGGGTAATTTCTGGGGCTAATTATTACATTTGCGGTATTGTAAAAAAAGATGATCATTCTCTAGTAGAATTAGGATATTTGTTTGAAAAAATAATCATCTTTGTAACTTCATTTGACTTAGGAACATGTTGGCTAGGAGGTACGTTTAATCGAGATGAGTTCTCTAGCAAAGCAAGTCTTAAGGATAGTGAAAAGTTTATAGTGGCAGCACCCTTTGGTTACAGTAGTGAAAAGAAGAGTATTAGGGAAAAAGCTATGAGGAAAATAGCTAAAGCTGACAATAGAATGCCATTTGAAGAATTATTCTTCGACAGAGATTTAACCCCTCTTACTTATCATGATTTGGATATTTATAAAGAGGCTTTGGAAATGATTCGGATAGGCCCCTCAGCATCAAATAAACAACCTTGGAGAATGATAAAAGATGATGATTTATATCATTTATATTTAGCTCGAACTCCTGACTACGCAAAGGAATTAGGATATGACATTCAGCTTTTAGATATGGGCATAGCAAAGTACCATTTTGAATACACACTAATGAAAAATCAAGTAAAAGGCAGCTGGATAAGGCAAGAAAAACATCCAGAATATGAGAATTTTGAATATATCTGTACATGGAAAGAATAATTTAAAAGGAGGGTGAGTCAATGAACGTATTGGAAGAGATAAGAAAAGAACATGAAGAAGTTAAAGATATGATTTCTAGAATAGAAAATCTTAAAGGAGAAACAAAGAGAAAATTATTTGAAGATTTATATGCAACAGTAAAAGGTCACCACGAATCAGAGGAACGAGTTTTGTTTTCTGATGTAAAAAAAGAATCTAGCGAAGAAGGAAAAGAAATTGTAAGAGAAATGATAGAAGAGCATAGTTTATTGGCTTATCAATTTAGTGTAATTGAAAAGACAGGAATTGAAAATGATACCTGGGATGCAAAATTTAGCGTCCTTAAAGAAGTTTTAGAACATCATATTGATGAAGAAGAAAAAGATCTATTTAAACAAGCTAAAAAAGTTCTCAGCGAAAAGATTCTGAAAGATAAATTTGGGGTTTTTGAAGAAACAATGAAAGAATATAAAAAGAAACAGGAAGAAAAATTAAAAAATAAATAAACTAATCCCCCAAATGGGGGATTAGTTTATTTTATACTGATTTATAAATCTGATGTATTAAAAGTATCCCAATTATCCAAATTCCCTGTTTTGAATCCTTTATAAAACCATCTTTGCCGTTGTTCTGAGGTTCCATGAGTAAAACTATCTGGAACCACATAACCTTGAGACTGTTTTTGAAGAGTATCATCTCCTATAGCACTAGCCGCATTTAAAGCCTCTTCTAAATCTCCTTCTTCTAAAAGACCCATTTTCTCAGCATGGTGAGCCCATACTCCCGCTAAATAGTCAGCTTGCAGTTCAAGTCTTACAGAATATTCATTGTATTCTTCTTGACTTACTTGTTGCCTAATTTCTTGTAGCTGATCCGTAATCCCTAGTATTTTTTGAACATGGTGACCTACTTCGTGGGCTATTACATAAGCCATAGCAAAATCTCCTGGAGCTTTATATTTATCCTTTAACTCTTGGTAAAAGTTCAAATCAATATAGACCTTTTCATCCCCAGGACAATAAAATGGTCCCGTAGAAGAACCTGCTACCCCACAGGCTGATTGTACCCTATCTGTAAAAATTACTAATATTGGGTTTCTATATTCCAATCCTTCTTCTCTCAATACCTTGTCCCAAATAACTTCTGCATCGTGAAGAACTACTGAAACAAACTCATGTAATTCCCTTTCCTCAGCTGTTTCAACGTAAGGGGTATTTGAACCTTCATTTAATGGTATATTATTTATGATATCTGCAGGATTTCCTCCTAGAAGAGTAAAAATGATAGCTATAATTATACCTATGCCCCCAAGTCCGCCAATAACGCCAGCGTTTTTTCCTCTCCTATCCTCCACATTATTACTTCTTTCTCTTCCCTTCCACTTCATCATTAACCCTCCCATCAATAATGTTATTTATTTTCTTTTACACTTATTTCGCGTAAAAAAATCACCCTCTTTAGTAAAGAAGGTGATTTATATTATATTTATTTATTTAATGATCCTGATCTTTTTGTATTTTTAAATCCTTTGTTAGAGCCTACATTTTGTTTATTTACTACATTACCAGCGGATCCTTGTTCTGCACTTTTTTTCTTTTTTTCTTCAATTAATTTTTTCATTTTCTCAATATCTGATTCTGACATTAACAAGATCTCCTTTGTATTTATATTTTTTAATTAACAAAACTTAATACCAACCTCTTAACTTCATTACCTCAGCTATCTTTTTAACAGAACTCATATAAGCAGCTTCTCGTAAAGTTACACTATATTCCTCTTTTAGAGCCCATAGATTTTTAAATGCTTTCATCATTTCTACTTCTTGCTTTTCTTCTACTTCCTTTTCTGACCAATAATAACCGTACCTATTTTGTACCCACTCGAAATAAGAAACCGTAACTCCTCCTGCATTAGTAAGGATATCTGGAGTAACAGTTATTCCTTTCTCCTTAAGTATTCCATCAGCTACTGAAGTTAAAGGTCCATTTGCTGCTTCACAAATTAATTTAGCATTAATTGCTTGAGCTTCCTCTTCTTGGATAGCATTCTCAAGGGCTGCTGGAATAATAATATCTACTTTCAGACTCCAAAATTCTTCCATAGAAATTCTTTTTGCCTTTGGAAAGTCAAGAAGGCTATGGTGCTTATCAATGTAATCTGCCATTTCACGATAGTCTAAGCCCTCAGCATTATATATTGCATAAGCTCCTACTGATGGGTCCCACTCAGATAAGGCAATAGTTTTAGCTCCTTGTCGTTCAATATTTTTAACTGTATATCTTCCAACGTTTCCAAATCCTTGGATTGAAACTGTTGACTTAGTAATATCTAAGCCTATTTTCTTTGCAGCTTCTCTTATAATAACCCCTACACCAAAACCTGTTGCTTCATTTCTTCCTTCACTCCCGCCCCATGGTACTGGTTTACCAGTAATTACTCCCAAGGTGGTTTCACCGGTTAATTTTATATACTCATCAACCATCCAAGCCATTATTTGTCCATTAGTTCCAACATCTGGAGCTGGGATATCAGTTTTCTCTCCTATATATTTATAGATTCCTTGAATGTATCCTCTAGATAGTCTCTCTAATTCTCCCTGGGATAATGTAAGAGGATCAGCAACTATACCACCTTTTGCTCCCCCATAAGGTACTCCCATTACGCCACATTTAAATGTCATCCATATAGATAATGCTTTTACTTCATCTGGATTTACATCTGGATGAATTCTTATACCACCTTTTCCAGGCCCTATAGCATCATTATGTACTGCTCTATAGCCCTTAAAAATTTTAAGAGTCCCATCATCCATTCTAATTGGAATAGATGTCTCAATCATTCTCTTTTCATCTTTTAAGATTTCATATACATTGGGATCAAGATTCAATGCTTCGCAAGCCTTCTTAATTTGTGATTGAGCCGCCACTAAGGGATTTAAATTTTCTTTTATCATTATCTATATCCTCCTGTCAATTAAAACTATGTTATATAATTATTTAATTTGATATATATTATATAACAGAGAAATCTCTTTGTATACTTTTTATATTTATGGATTTCAAAAATTTATTCTAAATTATCTAGAATCCATTTTTTAAGGATTATTGCATGATTATGCATTTCATCTTTAGCCCCGTAAAGTAATGTTACATTACTTTCTTTAAGGCGTTTAGCAATAATACTTAAAAATTCCCTGCTTGCAGGATTATCGTTTAGTTCAGAAACATAATTTCTTCTAAAAACATCCATATTTTCAGCTTTATGGTCAAAAGCTTTTCTAATTTCTGTAGAGGGAGTAATTGATTTAGCCCAATAATCTATAGCAGCTTCATCTTTACTTACACCTCGAGGCCAAAGACGATCTATTAAAATTCGATAACCATCATGGGGATCAGCTTTTTTATATATTCTTTTTATTGATAATTCTTTCATTTAAAACACCCTCCTTTTAAAAACTAGAAAGACCTGTTATTTCTTGGATATAATATAGAATTTTCTTCAGGATGGATTTTTCTTCATAGGCTGCAAAATCTAAAGTGTATTCTATATCATTATTATTCCAAATTCTCTTAAAATAATCTTCTATCTTAATAGCTTCTGGATTATCTCTTTCTAAGATTATTTTTAAATTTGTCTCTAGATTATAGTCATCTAAATTCCTACGTGTAAGATTTGCTGACCCTCCAATGACAATTAACTCATCATCTTTTAAGAAGATGGTAATTTTGCTGTGAAATTGTTCTCCGTGGGTACTATACCATTTAACAGCAATTTCTCCATTAGACTCATTTACTAATTTATAAGCAACGGGACGATTAGGAATACCATTTTTTTCTCTTCCAAAAGCATCTTTATTCGCATCCAAGATAATCTTTATATCCACACCACGATCGCTTGCTTTAATTAGTTCATCTATAATCTGGATATCTGCTAAATAAAACATAGCAATTTGAATTTTCTCACCTTTTTTTGTTTTTTCAATTTCATAAATTAGTTCTTCTTTAATTTTTCCTTCTGTAAGAACTTGCCCCTGAGCACTAGTATCTACAGGATAATCAACCTTGAAATCAAAAGTCTCTTCTCCAGAAAAGCTTAATACTGCATTTTCTGTTTTTAATAAATCATTTATTATTTCTCCTCTAACCACTAACGCTATATTAGAATGATTACTACTAGCATCATGGGGATTAAAAGAAGTCACTAAAGCCTCTTTCTCTGTAATTACAACTTTCCGGTGATTCGCTTTCATATTCAAAATTTTTAAATATGAAGGTATCGTTCCTTTGGGTGAATCAGGACTAAAAGGATTAGGCAAGATGCCTTTTCCACTGGTATTTAAATTTTTAAATAATAATCTCCAGACGCCTGAATATAGAGGATTAGGGTCCCTTATTTTTTCTAAATCTGTTATTACAACCTGAATATCATTTTCTTTTAACTTATCTAAATATTCAGAAGAATAAGACCCATAAAATGTATTTATTTCATCAGTTATAAAAACAATCTTTATCTCAGGGTATTTTTCCTTTTGTAGAATTAATTTATTCGTTAACTCCCCTGAAATATTATCGTATTGATATTTTCGGTCATACTCATCATTAAATAGGAACATATCAATCACTATAAATTCTTGAGCTTCTTCAACCATTTCCATGATTTTTGGAAAGATGTTTTTTTCATGTAATATTGACTTGTCTTTTTCATAAGTTAAGTCATAAATGAACTCAACTTCACTATTTCTCAATTCCCCCTTTTCGGAAATGCCAGGGGCTACTGGTGTTTTAAATCCATTATACAAAACTATAAGAATTAAGATCACAAAACCTATCGAGATGCCTCTTCTTAAAAAGTTACTTTCTTTTTCCATCTTCATCTATTCTCCATTCCACTTCACAAATATACATTGCCGATCTTTTTCCTGTATTAATGACTTTAAGGTTTCCAAATTCTTTTACTAATTCCTTATTGATACCCATTATGAAGTTTAAATAATCTCCGCCTTCTAGCCATTCCACAAAGTCGGTCACTAAAGAACGTTGTTTATTATAGTCTAAAATTACAACTCTTTTGCTAGCTACTCTTTTCATTTCTTTATATAGAATTAATCTTTCTTTTGAGTCTAGTCCATGAGCAACATAAGAACATATAGCGATATCAAAAGAATTATCTTCAAAAGGTAGACCATCAAGAACATCACCTAATATAAACTGGATATCTTTAGTTTTCTTCTTGGCAACTTCCAACATAGCCTCTGCTGGCTCCAAGCCTGTAACCTGAAGATTATATTCTTGAAGTACTTTACAAAGGGCCCCTGTACCACATCCTACATCAATAACATTTTTAAACTCAGTATGATTAAATTCTCTTTTACTCTTACGGAAAATACTTCGATATCCTCTAACTTGCATGTTAAAGAATAATCCATAAATTTTGGCAATTTTATTAAATAAAAGTGATTTACCCATTTTTAACAACCCTTCAGATTCAAAAATAGGCACCTTACAACAATTTGTAAAGTACCTGTTTGATTTCTTTTTAATTAATGATCATTGGTCATTAAACGCAATATCTCTTTATCTGTTTCTCGCATTCCAACTCTTCCAAGATGACCAACACTTTTAATAGTACTTTCTACATCACCTTTTACGATACCATCTCCACCATAGAACTGTTGATTATTTTTATACATGTTATAACCTAAAATACCTGAATCCACTGCCATAGCAATTTTCCCTGCACATGAAGGCTTAGCCCCATCACAAATGACTCCAGATATGATAGCTAATGAATTTACCAGGGTATGTTTTATTACATCATAGGACCCATCTAACATATAAGCTATTCCACAAGCAGCACCTGCTCCTGCACTTATGGCCCCACAAAAAGCTGATAATCTTCCAATACTAGTTTTCTGATGGATGGTAATTAGATTAGAAACCACTAGAGCTCTATATAATTTGTCATCTCCAGCACCTATCTCTTTAGCAAATTCAATTACAGGAATAGAGGCTGTTATACCTTGATTTCCGCTTCCTGAATTTATAACCACAGGTAACTCACAACCACTCATTCGCGCGTCAGAGGCAGCCGCTGCCATAGCCTTAGCTCTTATAAGGATACCATCTCCATATTCTTTTAAAAGAGAAGAACCAATATTTGCACCGTAGTTATTTTTAATACCTTCTTCAGCGATGGCATAATTATATTTAATCTGTTTGCCTATAATATCTTTGATATCATCAATATCTAAAATATCTGCAAACTCTACAATATCTTTGACATTAAGAATAGAACGATCTGTTTGTTCATTTTCATCGTCATCCTCTATTTCTTTAGTAAATATAATTTCTCCATCTTTCTCTATTAAGACAATATTTGTATGGTAATTAGCTATTCTTACTTTAGTATAAGATTCCTTCTTGTTTATAGTTATTATAATATCAAAAATATGTGGAGTTTCTGCTACTTTAATTTCTATTATATTTTTATTTACATAATCTTTTATTTTTTCCTTATCTTCATCAGATACCTGAGAAATAACTTCCAATTCTTTATCAGCATCTCCTGCTATTATTCCTGAAGCAACAGAAGCTGCAATACCCCTTAGCATTCCTGTATTAGGAACAACTACACTCTTTACATTTTTTATAATATTACCACTAGCTTCAATAATTACACTATCAGGAATGCTTCCTAAATGCTTCCTTGCTACAGCTGCGCAATAGGCTATAGCAATAGGTTCTGTACACCCCATTGCGGGTATTAACTCTTCTGATAATATTTGAATATATTGCTGATATATACGGTCATCTTTTAAAATAGACATTTTTAACTCCCATCATTCTCGTATTTTTAAAAATATAAGTAGCTCGTAAATTTTAACATAATTATAAAATTAATAAAAGCTAAGTAAAAGTAGA
>CAZXPJ010000019.1:0-2140 GCA_964642925.1 uncultured Eubacteriales bacterium | reverse complement strand
TAGAAAAAAGATCCTTCCGAAAATCTAAACTTGCATAAGTAATTGTAGCCTTTGAATCTTCTGATTTTATAACAGTATAGCTATCATCAATTTCTGCTAATTTTCCTAGGAGAACTCCAAGCATAATTACGCATCTGATTGCTGTGTAGGGATCATTTATCCCTGGGGAAATTGCCCTAAGAGATATTTCGATAATTTTCTGTAGAGAATATTTATAATCACTGAAGGAATATCTTTCATCTCCTAAAGAGAAGAATTTTATTAGTTCCTCGATATACTCTTCTTCTATATCCTCTTTAGAATAATAAAGAATCCCTATCCTTTGTTTTTCTGATAAAAAATCTCCAATAGAAATATCAATAAACATTTTTCCATCTAATTCCCTTATTAATGACATAATCGAATCATAGTCTATTATATTAAGGTAACCATTTTTTTTTGAGAATATCTCCTCTTGAAAATTGTACTGATCAACAGCAAACTGATCTACCCGCTCCTTATCTTCTATAAATGATAAGGTATTTTCAATAGCTAGATTTGATTCATCATATAATCTTTCAATTAGTTTGTTAGCTTGAATAGATGACGAAACAGTGTAAACAAAGATTACAAAGTATAAAATACATAGGATAGAAAATAAAACACCCACCGTTGCTGAGATTACTAAATAATCTTGGCTTGTATTTCGCATAAACAATAATGTGGTTATACAATAAAAGAAACCACCTACATATATACCTAAAACCTTCATGGTAATTTTGTTCTTTAAAAAGTTTTCCACTACACGAGGAGAAAATTGAGATGAGTACATGGTAAGCACAATTAATATCGTTGAAAAGGTAAATGTCGTGATGGTCAATAAGGCTCCCGCCAACATTCCTAGAATATCTTTAGCCAATTCTACTGTGGTAAACAATATTGTAGGAATATACTTTTGAATTTCAAAGATTCTATTATCGACTAAAATAACAGTGGTTGTTAATAGTAACGAAATAAAAATATATCCACTTAGAATAAACCACATCTTGTTATTTTTATATAACGTGTTTATCTTTTTAAACATAAATTCACCCTTTCACTTAATTTATTTTCCCTCAATCTTTAGATCGGTAAAAACAGTATTATCAGTACCCCATGTTCTAAAACCTGTTTGGTTATCTTCAGGGCTTAAGGTACTTTCAAAATCGAAGGAATTTTTAAGTTGCTGCCCATTTATAGAAACTTTTAATTGTTTTTTATTTCCCCCAGCAGGATCTTTTGTCACATCAAGCTTTATTTCATTGGAGTTAGTCCAAAAATCATCATAACGACTAGATTTTATTATTGAAGGATCTGTGCTAGCATCAGCTAGAACTTTTCGCTCTACCTCTTCTCCTTTATTCCTTGTCACTAGCATTATAGCTTTTTTCTCCTTGTTAAAATGAAGTGAATAACCTGTTTCTCTACTGTTATTATCTAAAGAGGATTCGAAAAAAATTCCATAACCTCCCAGGAGAGATAATGTTCCTGAAAGAGCTGCTTTTGAGGTAATTGAGTACTCTTCATTATTGTTTTTTACAAAAAGACTAGGTTGGAAGGCTGGATTTTTTGCCTTTACTCCCCCTGTGGATTCATCCTTTATCCAATTACCACTTAAAACAGAATCATCATTAGCAGGATCTAACAATTCATTTATATTCGTATTGCCATTTCCGTCACCATAAGCAACAGAATTCCTCTCTGGGTCAGGTTTCGGTTCTGGAGTGGGTTCCGTAATACTAATATCAAAATCAGGCTCTAATTTCCATCTTTGGTCATCTATAACCCACATAAATTTTACATTTTCTTGTTTAGGTATGGCCATTTTTTCTATCAAGTCAAAATCCTTAAGAATAGTCATTCTTTCTTCATCTTCGGTAATACCATTAAAAATATCTTTTGTAGTAATATTTTCAAGACCTGCATATATTCCTGTTGCCTTATTTAATGTTTTTAGATTTATATTATCCACTTTCGTTTTTGTTCCTTTTATATAGGATGAAAAACTTGGTATTGCTATCGTAATCAATATTGCAATGATTGAAGTAACTACGATAATTTCAATCAGAGTAAAGCCTGATTTATTTTTTCTAACCGATGTCTTTTTGAATTTAAGCCCTCC
>CAZXPJ010000018.1:24618-30403 GCA_964642925.1 uncultured Eubacteriales bacterium | reverse complement strand
GGGTAATTCCTGAGCTAATATCGGTTATAGTTGCAACAATATCACCCGTTCCAAGAGAAGTAACATCTACTACAACTGGTATTACTATTTCTTGGTTAGTTCCTACAGCTGTAGGTGGTGTAACAACTTTAATAGTTACAGTTGATGAGCTTAGCTGACTAACTGTAGCAAAATCAGTAAATTTAGTTACACCAGCCATAGCCGCTTGACTAGTTGCTGTCCACTTCACTCCACTCGGTAAGTCGATTGTAAACGAACCATCTATAAAGTTGTCTGTAATATCATCTTGACTAATTCTAATAGTTGCCATAGTAGCATAACCATTATTAGTTACTGTTGGTAAAAAGCCTGAAGCTGTGTTTTTTGATGCTGCGAATGCTCCCATTGGTAGTAATGTTATTGCAAACATAACCAATGTAAGAATCGCTATAAGTTTCTTATTCAAAATAAATACCCTCCTTAAATTATTTGGCCTTTTGGCCGAGCTCTTTGCGAGCTTTTTTTCATTGTGCTTAACTACGGGTTTCTTTGTCTCAGCCTTATGCAGAATAACCCAGGCTACACTTGGTAGTGGCCTATCCCCTCCTCTCAAGAAAAAGAAAATTCACAAATTATCAATGTAAATTACCTACTCACCACAAACAGACTGTATGTAACATGGTGAATATTTTCTATCATAGTTAGGTTGGTCAAAAAACAACAGCTTGAGATATTTTGTTCTTGACCTATTTTAGCACAGATACTCATTTTGTCAATAATTCTGGAGACTAATGACCTTAAGTAATATGCCAAATTCGGTACTTTTATATCATAGGGCGTGGCCCCTTAGATAACCTTCAAAGATAGATTCTACTATTAATTTAATAAAAATCAAGACAATTATATTTTTAATTTACCCTATTTCTCGATATTTTAAAAACATCCTGAAGAAAAAAAGCAAAAACAAATTTCGGTAAATTCAAATATCTACTAAGTCTAGTAGGTTCTTGGATAAATCTGTATAAAAACTCTATACCTAGTTTTTGAAATATTACAGGTGCTCTTTTTTTAGAGCCAGAAAATATATCCAAACTTCCTCCAACTCCAATAGAAACCGGAACCTTTAAAGCTTCTTTATTCTCTGCTATCCATAATTCTTGCTTAGGAAAGCCCAAAGCAACAAATAGGATGTCAGGTTTCTTATCTAGAATATCCTGACGAATATTTTCTTCCTGGGAAGAATCAAAATAGCCATTTTGAGTTCCTACTATATTAGCATCTGGATATTTCTTTAACAATTCTTCTTTAGCCTTCTCCGGAACCCCAGGAGCTCCACCTAGAAAGTAGATCCTCCAGCCTCGAGAACCAGATAAAGCAACTAAGCCTTCCGTAAGTTCTACACCTGCCAACTTACAGGGAACAGGATCACCTTTGATTTTAGCAGCATATACTACTCCCACACCATCAGCAGTTACCAGTCCACTAGTATTGACGATATCTTTTAGCTTTTGTTCCCGAGATGCTGCATAAACTATCTCAGCATTAGCAGTAACAACCTGAATTGTTTCTCTTTCTTCTATATAAAGGGCAATTCTTTCTATCGCCTCATTATAAGTAACCTTAGAAATATTTATACCAAGAATCCTAACTTTTTCCATTTTCTTTATCTTTCTCTAGATCAGCCTCAGGAAGAGGGTCCTTCACTGTAGGCTTTTTAATACTACTTACTATCTTCTTAGTACCATTTAAGTCTGGTATCCAGTAACTTACCTCATTTTGCATTCCACTAAAACCAGGAACCTGAAAAGCCTCTAAATCAGCAGGATCCATCTTAGCAAACCTAGTAGAATAAGTAATCATATCCATAATACTTAGATCCGTCTTAACATAAGCCTTCATTTCATCCACTAAACCAGGAATCTTAGAAATATTAGAAGTCTTTATAGTAGACTCAGCCAAAGTCTTAATAAACCTCTGCTGCCTAGCAATACGACCTATATCCCCCATACCATCATCCCTATAACGAACATAAGCTAGGGAATCATAACCATTTAAGTTTTGTAGGCCAGGTTCTAAGTCAATGTTTTCCAAAGGAGTATACATTTTCTTCTCTACATTTATAGTAACCCCACCAAGAAGGTCAATTATATTGATAAAACCCTTAAAGTTAGTTTCCACATAAAAGTCTATGGGGATACCAGTAAACTCCTCTACTGAGTTCTTAACCAAATTTATACCACCATAAACATGAGCATGATTAATTTTATCATTTCCATGGCCTGGGATTAATAATCTAGTATCCCTAGGAATAGAAAGGAGCTTTACCTGTTTTTCTTCAGGAAAAAGACTAGCTAAAATTATTGTGTCCGCACGGGCTACTTCCCCTTCTCTTTCATCTACACCTAAAACAAGGATATTAACCCTCTTTTTAGCAAACTCATCATCTACACTGGGAAGCATTGCCGGTTCCTCTATTTCTGTATCCAGCGGTTCCGCTGCATTTAAAGGAGACTTTACAAAATCATACACCTTGTAGCCTGTAAAAAGGAGGAGGACAAGGACAAGAGATAAGACCACCTTTTTGACTCCTGTAGACTTCTTCTTCTTAAGTCTTTTTTTAGGAGGAGAAAAGGACCCTTCTCTGTCTCTGACAAGTTCTTCTATTATAGCATTTCTTTCCTCAGTAGATTTCTGAGGTTTTTTTCTACGATCCATTCTACTTAAATCAGACACAAGTCCACATCCCTTCCTAATTTATTCCTGAAGCATATCTATAAAAGCCTTCTTATCCGCTTCCCAAAACCAGATACCCTCGATTAAGGCATTCCTTCCAGGAACCACCATAGTATCAAGACCATTTTTTAAAATAGCAGGAGCAAGCTTAGCTAAAGTCATAATCTCCTTTAAAGGAATATCCGTAACCATATTTTCCTCCATAGTCTTATAAAGAGAAGGAATCATAGCTACACCCTTAACAGATACGATCTCATTCATTAAAGCCCTAATAACCTCCTGCTGGCGGGCGGCTCTATCAATATCCCCACCAGAGGTTCCCCGGTAACGGGAATAGGCTAAAGCATCATGGCCATTTAAAACTTGCAGGCCAGGCTTTAAGTCAATGTCCTCTGTAGGACGATACATTCTAACAGGGACATCAATTTCAACTCCCCCAAGAAGGTCTACAAACTTAACCAGACTTTTAAAATCCACCAGCATAGTCCTGTCAATTTCAACACCGGCAAAGTTCTCTACAGTTTCTTTAGCTAATTCTATACCACCATAAACAAAGGCAGCGTTAATTTTATTATAGTTTCCCTTAACCTTAACCTTAGTATCCCTAGGTATAGAAATAAGGCGTGCCTTCTTCTCTTTAATATCTAAGGTAGCTAAAATCATAGTATCCGTGCGATAACTTTTAGCTTGTATTTCCGCCTCAAGACCCCGTTCTGAACGGGAGTCAATTCCTAAAAGAAGAACATTATATTCTCCAAAGACCCCTGCATTAGCAAATTCTTTTTCCAACTGCTCCTCAGGAGTAAGAATTGGGTCTTTTTCTTTTTTTGCCATATTCTTATCACTAAGCTGAGATGTGGCAAGAAGGGTAAAGTTAATTATTAACCCTATTAAAACAACTGCTATAAGTACAATATATCTTTTTTTCATTTTTTTCAATCTGCTCTCTTCTTTCCTTTTTCATCTTTCAAAATCACTTGAACATTTTATCAATTAAGCCATCCTATGGCAAATTAAATTTAACGAATTACAGCAACTCTAGAGTTCCCAGCATAGTCGGGAATAATAGTACACTCACGGTAGCCCTTATCCTGAGCCATTTTTTTCAGGGCGGCTCCTTGCAGGCTGCCTATTTCGAAAATTATGCTTCCCCTAGGATTTAAGTAGTCTTTAGCTTGGGAAAGGATCTTCTCATAGAAGAAGAGGCCATCATGGTCGGCAACTAATGCCTTTACTGGCTCTCTTTTTATCTTATCCTCCAAGCTATCATACTCCTCTTGGGTTACATAGGGAGGGTTAGCTAGAATCAAATTATAGGCCGCTTCTGGGCTAGCAGGAAGCTGGATGTTTTCAAAAAGATCCGATTGTAAAAACTCTAGTCTAGTTTGTTCTTCAACTAGAAGAAGGTTTTTTTTGTTAATCTCTGCTACCTGAAGGGCAGGGGTGGAAATATCTAAGGCTGTAAGCTGGATATTTGGATAATCCTTAGTATGGTGAATTAGGCTTATGGGTATTATTCCACTACCTGTGCAGAGTTCTAATATTTTTAAAGGGAAAAGAGTCCCGCTAATCTTTAGACGATTAATTTCTTTTAAAGTTTCCTCCACTAAAACTTCCGTATCAAAACGAGGGATTAGAACTCTTTCATCTACGAAAAAGTCTAATCCCATAAAATTCTTTGTATTAATAATATAGTGGACAGGAAGCTTATCAATGAGTAGGGAATCTTTTCCTTTATTCCAAGTCTGAAGCTCTTCTTGACTAAGTTCCTGGTCTGTTAAAAGTATTAACCTTGCTTTTTCTGTTCCTAAAATATGGGCCAGAATATAGCGCAGGTCGTTCTTCTCCTCAGGGGAAAGATTTGGATTTAAGCCAATCTCCCGGAGAATATTTGAAACTTTATTATCCTTCATTTTTACCTGTTTCCTTTAATTTTTCCCCTTGGTCATAAGTGATTAAAGCATTTATTACTTCATCTAATTCTCCAAGAAGAATATTATCTAGTTTATGAAGAGTTAAGTTGATTCTGTGATCTGTTACTCTACCTTGAGGATAGTTATAGGTACGGATACGTTCACTTCTGTCTCCCGTTCCTACCTGGCTCTTACGAGTAGAGGCCATTTCTCCCGCAGCATCCGATTGAGCTTTTTCAAAAAGACGGGCACGAAGAACCTTCATCGCCTTGTCTTTATTCTTATGCTGGGACTTCTCATCCTGACAGGATACACCTATTCCTGTAGGTAGGTGGGTAATACGGACTGCGGATTGGGTTGTGTTAACAGACTGACCGCCAGGGCCGCTGGAACAGAATACATCTACACGAATATCTCCCGGCTCAATTTTTACTTCTACTTCCTCAGCTTCAGGAAGAACTGCAACTGTAGCCGTGGAAGTATGGATACGTCCTTGGGATTCTGTATCAGGAACTCGCTGAACCCTGTGTACACCACTTTCATATTTCAAATAACTATAGACCTTATTACCGGAAATTAAGAAACTCACTTCTTTAATTCCGTCAACCCCAGTCCAGTTCGTATTTAATATTTCTACCTTCCAGCCCATATTCTCTGCATAACGGGAATACATACGGAAAAGATTAGCAGCAAAAAGACTTGCCTCATCTCCACCAGCACCTGCACGGATTTCCATAACAACGTTCTTGGCGTCATTTGGATCACCAGGAATTAAAAGTATTTTTAATTCCTCAAGCATTTTATCTTTCTTTTCAGTTAGTTCTTCAATATCAAGTTCCACCATTTCCTTCATATCCGGATCTAGTTTCTCTTCAAGCATTTCTTTAGAATTTTCAATCTCTTCAACAACTTTTTTGTATTCACGGTAAACAGCCACCGTGTCAGAAAGGTCTGATTGAACCTTGGCATGTTTCTGGTACTCATTATGATCATTAATTACTTCTATATCGCTCATTAACTCATTAAGTTCGTCATATTTCTTTTCAATCGCTTCTAGTCTGTCAAACATTAATTAATTCCACCTTAAATTAGATTTTACCTGAAGAAAAATTATACCATTTTTTTATAAGGAATCAAGGGGACGCTTACATTTGACTTCA
>CAZXPJ010000018.1:0-24518 GCA_964642925.1 uncultured Eubacteriales bacterium | reverse complement strand
AAAAATTATACCATTTTTTTATAAGGAATCAAGGGGACGCTTACATTTGACTTCACTTATCCCCAGGGAGTGGGAATGGGGGATAAATAAAAGCCAAATGTGAAGCTTTTTAGTTTTTTTAGAGGAATTTCTAATTTGCATTGAGAAAGAAGGATATAAGAGAGGCAAAATATATATTTTAAGAAAGGAGGTGACTTTTCCTATGATTGAAAACGAGGAAAATATTTTAAAAGAGGAGGTCAAGGAATTTGATGTTCAAAAAGAAGATAAGGAAAGAGGGGGAAAAAGGAATTTTAAAACTTTTCTTTTCGACGCAGAGGGAACGAAATACTTTTTTGTTATCTTATATGGTGACAAATAAAAGGATGTGAGGAGACTTGCCTAGGATTCCAAGGAACAATTACCCTGTGGGATACTATCACATTATGAACCGGGGTGTTGCCAGGGAGGCAATCTTTAAAAGTGAAAAGGATAAAAGATTTTATCGAAATCTAGTTAGGAAAGTTTTTCTTAATTACCAAACTAAGCTTTTAGCTTACTGCATCATGGGAAATCATTTTCATTTTGTAATAAAAGGAGATCCTATGGTCTTTTCTAAAGCCTTACACAGAGTTAATCTAAGTTATGCCATGGCCTATAATAATAGAAGGGATCGGGTGGGGCACGTTTTTCAGAATCGTTTTAAAAGCGAAATAATTAAATCTAGGGAGCATCTGTTAGCTGCCATCAGGTATGTGCATAATAATCCAGTAAAAGCGGGGATGATTAATGATCCTAAAGAATACCCCTGGAGTTCTTGTGGGGAATATTTAGGATATGAAAATCAAGACGTTCCCTTTATTACCAAGAAGGAACAAAGGGATGAAATCCTAGAATATTTTGAAGATTCACCCTGGGTTTTTGAAAAGTTTCATAGGGAAAAGGATTATTATATATTTATTGATATTCAGGAGGAATCAAATGAAAGAAAGGAGGAAGTGGCAATGAACCTAATTGAAAGTTCTTTTCCAGGAGTTAATCGAGAGAATCTAGAAGATGCTATCATGGATATTCACCTTATTTACAGACTAGTTGCTCTCTTACTAGAAAGAACCACCTTAACCCACAAAGAGATTGGCGATATTTTAGGGATTAGTAAGTCCCAGGTGGGAAAGATTTCCCGGCGGCGTAGTCAAAAAGTAGTAGAGAAAAGATACATTCATTAAAATATGGGTAAATCATTACGCATTTTTTGAAAAGAACAAATCCTCTGAGAGCCTTTTTTCACAAGGTTGTCAGAGGATTTTTATTTTGCAACTATCAAAGAGGGAGCAATCATCATGATTGCTCCCTCTATTATATACTTGTGGATAAGTGAGGTCTGAAAGACCTGTCCCTTTGGTTACTCGAAAAGCCATTTTTCTGGTAGGTATTCGTAGTCTAAGATTTCTGATGGATCGAAGTAGACTGCTAGTTCTTTTTCTGCACTTTCTACGCTGTCGGATCCGTGGATGATGTTACGACCGATGTCTTGGCCGTAGTCTCCTCTGATTGTTCCTGGTGCCGCGTCTGCTGGGTCTGTTGCTCCCATCATTTTTCTTGCTTCTGCTACTACGTTTTTACCTGCGAAGCACATTGCTACCACTGGGCTTGATGTAATGTATTCGATCAATCCTGGGTAAAATGGCCTTTCTTTGTGTTCTGCGTAGTGCTTACCTGCTAGTTCTTCTGATACCTGGATTAATTTCATTCCAAGCATTTTGAAACCTTTTTTCTCAAATTTGTTAACGATATCTCCAACCAAGCCTCTTTGTACTCCGTCTGGTTTAATCATCAGAAAAGTTTTTTCCATCTTATTCTCTACCTCCAAATTTATTCTTCTTCTTTTTTTGTTTCTTCTACTTTAACTTCTGTTTCTTCTATAGAATCTTCCTTTGTTGTTTCCTCTTTAGGAAGGATTTCTTCTGTTACTTCTTCTGCTTTTTTCTCTTCTGCATCTTTATATCTTTCTTTCTCGATTCTGTCTATTTCATCGAAGACGTCGGTTTTGCCTTCCATTAGAGCAAAGAATTCTTTGGCATCAATGGTTTCTCTTTCTTTTAGTGTTTCTGCAATTAAAACTAAGGAATCCATATTATCTAAAAGAATTTTTTCTGCCATTTGATAACATTCTTCAATCATTGCCCTTGCTTCTTTATCTATGGAGAAGGCTACTGCTTCTGAGTAATTTCTATCTCTGGCAATATCTCTTCCTAAAAATACTTCTTCTTTTTTATTACCAAAGGTCATAGGCCCAAGTTCCTTGGACATACCCCACTCGGTAATCATTCTACGAATAGTCTCTGTTGCTCTTTCTAGGTCATTGGAGGCACCAGTAGAAATTTCTTTAAGTACTACTTGCTCTGCAACCCTTCCACCTAGAAGTGTGGTTACCTTGTGTAAAAGCTGAGACTTGGTAATAAACTGGGTATCCTCTTTTGGTAAAAAGAGAGTGTAACCTCCAGCTCTTCCTCTTGGAATAATAGTAACCTTATGAAGCTGGTCTGCGTGTTCTAGTTTTGCTGCCACCAAGGCGTGCCCTGTTTCGTGGTAAGCTACTATATTCTTTTCATAATCACTAATAACTCGAGATTTTTTCTCTGGTCCTGCGATTACTCTTTCCACAGATTGTTGTAATTCCTTCATATGAATCTGCTTTAAACCTCTTCTAGCTGCAAGTAGTGCTCCCTCATTTACCAAGTTGGCAAGATCTGCACCGGTAAAGCCAGGAGTTCCTTTAGCAAGAATTAGGGTATCCACATCTTCAGCTATTGGCTTGTTTCTCATGTGAACTTTTAAAATTGCCTGTCTACCTAAAACATCAGGACGATCTACAGTAACTTGTCTATCAAATCTTCCTGGTCTAAGTAAAGCAGGGTCCAGAATATCTGGTCTATTTGTTGCTGCTATTACTATAACGCTTTGATTTCCTTCGAAACCATCCATTTCTACTAATAACTGGTTCAAAGTTTGTTCTCTTTCATCATGACCGCCACCAAGGCCTGCGCCCCTTTGACGACCTACTGCGTCAATCTCATCTATAAAGATTATACAGGGTGCGGTTTTTTTGGCTTGCTCGAATAAGTCTCTTACACGAGATGCACCTACACCAACGAACATTTCCACGAAGTCGGATCCACTTATAGTATAGAAAGGAACTCCTGCTTCCCCTGCAACTGCTCTAGCAAGTAAGGTTTTACCTGTTCCGGGTGGTCCGTATAAAAGGACTCCTTTAGGAATTTTTGCTCCTAGAGCTACAAACTTTTTGGGGGTTTTGAGGAACTCTACTATTTCTTCTAGTTCTTCTTTGACCTCATCGGCTCCCGCTACATCCTTAAATGTAACCTTACTCTTGGTTTCAGTTTGAAGCTTGGCCTTACTTTTGCCAAACTGCATTACCTTCCCACCGCCACCTTGGCCTTGTTGCATCATAAAGAAGAAAATACCAAGGATCAACATAATAGGTAAGAGGCTAGTGACTATACTGATCCACAAGGGTGGTACGGGGGTGGGTTCCTGGTTAATGGTAACCTTGTTTTCCCTCATTATGTCGATCATTCCGTTATAACCCTTAGGAGCCTCTACTGAAAAGACCTTGTCATCCTTAGTTACTCCATCTATTTTCTGATAATTATCTTCGGTGATAATTTTAACCTGTTTAACCTGACCGGCTTCAACAGCATCCATAAATTCAGAGAAAGTGCTAAAAGCATCCGTCTGAACCTCAGGAGATGTGGTTAGTCGTAAAGCTGTTACGGCAATTAAAACTATTATTAAATAAATTGCTAAATTCTTAAAGACTCTGTTCACGAATGCTCTCCTTCCAACTTGAAATCAATTTAAAATGATACTAATAAACTTTATCACATCAAGGGTCTTTTTTCAAACTCTCTTTCACCCTACTGACTACTTTTAACATTTTCTTTCCAGACTGTTCAAGATTGTTTTTAGTAAGTCCATAATTGTGCGAAAAAGTGAGAAAAGGTATCCATAAAATTTCCTGATCATAGGCTAAGAGAATTATCTGGTCCCTTTGATCCCTGGGGATTTTCATCTCCATTAAATATTTTCTTAGAGTCTTTGTTTTACCTTGGAAGGGCTTAATCATGTCCTTCTCCTGACGAGAGCGTAAAATAAGGTGATGGCTTGTGTTCTCTAGAATATTCTTATCAAGCCAAAGAATATCTTCTTCCTTTTCTTTGGTAAAAGCCTGGGATGGATTAAATTCTTCTAAGGAAAAAACAAATTCCAAGTTTCCTTGATTGATGCTTATCGATTTATTATCTGAGATTTTTGAAATTAAAATTGGTGTCATTTTTTGAGATTGTGGCATTGCTGGAGATTGAGGCTTTCCTGGAGATTTCAAATCAGAATCCGCAGAATCTTTTTCCAGAGTAGCTGTGTCATAAAGAATTTTTAGGATCCACTCTTGGGAGATCCTGTAGCTTTGCTGGCCTTTTTCTTCATTAAGCAGAGAGATCATTTTTTTTATTTTTTCACGATTGTAATTTAAATTCTCTTTTTTAAGCATATATATTAGAAGTCTTCTTTGGAGGGCAATGTCTAAATCTTTAAAACTTCCCCTATCTAGAAGGTACTTTGAGTCTTCTTTCCTTACTAGTTGCTTATATTTTTCTTCTGTAATTTTATCTAAATAAGTATTTTCATCTTCTAAAATTTCCATGCTCCCTAGAATAAGATCTTTAATATTACTGTTATATTCCCTTTCTAAGAGGGGGATAAGTTCTAACCGAATCTTATTTCTCTTGTAATCAGGTTCTAGGTTGCTAAGGTCTGTAAAATAGGCTATTTCTTCCCTGTGGCAGAATTTCAAGATTTCATCTTTGGAAAAATTTATTAAGGGACGGAGAACTTGAAGATCTCCATGGTAGTCTCCTAATATCGGAAGGGCGGATAGGCCTTGGGCTCCTGAACCATGAAAAAGATGGATAAAAAAGCTTTCCACTCGGTCATCTCCATGATGAGCCAAGGCTATATATTTTCCTCCATATTTTTTGGCAAGTTTTATAAAATAGTCCTTGCGGACCCTGTGACCTGCATCTTGTTTGGAGAGCTTTTCTTCTTGGGCGATTTTTGTTACATCTATCCTTAGACTTTCTAAGATTTCATCTTCAGCAATGGCAATTATCTTGAGGGCTTCTTCTTCCTGGTCTGCCTCATCACCTCGAAACATGTGATTAACATGGGCGGAAACTAAGTAAAAGGCATAATCTTTCTGGAGCTTTTTTAGAATATAAAAAAGGGCCATAGAATCTGGCCCACCGGAAAGTCCTAGTATTAGGGGAGCTGCTTGGTCATAGTTGTTTTTTGTTCTTAAAGGAAATATATCCTTAATAATCTTCTCAACTTGTAAATACACCAGCCCTACCCCCTATACTTTTCTTTTTCTATAAAGTTTTTCATATTTTCTTTGGTTTTCATACCAGCTAACTATTCCTATGGTCAGGCTAAAAAATATTAATAAGAGTAAAATTTTTATCATTGATTCCCCAGATAAAGTATTAAAGATATCTAGAGGAGTAAGTCCGTTTCCGAATAATTGCCCTAGGGCTACCATTATAGCCATAAAGAAAAATGATCCTAAGCCAACTAAGATTACATTAATCAAAATACCCCGCTCTCGCATTTTAGGCCATTTTGTTAAGAATCTTTTATCTCGGTTTTCTTCCCACTGGAATATTTCCATAAGAGCTAGAGTAAGAATAAAGATTATGACAAGTAGATAATAGGATTTTTGATAATATACCTTTGCTAAAAGAGGAAAAGATAAAAATATTACAGAAACTATTATCTTCATGATTATCCTAATATTTTTGGGAAATGACATTTTTTCTCCTTTATTGCATAAATTTTAAAACTCCTTTTGTATTAAATCAGCAGAGCAAAAAGTAAGTCTTTATCTGAAGCCCTAATGGTGGAAAATTTATATTGGTCCATGAATACTAAGAGAATCTCTATCCCATAGACTATAATGTCTGCTCTTTCCGGCTCAAGGCCTGGAACTTTTTTCCTTTGGTCTAGGGAAAGTCCTTTTAATTTCTGATGAATTTCTTTTATTTCTTCTATAGTAAGGATCAGGCCGTGGATTTTTTCCCATTGATATTCTTCCAGGGCTAACTTTATTGCTGCTAAGGTGGTTATTGTTCCCCCAACTCCAATTAAGTTAAAAGCAGTAAAGTCTTGGGTGGTGGGAATATTTTCAGAAAAAAGAAAGGAGGCTTTGTCTAAAAGCTCAGGATCTTCCTTAAGCCTTACCCCTCCTAAATTTGTAGAAGTATATGTAAGTTTAATTTCTTTCGTAGAATCATCATTTGTGGGAAAAACTACTTCTGTGCTTCCTCCCCCAATATCTATAACTAGGTTTTTTCCAGGAAAATCTGCCGTAGCACCGAGATAGCTAAGCTCTGCCTCTCGCTTGCCAGAAATTATTTCTGTATCAAAGCCTGTTTCATCCTTGATTCTTTTTATTATTTCTTCTTTATTACGGGCATCTCTCATAGCACTAGTGGCTATTAAATGATATTTTTCAATTTTATAAGTGGAAATTTTTTCTTTATATTTTTTTAAGGCTTTTATTGTTCTCTCTAAGGGCTCCTTTTGGATTTTGCCAAATTCTTTTAGTCCCTGACCAATACGAGTAATTGCTAGTTCTTGATGAAGGATCTTTCCTTGGGAGAGAATTAAAAGACGGGTGCTATTGGTGCCGATATCCATGGCGACTTGGGCTTTATTTAAAGTTTTATTCTCTGAGGGCACTATTTACCCTCCTTTTTTTCTGGGCCTTTTTCTTCAATAACTATTTCTTTAATAAGTATTTCATTTTCTTTAACTAGGCCTAGTTGCTCCCTAGCAATCCGTTCAATTCCTTCAGGGCTTTGTAGTTTTTCTATTTCTCGCTCTAGTTGGGAGCTTCTTACCTTTTCGTTTTCTAGTTCTAATCTTAAGTCGTCGATAACTTTTTTTTGTTGGTAGATTTTTACGAAATGCTGGCCAGAAAAGAAGGCTAATAGAAGGACGCAAAGAATGATAATGGATTTTTTAAGGGTTACTTTGTTTTTTGCTCCTGGAATTACTTTAAGGTTTTTTCTATCCTGCTTTTCCATAAAGTTTACCCCCTAACTAGAAATACTTTCGAACAACTCTGGTGCCTCACTTTGAGATACATGATCTTTAATTTTTAGAATCCGGAAGCTGGCAATTTTCTCTCCGAAGCGAATCTCAATAATATCTCCAACTTTTACTTCACTACCTGCTTTTGCTGGATTATCATTTATTTTTACCCGGTCATTATCGCAAACCTCTTTGGCTACTGTTCTTCTTTTAATGATTCGGGATACTTTTAAAAATTTATCTAAGCGCATAAAACCACCTCTTTTTAGGGACGCTGTGGAAAAGTGAAGTCAAATGTAAGCGTCCCCTCCGCTACCTCTGCTACATTTTAAAAAAGAGCCTCTCATGGTAGGAGGCTCTCACTGATTAATTATTTACTGCGTCTTTTAGTGCTTTGCCTGCTTTGAATGCAGGAACTTTTGCTGCAGCAATTTCAATTTCTTCGCCGGTTCTTGGGTTACGTCCAGTTCTTCCTGCACGATCTCTTACTTCGAAAGTTCCGAATCCAACTAATTGAACCTTTGAGCCATTAACCAATTCTTCTTCGATAGTCTTAAACAGTGCCGCTACCACTTTCTCAACATCTTTCTTTTTTAAATCTGTTTTTTCTACAACACTTTGCAATAATTCCGCTTTGTTCAAAATAAACCCTCCTATATTCACCTTTTATTAAAGGCTTTTTTGACTAACTGCAATAACTTCCACAGTTATATCATCTCCTAAACAATATGTATCCCTTGTTATTGTTATATTATACCTTTTTTTTTGATTCTTTCCATAGCTTTTCCATATTTTTTCTGTTTATTTTTGCTAATTTCATACTTTTTTCCCCCATTTTGTCCTCAATGTAGGAAAATCTTCTTCTAAATTTATTATTTGTCTTAAAAAGGGCTTCTTCTGGCTCTATTTCTAGGAAACGGCCAATGCTTACAAGAGTGAATAAAAGGTCGCCAAATTCTTCTTCTATATGGTCTTGATCCCCTTCTTTAATAGCTTGACGAAGTTCTTCTACTTCTTCCCTTACTTTTTCTTCTACTTCCTCTATTTTGTCCCAGTCAAAGCCAACTTTTCTTACTTTTTCTTGAATCTTTAGAGCTTCTAAGAGGGATGGAAGATTTTTAGGAACAGAATCTAGCATACTTTCTTGAGATATGTTTTTCTCTTTCTTTTCCTGCTTTTTTATCTCATCCCAATTCTTACTAACTTCGGCGGAGTCTTCCACTTGGGTATCTGAGAAGATATGGGGATGGCGACGAATTAGTTTTCTAGAGATAGTATCCGTTATATCTTCCATCGTAAAGTCTCCGGTTTTTTCTGCTAATTTTCCGTGGAAGAATATTTGCAGGAGCACATCTCCTAGTTCTTCTTTAAGGTGGTCTGGATCTTTCTCATCAATGGCTTCTAATACTTCATAGGATTCTTCGATGAGGTAACGCTTTAAGGACTGGTGGTTTTGCTCTTTATCCCAAGGACAACCCTCATCCCCTAAAAGCTTATCCATAATCCTACCTAGATCCTGAAAGTTATATTTTTTATCGGTTTCCATTTTTAACAAATCCTTGTATTACTTTATTTTTTGTTTTTACTTTATTTTTGTTTTTGTTTTTTTATAGTATTTTTATCTTTTTACCTATTTTAACTAACTTATCACCAAATTTAGGAATCTGAATAATTTCTTCTTCTTTAATCCCTTTTATTTTTATAAGTACTAAAAGATAAACAAGTCCTGCCAGGGATATAGAAATTAAGGTTCCTAGGGAGTTGCCGGCAACTTTAAATATTCTATAAAAGAAAATAGCGGAGATGGACATGGCAATTACTGCTATTAGTGGTTTTAGAATATGGTCTTGAAAAACAAACCACTGGGAGCCCGTATATTTTTTCATGATTTGAATATTAATTCCAGCTGCGGTGAGATAGCCTAACACTGTGGCTAAGGCTGCCCCTTCTATTCCCATCCCCCACATAATCAGTAAATAAGTAAGAATTCCTTTAATTGTAACTCCAAAGACTAAACTAATTACTGGAATCATAACTTTTCCATAACCTTGAAGGGTTCCTGAAGCTACTTGATAAGCTCCAATGGCAACTACTGTGGGTGCTGACCAGGCTAAAACTGAGCCGGCTCCTGGTGCCTTAAAAAGCATGGCCATGATGGGATCGGCTAAAACTATAAGGCCTGCGGTGGCTGGGAGAACTATTAAGGCTGCCATTTTAAAACCGCTGGATAAAAGTTTTTGAACTTCTAAATTCTTCCCTAGTTTTATCTTCTCACTAATAGAAGGAACTAGGGCTGCTGCTAAACTTGTAGTCACCATAAAAGGTAAATTAATAATAGATCCTGCCATTCCAGAGAGTTGGCCAAAAAGTCCTGTTGCTATTGAGGCAGTAAAACCTGCCTTTTGTAAGGTAGCGGGAACTAAAAAAGTATCCATAATCTGCATTAAGGGTAAAACTAGGGCCCCAATACTAATAGGAATGGCTAAGCTAAAGATTCCCTTAAGGAGGTCTTGGCTTTTTTCTTCATTACAAACTAAAGTTTCTTCTTTTCTCTCCTTGGAAAAAAAGTAGATGGAGCTTATTATAATTAAGGCTGCTAAAGATCCGGTACTTGCTCCTAGGGATGCTCCGGCTGCTGTCATTTCTAAGCCCTTGCTTAATAAAAAATAGGTGGCAATAAATACAGTAGACACCCGAACAAATTGCTCAAGAACTTGAGAAATTGCTGTGGGGGCCATGCGTTGAAATCCTTGGAAAAATCCCCGGAAATTAGCAATTATGGAGGTAAAAAGAATAGCTGGGGCTATGGCCTTTAAACTTAAGGCTGCCCGAGGCTCTTTTAGGATATTAAGGGAGATCCAGTCTGCTGAAAAAAATAGGGTCCCAGAAGCTAGTATCCCGAAGGTAGTGAGAATAAGAAGGGATAGGCGAAAAACTTTGGCTACCCCTTCATGATCTCCCTGACATTCTCGCTCAGATATTAATTTTGATACTGCTAGAGGAATTCCTGCTGTGGAAACTGCCAAGATTAAAGTATAAAAGGGATAGGCCATCTGATAGATACCTAACCCTTCTTCCCCTACAATACGACTAAAGGGAATTCTGTATACTGCTCCCAGTATTTTACTCAAAATCCCCGCGGCGCTTAAAATCATAGCGCCTTTTATAAATGACTTTTTTTTCAAGGTCTTCTCCCCTGTTACTTCATTTCAATTGTTGATGCAGCTCTAAGCTCATTAATATATTCCATAAAGACAATATTCTTCTCTTCTTCAATTAGGTAGGAAGTAATATCTCCTTCTACCTCACTAAATTTTACTTCTTCCGCTTCTTTTTTATCATTAAGACGAATTACATGATAACCAAATTGGCTTTTTACTGGCTCAGCTAAAAGCTCTCCCACCTTCATGGAAAATACTGCTTTATCAAACTCTTCTACCATTCTGCCTTTAGGGAAATATCCCAATTCTCCCCCATTAACTTGGGCAGATTCATCGATGGATTTTTCTTTTGCTATCTGGTTCATATCTCCACCAGCTTTAATTTCCTCGATTACTTTTTTTGCTTCCTCTTCTGTTTTCAATAAAACATGGGTAGCAGAAACTTCTTCCCCCTGCATAAAGACATCTTGATTATTTTCAAAATATTCTTTAGGAGATAGGGAGCTGGATTTTACATCCTTAGTAACTTCCTCGTAAAGCTTGGAGATTATTAATTCATTTTGTAAAACATTTTTAAATTCTTCCTCTGTAAGCTTCATTCCTTCTTTAAGGTAGTTTTTAAACTCTTCCTCTGAGCTGAAATTCGACTTAAACATAGTGATTTCATTATTTAATTCCTCTTCAGAAACAGTAAGCTCTTGCTTCTTAGCCTCTTGTAGAAGAACCTCCTCATCTACTAGGCTGTTTAAAACTTGTTCTTTAAGCTCTTTTTGGTAGGCTTGATGGTCTTTATTGTTAAGGTCAAAGTTATATTGCCCTGCTATTATATTATATCTTTGGTTAAATTGTGTTTCTGTAATCTCTGTACCATTTACCACAGCTAGAGTTTTCTCACTTTCCGACTTGGAACATCCTGTAAGAAATAGGACAAGGATTAAAGTCGCTGCCATCATTAAAAGTGCAAAACTTTTTTGTTTCTTGTTTTTATTCATTTGTTTATTTTCCTCCTAAAAATTTAAGAAACTCTTCTATACCCTCTAGAAGGTCATCTTTATTTGTGTATTTAATACTATATCTTATCAGAAAACCATTGTCATCCTTAAATGACACCTGATTTTTAAAGTTTTCAGAAAGTTTTAAAATTATTTTCGGATCCAAGGGGGCATCCTCTAAAATCATAAATTCTAAAGTGCCATTTTTTAACTTCATGGAGGATATGCCTAATTCATTCATCTGAATCCTAAATTCCCCTAGAGTTATCAGATTGGCGACCTCCTCGGGGAAATCCCCAAAACGGTCAATCAACTCATCAGTAACATCTAAAAGATCATCAAAAGTTGGAGCATTCTTTATTTTCTGATAAAACTCTAGCTTCATTCCATGATTGCTAATATATTCCTCGGGAATAAGGGCACTTATAGGTAAGGATATTTCTTGTTCCCTATCTTTAGCCTTAAAAGCTTCATCGGGAGTAAGTTCCCCGGAATCTTTTTTCTTTTTCAGCTTAAGGTCTTGAATTGTTTCTTGCAGCATTTGGGTATAGAGGGCAAAACCCACAGCATCTAAGTGGCCGTGTTGTTCTTTTCCTAATAAGTTACCCGCTCCACGAATTTCTAAATCCCGCAGGGCTATCTTAAATCCAGAACCTAGTTCTGTGAAGTCTTTAATGGCTTTTAATCTTTTTTCGGCATTTTCTGAAAGAACCTTATCTCCTTTATAAGTTAAATAAGCGTAGGCAACCCTTTCACTCCGGCCCACACGGCCTCGAAGTTGATAAAGCTGGGAGAGTCCATATTTATCCGCCTCATCCACAATAAGGGTATTAACATTGGGAATATCTAGACCAGTTTCGATGATGGTGGTACAAACTAGGCAATCCTTTTCCCTTTCCATGAAGTCCATCATGGTTTTTTCCAGCTCATTTTCCTTCATTTGACCATGGGCAATAGCAAAACTGGCTTCCGGGACTATCTCCATTAGCTTTTGGCTTTCTAAGTGAATATCATGAACACGATTATGGACATAATAGACCTGGCCATCTCGAGCTAGTTCTCTGTTAATAACTTCCCTTAGGAGGTCATCGCTTTTTTCCACTACAAAGGTTTGGATAGGATACCTGTTTTTCGGGGGAGTTTCGATTAAGCTCATATCCCTAAGGCCTGCCAAAGACATTTGCAGGGTTCTAGGAATAGGGGTTGCGGAAAGAGTTAATACATCCACATCCGCTCGGATCTTTTTAATTTTCTCTTTGTGCTTAACTCCAAAGCGCTGCTCCTCATCCACCACTAAAAGACCAAGGTCTTTAAATTTTAAGGTATTTGAAAGAAGTTTATGAGTACCAATTAGGATATCTATCTTCCCTTGGGCAGTATTTTCTTTAATTTCCTTTTCTTCCTTAGCTGATTTGAAGCGACTTAAAACTTCCACATTTACGGGAAAATCTGCAAATCTTTTAGTAAAAGTCTGGAAATGTTGCTCTGCTAAGATAGTTGTAGGAACTAAAACTGCCACTTGCTTGCTATCTCGTACGGCCTTAAAGGCAGCTCTCATAGCTACTTCCGTCTTTCCATAACCTACATCCCCACAAAGGAGGCGGTCCATGGGAGTGGGTTTTTCCATATCTTTTTTAACTGCTTCTATGGATTTAAGCTGGTCTTCTGTTTCCTCGAAGGGGAAATTTTCCTCAAATTCCTGTTGCATAAAATCATCAGGTGAAAAAGCAAAACCTGGATTCATAGTTCGCTGGGCGTAAAGTTCTAGGAGCTCTTCAGACATATCTTCAATAGACTGCTGAACCCGAGCTTTGGTTCTTTGCCACTCACTGCCCCCAAGTTTATTAATTTTAGGACGTTTCTCTTCACTACCGATGAACTTTTGGAGATTATGAACCTGCTCCACAGGAACAAAGAGCTTGTCTTCCCCCTTATATTTAATAAGAAGGTAGTCTTTTTTAATTCCCTCTACTTCCAGGGTGTTTATACCAAAATATTGGCCAATACCATGGGAGGAGTGAACTACAAAATCTCCTATTTCCAATTCAAAAACAGAACCTATTCGCTCTGCATCCTTATTATAGATCTGACGGGTCTTTTTCTTTTTCTTGTTAAAGATATCCAGTTCTGTGATGAAAATTAGCTTGCCTTTTTTATCCTCAAAGCCTTTTTCTAAATTTAAAGGGGCAAAATAGGCTCCTGGAATATCTTGATGGTTATAATCAAAGATGTCGGTCTTATAATGTTTAGCCTCTTCCCTTAGGGCATCTTGCTTTTCCTTCCCATCTAGAGAAAGGAGAATTCGATATCCCTTTTTAATTTTTTCTTCTATGAATTGGAAGAGATAATCAATTTTATTAAAGAAGGGAATTACATCTCCAAAAAAGTCTCCATTAATCCTTTGGGAAAAAGTAAAGTCAAAGGCCCCAGATGTGGGAAGGAGGGCAAAAAAGATACTGTCTCTTTCTGCTATCTTGGCCGTAAGCTCCTGGCCTGTTGCATAAATCTTGTGTTGATTCTTTAAAACCCGACCTTTTTTTAGGAGGTCTGTATATATTTTTTCTTCTTCATTTTCAACAAACTCCAAAGAAGCCTTAATTCTTTTAGCCTCATCTAGGTAGAGGGGAGAATTTTCGGGAAAATAGTCAAATAAGGTGGCACCTTGAGGGTAGTAATAATGGTAGAGATATTCCTCTTCATTGACGCAAATATTATTTTGGATTCTTTCTTTTATCTGACTGTAAAGCTTTTTTATAGACAGGGCTGCTTTTTTATTATCTTTTTCCTCATAGGCATCCAGCTGCTTTTGAAAATCCTTTTCCAAGGTAGGAAGAATTTTGGAATTCCTAGGACAGAGAAATTCACGGACAGGTCCAATAAGGATTTCCTTCGTTTTCTCTAGGGATTTTTGGGTGATTAAATCAAAGCTGCGAATGGAATCAACCTCATCGTCAAAAAGTTCAATTCTTAGAGGATTGTCGTAATTTACCGGGAAGATATCAATAATTCCCCCCCGAATACTAAAATCCCCTCTTTTTATTACTATATCTCTCCGCTCAAATCCACCTTGAACTAGGTGGGAGGTTAAATCTGTAAGTTGGAGAATGTCCCCTATTTTAATTTCTAAAATGTTTTCTTGATACTCTTTTTTAGGGCTAAGCTTTCTCCGAATAGCTTGGATGCTGGCGAAAACTATAATATTTTCTCCATTAGCTAGGCGAGTTAAAACCTCCGCCCGCTGGCCCTCAATGTCCTTACTTTTTGCAAAAACTTCAAAGGGAATTCTTTCCTCCGCTGGATAATAACAGCAGTTGTCTAAACCGATCTCTTGAAATTTTTCCAAGAAGTACTTTGTTTTCTTTTCATTTTCAAAAATAAATAGTGTGGGGGCATTTTTAGGGGAATTGCCTGTTTTTTGGCATAACAAAGCTGCCAAAATTGCTTTTTTATGGTCATCTAAACCGTAAATTAGGCTGTGTTTTGGCAGATTTAAAAGTCTTGTATCTAGACCCTCTAGGGTGATTAGGTCTCGATAATCTATCGTTTTTATCTTATTTTCCCTCATCGTTATCAACTTTCTTCTGATTATATTGGTTCATGGCTTTCTGAATTCCTTCTTTAAGCCAAAGTCCAATCCCAGTGGCAGAATCCTTGACTGCCTGGTCTACCAGTTCTTGTTTGTCCGATACAAAAGGCTCTAGGACATAGTTTACCACTTTTTGCCTTTCAGGACGGCCAATTCCCATGCGAAGACGATCAAAATCATTAGAATGAAGATGTTGGGAGATGGACTTTAGGCCATTATGCCCCGCCAGGCCTCCCCCTTCTTTAAAGCGAAGAGTTCCCTCCGGAAGATCCAGATCGTCATGGATTATCAAAAGACCGTCTATATTATCATAATAGTTAAGGATTTGAATTACAGCCTCACCACTGAGGTTCATAAAAGTTTGAGGCTTAGCAAGAAGAACCTTCTTACCCTCATACATTCCCATACCTAAAATGGAACCGCAAGACTTTTTATCCAGGGGAATGTTCATAACCTCAGAAAGGCGGTCAATTACCCAGAAGCCAGCATTATGCTTGGTATTTTCATATTTTTTCCCCGGGTTACCCAGGCCTACAATAACATACATAGAAAAAACTCCCTCTAGGGGACAGGTCTTTTTGGCTACACTTATCCCCAGGAGTGACCTGGGGATAAGTGTAGCCAAAAAGAAGCGTCCCTTTAAAAACACCGGGCCTATGAGCCCGGTGTTTTATCTTTTTTTTAATCGAAGAGCTTGCTTACTGATAGGTCTTCGTGAATTCTCATTATAGCTTCTCCTATAAGGGGGGCTACGGATAGTACTTTTATTTTTTCGATCTTTTTGGTTTCTGGTAGTTTGATGGTATTTGTGGTAACCATTTCTTTGATGCATGAATTTTGAATTCTTTCGATGGCAGGTCCGGAAAGTACAGGGTGTGTACAGCAAATGTACATATCCATTGCTCCTCTGTCCTTTAGAGCTTCTGCAGCTCCAACAATGGTTCCTGCTGTATCGATAATATCGTCAATCATAATTACATTTTTGCCTTCTACGTCCCCAATAAGGTTCATAACTTCGCAAACATTAGGCATTGGTCTTCTTTTATCTACAATAGCTAAAGGAATTCCAAGTCTTTGAGCGAAACCTCTTGCTCTAGTTACCCCACCCATATCTGGAGATACAACTATAGTATTTTCTAAGTCTTTGTTTTTAAAATAATCTGCAAGGATTGGTGCTGCTAGTAAATGGTCAAAAGGAACATCAAAGAATCCCTGAATTTGGGAAGCATGAAGGTCCATTCCTAAAACTCTTCTGGCTCCTGCCTGGACAACTAAATTTGCTACAAGTTTAGCTGTAATTGGCTCTCTAGCTTTAACCTTGCGATCTTGACGGGCATATCCATAATATGGAAGAACTGCTGTAATTCTTCTAGCTGATGCTCTTCTTGCCGCATCAATCATAATTAATAGTTCCATCAGATTATCGTTTACAGGACTGCTGGTGGGCTGAATAATAAAAATATCTGCTCCCCTTACGCTTTCATTAAGAGAAAGGGTGATCTCCCCATCACTAAAGGTCCTTACATCGCTTTTCACAAGATCTATCCCAATATATTCACAAATTTCCTTTGCTAATTCAGGATTAGAATTTCCTGTAATAACTTTCAGGTCCTTATACCTTTTATCCATTTCTTCTTTTCCCCCCAGATTTTTTACTTTCATATTTTGTCACTTTTAAGATTTATATTTTTCTGCCTTCCTCTGGCTATTGCCAAATTATGTTCAGGCACATCTTTTGTGATAGTGGATCCGGCTCCTATATAGGCGCCTTCTCCAATTGTTACTGGTGCTACAAGATTTGTATTGCTGCCGATAAAGGCTCCATCTTCTATTGTTGTTTTGTACTTATTCTTTCCATCATAATTACAAGTAATCGTACCACAGCCAATATTAACACCCTTTCCTACTTCTGCATCTCCCACATAAGTTAAATGGGGGATTTTACTTCCTTTACCAATTACAGATTTTTTAATTTCAACAAAATCTCCAACTTTTACATTATCTTGAAGCTCTGCTCCAGGTCGAAGATAAGCATAGGGGCCAATGGCACAGCCTGATCCTATAATGCTTTCAACGATCTTTGCTCTTTCGATTGTATTGTTTGCTCCTATTTGAGAGTCGATTATTCTGGTGTCTGGACCAATTACATTATCTTCACCTATATTTGTATCTCCCTCTATTATAACATTCGGATAAATAATTACATCTGGAGATATTTTTACTTGAGAATCAATATAGGCAGTATCTGGGTCAATAAAAGTTACTCCATCCTTCATTAGCTGCTGAATTTTTCTTTTGCGAAGGATTTTTTCTGCCTCTGCTAGTTGCACTCGGTCATTAATACCCAGGGCTTCAGCGGAATCTTCAAGGAGATATCCTCGAGTTTCAAGACCAGAGTCGATGGCAATTTTTAAAAGATCTGTTAAATAATATTCTCCCTGAGCATTTTTATTATCAATCTGGGATAATTTTTCTTTTAAGAAGCTGCCTGCAAAAAAATAGGTTCCTGTGTTTATTTCGTAAATTTTTCTCTCATTTTCTGTACAGTCTTTTTCTTCTACGATTCCAAGAACCCTTTGTCCATCAGGGCTACGGATAACACGCCCATAACCTGTAGGATCATCTACAATACTGGTAAGAACTGTTACTGAGGCTTGAGATTTTTCATGAAGTTGGCGGGCTTTTTTTAGAGTATCACCTGTAAATAAAGGAGTATCTCCGCAAATTACTAGAATTTCTTCACCGGAATTAATGTGATCCATAGCTTGCATTACAGCATGACCTGTTCCTAATTGTTCTTTTTGCAAAACGATTTCTGTAGGAAGAGAAAGCTTTTCTTTTATTTCATCTGCTCCATGGCCTAGGATAAGGATAGTTTGGTCAACTTCTGATTCCTTAAGGATTTCAATAACTTGATTAATCATTTCCCTACCTGCGGTTTTATGGAGAACTTTGGGTATTTTAGATTTCATTCTGGTTCCCTTGCCTGCGGCAAGGACTACAGCTTTTCTCATTTACTCACCTTCAATCCTTGAAATAATAACACAAATTTATTAGATTTCAAAACACATTTTCTTCTTTTTGCCAAAAAAAGCCAGTACTAGTGTACTGGCTGGGGATAAGTGTGGTCAAAAAGAACTGTCCCCTACTGGATTTCCCAGGTGATTTCTCCTGCTACTCCTGCGGCCATGTTTTTTCTCCATTCTCTGATGAGCATGGCTTGGCGTAGGGCGTCTCCGAAGGCTCTGAAGATACTTTCCCATTGGTGGTGTCCGTGCTTGTCTCTAGCTTTTAGTAGATCTAGGTGGACTGTGGCTTGGGCTCCTTGGACGAAGCCTTCTAAGAAGGAAACTAAATCTTCTGAGTTAATTCCTTCTACTGATTCGGGAACGATTATGTCATTATAGTCTAAGTCTAGGTAGGCTCTTTTTTCAAAGCCGATAACGCACCTGGCCATGGACTCGTCGATATTCCCATAGGAGTAACCGTATCCTGGTGCTCCCATTTTTTGCTTCCGATCCATCATCTCCCCAATAGCTTTACCAAAGGTTATTCCTAAGTCTTCGCAAATTACATGATTAAGGGCAAAATTGTCTAAGGTAACATCTAAATAAATATTTAATTCTGATCTCCAGGCTATTTGTTCCATCATATGATTATAGAAGGTGAGGGGAGTATTTAAATAATCCTTAGCTTCTGGGTCTCTTGCTCCATCGTTAATTCTAACTGACATTAAGGATTCATTGGTTTTTCTTTTTACAATAATTTCCATTTTTATTATTTCCTCTCTTCCACTGCTAGAGCGTGGGTTTCAAAACCTTCTACTCGAGCAAAAACTGAGGCGTGGCCTCTAGCACTTTCAAAACCATCTTTGGTAGCATAACCAATGGAGGTTTTTTTCAGAAAGTCATAAACAGATACGCTGGAATAAGTTCTAGCACTTCTACCTGTGGGTAAAATAGCGTTAACGCCGATTACAAAATTTGCCAAGGTGATAGGAGTATTTTCTCCTAGAAGAATCTCCCCAGCATTTTTAATTTTTGGTAATACTTCCCAGGGATCTCTAGTCATTACTTCCATATGTTCTGGGGCATAGTCATTAATAAAATCGATAGACTCTTGCAGGGAGTCGGTTATAATAATTCCACCATATTCACTTAAAACAGTTTCCACGAAATCTCTTCTTTGGGGTGAAAGTTTAGGAAGCTGACTAATTACAAAGTTTTTTACTTTCTCTGCTAGGATGCGGCAGTCTGTAACCAGTAAAGCTGCAGAGTCGGGACCGTGTTCTGCCTCGATCATTAAATCTAGACCTACTTTTTCATAATCCGCACTTTCATCCGCTAGGATAACACCCTCAGAAGGCCCCGCTGGGGTCCCTGCATCAATCTCATCACTTAAAACCCTCTTGGCAGCTGTTACATAGGAGCTACCTGGTCCGATGATCTTACTGCATTTTGGGATAGTCTCTGTGCCATAGGCAACCGCCGCAACTCCTTGAATTCCACCGGCTTTATAGATATTGCTAACTCCACAAACCTTAGCCGCTGCTAATACTCCATCGTCTAAGTTTCCCTCTTCATTAGGGGGAGTCAAGATTACCACATTAGGAACTTTAGCAACTATGGCGGGAATTGCCATCATTAACATTACTGATGGGAAGGATCCCTTGCCTCTTGGAACATAAATGCAAATGTCTGGAACCGGATTAGTTTGCTCTCCTGCTAAAATTCCGGGGGAGGTTTCTGTAAACCAAATTGGCTCTGGCATTTGTTTTTCGTGGAAAGTACGAATATTATTAGCTGCAAATTCTAAAGCTTCCCTAAATTCAGGAGTAACTCTTTTGTAGCCTTCCTCTATTTCTGCCTCGGTTACCTTCATGGTTTCAGAAGTAAGCTTGGCTTTATCAAATTTTTCCGTATATTTATTAACAGCCTTGTCCCCTTGGGCCTTTACTTCATCAGCAATTTCCCGGGCAATTTTCATCTGGTCGCTGATATCTTCCTCAGCCCTCTTCATTATTTTAGCCTTAATATCCTCTGGCATTGTTTTTAGTTCATACATTTGCACCTTCATTTATCTATTTCATCCTTTCTTTCAATACTTTACTAACATCTTTGTAATCGTAACCAAGGCTAATCATCATTATCATGAGGTGATAGGTAAGGTCTGCAACTTCCTCTGCTAAGGGAGCTCTATCACCATTCTTGGCTGCGATAATAACCTCTGCTGCCTCTTCTCCTACTTTTTTCAATATTTTATCAATTCCCTTACCATATAGATAAGTTGAATAGGAATTCTCTGGTCTATTTTCATATCTGTCTTCAAGAACATTTTTTAGTCTTTCTAAAACTGTGTCAGATTTATCTCCAAAACAACTAGTCCGATCTAGATGGCAAGTGTTACCCAAGGGATTAACTTGAATTAAAATAGTATCACTATCACAATCTAAGGCCATATCTACTACCTCTTGATAATTTCCTGAAGTTTCTCCTTTATACCATAATTCCTGTCTTTTTCTGGAGAAAAACCAAACATCCCCATTTTCTAAAGTCTTGTCTAGGGCCTCTTTGTTCATATAGCCTAGCATTAAAACTTGGCCACTTAGGTAATCTTGTAATATTGCTGGAACTAAGCCATCCTTGTCGAAAGTTACTTTAGCTGGATCGAAGGTTATTTTTCTTGGTTCTAACATCTCATATCAACTCCTTGATTTATTAGGTATTCCTTTAAGTCACTAATTTTTAACTCCCTAAAATGGAAGATAGAAGCTGCCAGGCCTGCATCTACCTTTGTCTTGGTAAATACCTCTAAGAAATCCTCTTTTTTACCTGCACCACCAGAAGCAATCACTGGTATCTTAAGCTGATTAGATACTTCCTGGTAAAGTTCCAAGTCAAAGCCATCCTTTTGTCCATCTTGGTCAATACTTGTAAGAAGGATTTCTCCTGCACCTAGTTTTACCCCTTCTTGGGCCCAAGCTAACACATCTTTTCCTTTAGCTTCTGTGCCACCTTTAGTAAAAACTTCCCAGGTAGCTTTTCCTTCTTTTCCAAAGCTTTTCTTGCCATCAATGGCTAAAATAATACGCTGGCTACCAAACTTTTCAGCAGCCTGTCTAATTAATTCTGGATTATTTAAAGCCGCGGAGTTGATGCCTACCTTATCCGCTCCCGCATCTAAAAGAGTCTTTACTTCCTCTATAGTGCTTATTCCTCCACCAACAATAAAGGGAATAGATACAGCCTCTGCTGTTTTTCTAACTAAGTCTACCATAGTCTTTCGGCCTTCTAGGCTTGCAGAGATATCTAAGAAAACTAATTCATCAGCACCTTCTTTTTCATAAAAAGCTGCTAGCTCTACAGGATCTCCTGCATCCTTTAAGTTTACAAAACTTTTTCCTTTAACCACTCGCCCATCTTTAACATCTAGGCATGGAATAATTCTTTTTCCCGATTTGCAAGGAACTGAGCTAGGGATTTTTTCTAATAAGTCCTTTAGAACTATTTCACCTGTATAAAGAGCCCTGCCAATTACAGCTCCAATTAATCCTTGGCCTTTTTTTTCTGCTATATCAAGTACATGTTTTTCCTGGCCAATGCCCCCAGCTACTATTATTCCCTTAGGAGCAATCCCTGCCAATTTCAAAGACATCTCCAAATTAGGTCCTAAAAGAGTGCCGTCTTTTTCCGTATCTGTGAAGATAAAGTTCTCTACTCCTTGATTTACCAGTTCTCTAGTTATATCTATCAAAGTTTTGCCTGAATCAAAAAGCCAGCCCTCACTTAAGGCCTTGTTGTCCTTACCATCAACTGAAACTACAATTTTATCTTTACCAAATTCCTCTACTAATATTCCAGCAAATTCTGGCTCCATTAAAGCCTTGGAACCAATAATTACTCTCTCTACCCCAGCATCAATATAGGCCTTGGCAGTTTCTAGGCTACGAATTCCTCCCCCAATCTGAATCTTCAAATTGCTTTCTTTAATAATTCTTTTAATTAGCTGAATATTGACAGGCTCACCAGTTTTTGCTCCATCTAGATCAATAATATGCAACCATTTAGATCCAGCCTCCTGCCACATTAAAGCAGGCTCCAAGGGATCATCATAATAGGTAGAAATAAAATTGTAGTCCCCTTTTAAGAGACGGACACATTTTCCATCCAAAATATCCACGGCAGGAAAAACAGTAAAACTATTTGCATTCTTCATTAAATCACCCTCCATTTTTTTAAAATAAGCTTTTGCCTAACTTCCTAACTGACTAATTAACGAACTAGAGTACCGCCTTTAAGGAATTTACAAAATGATTTATTTCTTCATTCCTTAAATAGAAGCTAGCTTCATTGACAATTATTCTACTAGAGATATCTTCTATTCTTTCTATCTCTGTTAAACCATTTTCCTTGAGGGTTTTTCCTGTAGATACAATATCTACGATAAAATCCGTAAGGCCTAAGACAGGAGCTATTTCAATGGATCCATTTAACTTAATAATTTCCACCTGCTGCCCCTTACTGCGAAAATAACGAGCAGCTGTTTTAGGATATTTAGTAGCAATCTTAGGCATCTTGCCAAAATCTATTTTTGAATTCTCCTTACCACAGAGGGAAAGACGACAATTTCCTATCTTTAAATCAAGAATTTCTAAAAGCTTCTCTTCAATCTCTAGAAGGACATCCTTCCCAGCTATGCCAATATCAGCCACCCCGTACTTTACATAAGCAGGGACATCCATAGGTTTGGATAGAATAAACTTCATATTATTTTCTGGATACTCAATTATTAACTTCCGGTCTTCAATAATTTCTTCAGAAATTAAGCCACTTTTTAAAAGGAGTTGGTTAACCTCCTGGAGAACTCTACCTTTTGGAACAGCAATACTTAACATTTTTCATCACCTAATCTTCTATATTTATTTTCATTAGCTCTACCACATCTACAGCCATACCCGTAGCAGAAAGATCCCGGCCAAAACTACCAATAAGGGCGTCGTATCTACCACCGGAGGCTATTTTATAAGGGCTGCCCTGAGCGTATACATTAAAGATCATCCCCGTATAATACTTATGACGGCCAATGAGGCTTAAATCGAAAATAACTTTTTCCCCTAAATTGTATTCATCAAGAATTTTTTGAATGTTCCTTATCTCCGAAAAAATCTGCTGCCATTCTTCTTTTTCGCTGTGCCAGTTCTCTAATTCAAGAACTGCTCCTAACTTTCCTTTTACAGCTAATATTTTTAATAATTTATCCTTGGACTGGTCAGGCACTTGTAGCTCTCCTACTAAGTTCCTGTAAGAAACGTAATCTAAGGAAATTAAAGACCTAAAGATCTCTTCTCTTTTGCCTAGGTCACTGACAATCTCTTCTAAGAGAATATTTAATATTTTAGTGTGTCCTAAGGTGATTCGTATATCTCCTCCGGAAAAATCCATTACAATCTTGGCCGCTATATTAATAATTTCTCCATCAGCAGCCTGAGACTTCTCGCCAATTAATTCAAAATCCACCTGAGTCTTCTCTTCTATTAAACCCCCGGAGTCATTCCTATAAACATCTCCATAGGAAAAGAAGCGAAAGGGTGGTGATAATTCCCGATAAGTAGACGCCACAATACGGGCAATAGGTGTCGTAAGGTCGGGACGGATAATCAGCATACGGCCCAGGGGACCTGTAAAGCGAATTAATTCATCCTCTCTGATTTGGGAATTCAAACCTACCGTTTGATAATATTCAATAGCAGGGGTTTTAATAGCTTCATAGGAAAATTCTTTGGCTATCTTCCTTGCCCCGTCAATAATTGTTTCAATTTTACTAAAACTCTCCGGTGTATAATCTTTAACTCCTAAAGGAGTCTCGAAAAATCTAGGCATTTAAACCACCTTCCGAATCCATAATGGATTCTTTTGTTCCTTTACTTGAGTAAAGCGTTAAAGTGACATAATGTTATCATACATTTTTTATCTCTGCAAGCCTAAAAGTCTATCTCCTATTTTTATATTATTTTCCTTAAAGAATCCCTGTTTCACTTCAAGAGCAAAACGATAGGCGTCTTTAGGGAAATACACTATTGGGCTTTCTGTTTTATCCCCAGCCGAAAAGGGCTCCATTATGATAATTTCTTGAATTATTCCTTTTTTATTTATAAAAGCTATGGATAAGGGGATATAGGTATCCTTCATCCAGAAACCACTTTGAACATCTTCCGTAAAAACGAAAATCATTCCATCTAAGCCTTCCTCTAAATCTTGGCGATTCATTAAACCTACATTTCGTTTTTCTATAGTATCTGCAACTTCTAAAACTAGACTTACCTTCTCCCCATTATTTAGGAGAAGAGTGAAGTCATCTCTTTTTAAAGATTCCCCTGATCTAGATTCTTTGGGAAGAAAGCTTTGCAGAGCAAGGCCAGCTAAAATTAAGAAGAGGATTATAAGAATATAAGTTTTCAATCTCCCATGATTTTTTAAAAAACTCCCCATTCCTTCTCCTCCAGTTTTTGTTATACTATATAAACATTATAAAACAAAGAATAGTGAAAGAGGTATAATATATGAAAAAAATTGTTATTTTTGTTTGCGGAGAGGTAGCAAAAAAGTGTCCTGCTTATGGTTGCTTGCGAAC
>CAZXPJ010000017.1:0-32104 GCA_964642925.1 uncultured Eubacteriales bacterium | reverse complement strand
AGTTATTAAATTATTTCTGCTTTACTGCCACCTGCTCGGTCTTTGGTAACCACTATTTGCTGATCTATTTTTTCTTTTAATTCTCCTACATGGGAAATTATTCCAACAAGACGGTTTCCCTCCGCCAAAGATGACAGTGTTTTAATAGCCTGTTGTAGGGATTCATCATCTAAGGAGCCAAAGCCCTCATCAACAAACATGGTGTTTAGTTGTATCCCTCCAGAGGAAGTTTGAATCTCATCTGATAGACCAAGAGCAAGGGATAGGGAAGCCTTAAAAGACTCTCCTCCAGATAGTGTTTTGACACTTCTTTCTGACCCATTATAGTGATCAATAACATTAAGTTCCAGGCCACTTTGACTTCGGTTGTTCCCTGCCTCTATCCTTCGAGTAAGCTCATATTGTCCACCTGTCATCATCATAAATCTAATATTGGCTCTAGCGATAATCCGATCAAAATAGTTCATTTGAATATAAGTTTCGAGCATAATTTTTTCTTTACCACTGATATTTCCATTAGCAGTATTAGATAAGGCTCTAACTTGAGCATATCTTTTTTCTACTTTAGCTAGATTGGTCTCTTGTTTTATTATATTCTCAAGAGAATCAATATTCCTATCTAACCTAGAGTTAATTTTTGTTAAAATATCATTTAATTCGGCCTTTTTACCTTCTAACTCTTTTTGTTTTCTTATTACTTCCTCTATATCAATATTTTTATTCTCTTCCAACTGTTTCGTTAGGCTAGCAATTTTTCCATTTAAAGTAGTAATTAGATCTTTACAATTCAGATATTCTTTTTCTGCATCTTGGAAAGCCTTTTCTAATTCTATCTTTTTATTTTCAGATTCTTTTATATTCTTTTCTGCTTCTGTAATATCCCTGTATACTAAAGTTTTTTGTAAATCCTCTACAAGTTTAATATAATTTTCAATCTCTGTTTTAACTTTTATTTCCTCTATCTTGTGGTTAGAAATTATTTCTCTTAAATTATTTATCTTTGCCTCAGTTATTGGAATATCTTTTTCTAATTCCTCATATCTATTTAACTTCTTTTCGGTCTCATCTATTTTTTCTTCAAGAATTCTAAGATCGTCTAAAATATCTATTTGTAATTCTTTAGCCTTTTCTTCAGTAGTTTCCATGGTTACTTCAAGAAAAAGCTCCCTAGCATAATCTAGAATACGTTCCTCTGCTCCCTCTACCTGCGTTTTAATAGTAGCAGCACTTTCACTAGCTTGACTAGCTTTAAGAGAAAGTCTTTCCCTTTCATCTTTCTCTTCATCTAGTTCTTCTTTAGTTGGAGCATCTCCTGTAAGAATTGCTAGTCTAGGGTGTTCTAAGGAACCACATACAGGACAAGCTTCTTTTTCCTTAAGATTAAGAGCTAGGATACCTGCTTGTTGATCTAGGTATGCTTTGTTTTTTTGCTCATATCGATCATTAAAAGATTTTGCTTCAGTAGAAAATTTCAAGTATTCCTCTTGAGCCTTTTGATAATTTATTTTTAATAACTTATAAGTATCTATTTGTTTGATAAGTGCAATTAGTTTGTTCTGTTTTATATCTAAATTTTCTTTTTCTCGTTTATATTGTTCAAGAATAAGTCTTATATTTTTAAGCTCTGCTATCTCTTCTTTATCTTTCTCTATTTTAAGAGCCAGTTCTACATTCTTATTACTACACTCCCCTAGTGCAGCAACTATGTCTTTTTCAATACCTTCCTTTTCTTTTAAATCACCCTGATACTCAGTCAACTTATGATATTTAGGTAATTCTTCTTTCTCCCTATTTATCCTTTGAGATAATTCTTCTAATTCTGGTTTTTTATTTTTTTCTTTTTCATAAGCTTCATAGAGGGTATCCAACTCTAATTTCTTCTCTTGCCCTTCTTTTGAAGCTTCTATTAAAAGTGTTTTTGTTTTCTCTATCTCTTCAGCCTTACCTAGTTCTTCACTAAGCTTTCTTAACTCTTCTTCCAATACCTTAAGTTCTAAAGATTTTTCTTCTTTTTCTTTGGTATCCTTTTTAATAATATCCTTAACTAGCTCTATTACTTCCATAAGACTAAAATCCTTTAAATCTTCTTGGCAAAGGATTCCATCTATATACTGTTTTAGGCTGTTCTTTAACTCTTCCCTTTGCTTATAAACTTCTGAAGCTTCTGATTTTAACCTATCTTGGAGAGTCTGATAGTACTTTGTATTAAAAATTTCTCTGAATATCTTTTGTCGATCTTCTGTGGATGCAAGAAGAAGCTTTAAGAATTCTCCTTGAGCTATCATTGCTATCTGGGTAAATTGATTCCGATCAATCCCTGTAATCTCTTTTATTTCATTATTTACTTCCCTAGTTTTACTTACGATTCTTCCATCAGGATAATATAGAGTAGCATCTCCTCTTTGCAGAGTCACTCCGTCACCACTTTTTTTAGGCCGTTCATATTCTGGATTCCTGACTACTCTATAAATTTTATCCCCATATTCAAATTCAAGATCTACAAAAGTAGCTGTATCATCCTCAGCATATTTACTACGGAACATATTAGCTTCTCTAGTTTCTCCGCTAGACTCCCCATAAAGAGCATAGGTAATAGCGTCAAAAATAGTGGTTTTCCCTGATCCCGTATCACCGGTAATCAAGTAAAGACCACTTTTTCCTAACTTATCTAATTCTAGTAGATTTTCCCCTGCATAGGGGCCAAAAGCACTTAAGGTAAGTCTTAAAGGTCTCATCTTTGCCCCTCCCAAATTTTCTCTACAAGGCTTTCTATAAGTTCCTTTTGTTCCTCATTCATTAATTGGTTATTCTGTAACTCGTAAAACTGAGAAAACAGCTCTATAGGTGATTTCTTATCCACATCCATAGTTCCAGTTATAACAACACCTTGTCTAGTTCGGGTATTATCATATTCTAGTTTCATTATATTAGGATAGACTGCCCTTAGTTTACCTATGACCTCAGGTATCTCTTCCTCATCCGTTAATGTTATATGTAAATAATCTTCTGTATCTGTATCCTTATAAAAGTTCTTATCCGTAACTTCCATATAGGTCCCTTTAATTACTCGCATATCTCTTTTAGGGATTAAGGGTACTGTATATATCTTAAGATCATTCTTTTTTTTAAAATCTATAATGGTTACTGATTTTTCATCCTTAGCTTCTGAGAAAGAATATTTTAAGGGTGTACCACAATAGCGAATGCTTTCTCTGAGCATTATTTGAGGGCTATGAAGGTGGCCAAGGGCAACATAATCAAAATCATCAAAAATTCTTCCATCAATATTATCAGAACCACCTATAGAGATATCCTCTGATTCAGAACGTTTTGCCCCTGTGACAAATTGATGTGTAATCAAAATATTTCTTTGGCTAGGATCTATCTCCATATCTTCAATAGCAACTTGTATAGCTTCACTATAGGATTTGATTTCTTTATCAGGAAACTGACCTCTAACATGAACTGGCTTAATAAAGGGGAGCATGTAGATGTTAAGGTCTCCCTCTTCATCCGTTAAAACCACAGGCTTAATACCCCTTTGATAGACAGGGGAAATATGTATACCACTAGGGTTCATCAATCTTCCCCCAAAAGAAAGTCTTTCAGGAGAATCATGATTACCACTAATGATAAAAATCTTGAGTTTTCTTTCAGAGAGGCTCACTAAAAATTCGTCAAATAACTGAACAGCCTCTGCAGAGGGTACGCTTTTATCGTAGACGTCCCCAGCGATAATAATTACTTCTGGCTTTTCCTCATCGATAATAGTCAATATTTTGTTTAGGATATATTTCTGGTCTTCCAACATAGAAAAATCATTTACTCTTTTTCCTATGTGGAGATCAGATAAGTGTAATATTTTCATTACTACCTCATTTATAAGTTTTTTTATACTTACATAAATAAATCATTAATATAATTAGATTCTTTGTCTTTTTCATAAAGTAAGTATACTTTTTCTCTTGCTCTGGTTATGGCAACATAAAATAGCCTTTTTTGGTCCTCTAGAGCCGTTTCTAGATTATCTCCAAATATTTCAAAGAGTTCATTATCTGGGTGTACTGACTCTAGTATGTTTTCATTGGCTTCTAGTAAGATTACAATATCTTCTTCCATTCCTTTAGAAGAATGCATTGTTGAAATTTTGATTGTTTCTTCATCTTCAATTATCTTATTGTTTATTAATATTCTACAAAGTTTTTCACGGAAATTTTTTAAATCCACATCATATCTAAAATTATTGTAACGATGAAGAATCAAGAATCCTTTCTCAGGGTTTCCTTTGATTATTTCGTAACATTTTTTTAGATATTTAGATTTCATTGTGATATCTTTTGCTCTTTCTCCATTCTTATCTATAAATTCATTAATAAACTCTTGGTCATCCACCCTTGTTTCGTTTAAAGGAACAAAAGTCATTAATTCTTTAATAACGCTTGGCTCCTCAGTAGAATTTGCTGATTTTGCTTCTATTCCTGGGAAGCCATTTTTCTTCATGAAATTATTGGTTCTTTTTATTATTTCTTCAACACTTCTATAATTAGTGCCAATTTCTTTTCTAAGACTGTTAGGGAAATAGCTATCAAACTCTGTAAAATAGGCTGAGTTAGATCCTGCAAAACGGTTAATTGCTTGCCAATCATCTCCTACACAAAATAGGTTAATCTCAGGATTTCTTTTCCTAATTGCTTTAATAAGTCTAAAGAATAATTCTGAGAAATCCTGGTATTCATCAATTAATAGATACTTAAGTTTTTTTATTTCTTTGTCTACTTCTCCGCTATCTATCCTATCTATTGCTCTACATAATAATTGATTGAAATCTAAATTATATTGATTAAATTCCGCTAACTCAGGGATCTTATTAGTACTCGCTAATTCTTTTTCATAACGATCAAAGATCTCAGTACTTAAATTTAGAAACTCATATATTCTTGTGTTTGATTTAAACCTTTCAATTAATTCCTTGAAGTTCTCCCGAGAATCAAAGAAGTTCTGCTGGTATCTGTCAATAAATGATGTTACCAAATTTGTGAATCTATTAAGGGATCTTTCGGAAACTTCTTTAACTAATTTTTCTCTAGATCTTTTTTTAGGATTAATCCCTTGTTCCTTAAGTAGAGCCATTATTGTTTCTTCAAATTCTTCTCTAGTTTTTGCAGAATCTTTTATTGATGTTTCAATAAGCTCCTTTACATTTTTAATAGATTTAATTGCCCAGTGATCATTTGTAATTAGTTGGTCTACTTTCCAGTTTTTCCAGAACTCTCTTTTCCAAGTTAGTTTTTCTTTATATTCTTGCCATATAGCTCCGAAGGTTCTTAGGAAATCATTTTGTACTTCTTTATTAGTTTCTGTATCATCAATTTCCCAATGTTCCCATACTATCTTGGAATCTTTTAAATAAAAACTAGGTTTGATTTCATTATTGTTTTCTTTAATAAAGTTAAGAAAGCGCTTTTTAAAAGTTTCCGTACCTTCAATATTATCCTTATTAATATAAGATGGATAGAAGCTGTACTCATAAAAATATTCAATTCCATGTTCAAATAGGAAGTCTGCTATCCATTTTTCACCATTAGACTTAACAACTTCACCCTTTAAGGTAACATTCTTTTTATTTCGCAGGTCTTCATATTCTAAGCTTTCTTTTCTGAAAAAATCATAAACCCTAGATGCAAACTTCTTATCATTTTCTATCATATATTCAATTAAGTTTCTAATAAATAACTTTCTATTTCCTGCTAAGATTTTCTCTTTAGTATTACTAATTTCTAAAGCAAATTTGTGGAATGTTAAGACTATATCAATAGAATTATATTTACTTGGAGCAGATTTTAAAACTACCTTATTATGAATCCTGTATCTTATTTCTTCAGGAACATTTCTATTAAAGGCCAATACCATAATAGAATCTTTTGGTAGTTTTTCTATTTCTAGTAAATATAGAATTAAAGCTACGATAACTCTAGTTTTTCCAGAACCAGCTCTAGCGGCTACTAATATATCAGTGTTTTTTGTATTGATTGCTGCTGCTTGTTCTAAATCTAGTAAAAAGGAATCTTCCCCGTCATAAAAATTTTCTTCAAAGTATCTTCTTATTCTAAAAGCTTTTTTATCATCATATTCCTCTTGTGGGAAATAATCTCCTAGATTTGCTGAATAATATAAGTCATCAGCTTCAGAGAAATTGTAAGAATCTAACAAGTCATTAATTTTAGTATCTATTTCTAAAATTTCAGTATATTTATCTTTTAAAGCAACATATGTTTTTTTATCTATAATCTTTGTCTTGGAGAATTCTTCTTCAGCCTCTTCAAACTTATACTCTTTTAAAAGGGTTTTTATTTTATCTAATTCTTGATCTATTTTTCCCTCTTTTTCTTTTAAAACATAAGACTTTTTAAGTTTTTCATATTCTTTAAGATCAAAGTAATCTTTGTATTTGTCAAAAAGATTATCAGCTGCCTCATAATCATATACTTCTAATTTTTTCTGGATATCTTTTCCCTTATTAGACTTTAATGCCTTTAGGTAAAATTCCTTTAATTCCAAATAGGTACTTTCTTCTATATATTTTTTTAATTTTTCATATTCTTTTTCCGCTTCTTCAAACTGGTAATTTCTTAAAGAATATTCCACATCGTTTAAGCTAGTTTCTTTTTTTAGAATTTCTTCTTTTTCTAGATATTCATTATTTAAATCTTTAAATTGTTTAGCTGTTATAAATCCTTTGCTTTTTTCATAGCTTTCTTTAGCCGATGTAAAATCATAAACTTCTAGATGCTTTTCTATTTCTGCTAAAGCTTTATTTTCTCTTTCTATTTTCATCTTTTTAATTTTATCAGAGTTAGCTTTCCTTAAAGATATTAGTTCATCATGATTATTTATTAAGTATTCCATACCCTGGCTTTTAGCATCTTTTTCAGATTCCTTACTAATAAATAAAACTTTCCCAAAATCATGCTCCTGGAAAAGGTACTCTTGCCCACTCATTGTCTCTACTTTTATGTAGTCTTTAGTTATTTCTCTTACAATTATTTCACCTAACATTTTGTGAAATAATAGATCATTGTTCATAAAAATTCTTTGCATTATTATTTCCTCAATTCTCATTTCTGTATTTTATCTTATTAATATCTCTATTATATCCCATAATCTCATTTTTGTATTATAAGAACAACAAAAGCCCTAAAAAGGGCTTAAATTATTCTACATGGGATTTAATATTTAACCTTTGGGTCCTCTATTATTATATACTTAAATGAAGTAAAATATAGGTGGTGGTGATAATATGTAGAACTTTAAGAAATATAATAAAAACAAAGGTTTTACCCTAATCGAATTATTAGTTGTTATATCTATTATTGCTATTCTTTCTGCCTTCCTTGTTCCTTCCCTTGCAAAATCCATAGAAAGATCTAAGGAAAACACGGATATAGCTAATCTCAAGATTTTAAATGATACCAGTATTATTTATAAATTTGAGCATTCATCTACAACGGATCTTTTTGAAGGATTAGATAATGATCAAGATAGAATTATAAAATTAGTTAACGAAAATTACTTAGATAAATTAGTTAAAGCCCAAAGAAAAGAATATTCTTTTTTTTGGGATATTGAAAATCAAAAATGAAATTACCTTAAAATAGAATCAGGGCCATATGTAATTTTTAGCAAAGCTGATGGTCTTGAATTTGGTACAGGTGGACATAGTGGTTACTTAAAGGGATCTTACACAGGAACCGAAAAAAATATTTTAATACCCCTTGAATCAGAAGGTCAGGATATATTAGCTATTTGGCAAAAGGCTTTTGAAAGTAAGAATCTAACTGGTGTTACATTCCCCACTAATAGTAATATTAAAAGAATTCATGGCTTGTCCTTCAAGGATAATCAAATAAAAACGCTAAAGCTTCCTATCAGTATAGAAAGAATTGATCAACAGGCTTTTGCCGGAAATTCTATTACTAAAGTAACTATAAAAGCTGGAGTAACTTTAGGTGACCGTGTTTTTTATGATAATCCTAGTGATAATTTTAAAAGCCTTTATACTAGCCTAGGTGCTGGAACATATAATTACTCTGGGGGCACTTGGTCTAAAGAATAGTAAATATATTCAGATAAAATCCTGCTACTAGAGATAGAAGATTTGCTGTTATTCCATAAAACATTCTTCTAGCTCTGGTTTTATCTGTGAGCTTTTTTATGTATACTCTTGTTTCAAATATCATTATTCCTATTTCCATTAAAACAAATACAAATATTGCCATAAAAAGTCCACCATAGAGATTGGCACTAATTATTCCAATATTTAAGATTACTTGGGTAAGCATGTTCACTCCTAGTAATATCTTCCAGTATTTTTTTAGGGAAAATCCAAATAGAAGAGCTACTAGAAACTCAATAAATAAGGTCATAAGTAACCTAAAATTAAATTCTAGAAACATACTTTTTACAGGGAGAACTTCTTTCCCTTGAAGAGTACTTACATCAAATATAACTTTAGATTGAAAATGTTTCCTCGTAATTTCTGGTGAAACAATAAGTTCACCATCTTCTGTAAAGATTGCTATTTTAAATAACTCTGGAGTTCCAACATAAGAAAATTTATGAGAATAACTGCCATCGGATAAAGCCTCTCCCTTTAATTTCCCAGTTAAAGGAATCCTGGTACCACCTAATAGAGCAGGGTGAAAACCATCTAAATCTTTATACTCCACTAGTTTTGTTAACTTTTCTTTCTCTTCAGGAGAAATATCAAGCCAAGAATATTCGGACTCATCTTTAACTAGTAGATCTAACCAATAACTATCATTATCCATGTTTTCTACAATAATTTCTAAAGATGGTTTAGGCCCAGCATCAGCAAAAGTATTAAAAGATAACAATATCATTAAAAACATTAATAGAACTTTGAATTTTTTCATAATATCCTCTGCCCCTTATCTTTAATCAATAGATGCTTTAATTTTACCATTTTATCTTTCGAAGTAGTATTTTTATAATAATATTTCATAAATTCCCTTATAGTTAATTCCAGTAACTTCTAGAAGTTCTTCTACTCTTTTTTTATTATCTAAGTCTTCTTTCCAGGATAAACCACAGCCGGAGGAAATTTCTCTAGGTAAGGGAATAATCCTTCCGGATAGCCCATTTTTTTTAGCTTCCTCTTCAAAATACATTGCATCTGTAGTACTAGGAAAGACTACTATACAATAAAGTTTTTTTTCTTTCATCTCTCATCTTCCTCTAGAATTTTAACTGCTTTAATAGCTTCAGCTACTTCTTCCTTAGTATTAAAATGAGAAAAACTAAAACGAACAATACCTTGCTCTACAGTTGCAAAAGTCTTATGTACCCCTGGTGCACAATGGGCACCGGCTCTTACAGCAATAGAAAACCTTTCATAAAGTTCATCTGCTAATTTACCTGCGAAAATATCCCTAATATTAAAGGAAACTATGGGAGTTCTTTGGGATGAATTAAAATCTCCATATACTTTAATTCCTGGAATCTCTTTAATGCCTTGATAAAACATATCTGCTAAAGAATTAGCTTGGGCTAAGATGTTTTCCTGCCCCGTCTCTTTTATATAATCCAAGGATACTTTTAGTCCAGCTAGTCCATGAATATTAATTGTTCCAGCTTCTAGCCTTTCTGGTAAAGCCCTTGGCATATCCTGTAAAAAACTTTCTATTCCTGTACCACCATATTTTAAGGGCTCTGGTAAAACATTGGAAACAAGACACATAATCCCTGTACCTTGAGGTCCTAAAAGGCCCTTATGACCAGAAGCACAGAGAACAGAAATACCCATCTTTTTCATATCAATGGGAATCATCCCAGTACTTTGAGCAGCATCAAGTACAAAAAGAAGATTATGTTTTTTGCAGATTCTTCCTATTTCTTCTATATTTCGAACATTTCCAGTTACATTTGAGGCATGTTGAAAAACAACTACTTTAGTGTTTTCTTTAATTTGATCTTCAAAATTATTATCCTCAATAAAGGTAACTTCCACATCCTTTGTAGCCATGTAGTGTAAAGGCCTAAGAACACTGTTATGCTCCATAACAGAAGAAATACAGTGATCCCCTGCTTTTAAAAGTCCTTGAATAGCTATGTTAAGCCCTTCGGTGGCATTGGAAGTAAAAACTACTTGGGAGGGTGATTCTACATTAAAAAATTCCGCAAAATCTTTCCTTAATGTAAAAAGAAGACGACTAGCATCAAGAGATAGTCCATGCTCACCTCTACCACTACTTCCTGTATTTAAAAGTGCCTGATAAACAGCTTGTGCTACTTCCGGGGGCTTGTGCCAAGATGTGGCTGCAGAATCAAAATAGATCATGGTTTAACCAGCTTTTGAAATTCCATCATTCTTTCTGCAATAACATACATATTTGTTACTGACCCTACTTTTAATTTTTCAGTTAGTTTATAAAAATCAAGACAAGCCCCACAAGTTAAGATTTCTACTCCCTTAGACTCAAGTAGCTTAAGATCCTCTAGAGAATCCGAACCCTCTGTGGATAATTTGGCCCCATTATTATATAAAAGAATACAAGAAGGTAGAGACTCTGATTCTGTAAGAGCATAGATAAAACCTTTCATTAAAGTCTTACCTAGTCTCTCATCTCCCTCTCCCATTTTGTCGGATGAAATTACCACCCCAATGCTTTCAATTTGATCTGGATAACATAAAACACTTTCTACATTATCCTTTTGTATGGTTCCCGGAGAAAGATTTGTTTCTAGAGAAAAAATAACCAAGAAATTATCCTCATCAATCTTCTCTGATGAGATAGGAATTTTTTTTTGTTCCGCCATTTTACATAAATTTTGCACGGCTATATAGTTATCCACTAAAACTTCTAGATTCTCTCCCTGACCTAAAGTAGCTAGCATCTTTTTTGTCTCTATTACTGGATGAGGACAGGTCATATTCCGGGCATCTAGTTTTCTTATCATTTTCTCACCTTCTCCACAATAATCTTATTATCCTTTGTTTTTTTAACTTTTCCAATTATCCCACAGGAAAGACCCAATTGGCCTATTTCATTAATGGCCCTCTCAGCTTCCTTTTCAGGCAAGCTAACTAGAAGACCGCCAGATGTTTGAGGATCAAATAGAATCTCTTCTAAAGGGAATTCTATGTCTTTAAAACACACTTTATCTCCTACAAAATTCCTGTTTTTCTGCCCTGCTGCTGTTAAGTAAAATTCTTCTGCAAAAAGAAATGCTTCTTCAATATAAGGTAAATCATTTGTATAAATTTCTGCCCCTAAATCTGGACCTAGCATTTCACTTAAATGTCCTAAAAGCCCAAAACCCGTTACATCTGTACAGGCGTGAATCGTGTGTTTTTTCAAGATATCTGCTGAGTATTTATTAAGAGTAATCATAGATTTTATAGCTTTTTCTAAGGCTTTAGGAGAGCCTTCACCAATATTTTCCGCGGTACATACAATACCTGTACCTAAAGGTTTTGTAAGTATTAAAGCATCTCCTTCTTGACATGAGTTGTTTTTATAGATCTTATCAGGATGGATGATTCCCATCACTGATAAGCCATATTTAACATCTACATCGGCAATAGAATGACCGCCTACTAAAACTCCACCAGCTTCTAATACTTTATCATTCCCCCCTTGGAGAATTTTTCCTAGAATATTAAGATCCATTTTTTCTGGGAAACATACTATATTTAAAGCCGTTTTTACTTCCCCACCCATGGCATAGATATCAGATAGGGCATTAGTCGCTGCGATTTGTCCAAAAATATAAGGATCCTCCACCATAGGGGGAAAAAAATCCAAGGTTTGAACAATAGCTAAATCATCTGTTAATTTGTAAACAGCCCCATCATCGGAACTATCAAAGCCTACTAAAAGATTAGGATCATAGTTTTTTTCGAGCTTACCTAAAACAGTTGAGAGAGCCCCGGCCCCTAGCTTCGCCGTACACCCTCCCCCTTTGCAAAAAATATTTTCTTTTGACATTGAAAAGAACTTCCTTCCAACTTTACTTGTTTTTATAAATTTTTTCTAACAATTTTTCTGTATTGCAAACTGATGAAGGTTTCCCTAATAAAAATCCTTGTATATAGTCACAATTCATTCCTTCTAAAAGAGATAATTCTTCTTGTTTTTCTACACCTTCCGCGACTACTTCTAAATTTAGGTTTTGAGAAAGATCAATTATTGAGTTTATTAAAAACTGATCTCTTGGATTTTCAATATCTTCAATAAACTCCCTATCTAATTTTACTTTATCAATAGGTAATCTCTTAAGGTAGCTTAAAGATGAGTATCCTTTACCAAAATCGTCTAAAGATATTTTGAATCCTAATTCTCTAATTTCTGTAAGAACCTTTAGAGAATTGCTTAGGTTATGAATCATTGCTGTTTCTGTTACTTCAAATTCTATTCTTTCCGCCTTTACCTTGTATTTTAGTAAAAGTTCTTTTAAGAATTCAACTATATCACTTTCTAAAAGTCCTTTAGCTGAAAGATTGATAGCTACAAAAAAAGGAATTTCCCCATCCTCCATCCACTTTCCCACTTGATCAAAGACTTCTGTAAAAATCATTTTTTCTAAGCTTTTCATTTGTCCTGATACTTCAGCTACTGGAATAAAATCCAATGGTGGAACAAGGCCTCTAAAAGGATGATTCCATCTAATAAGGGCTTCAAAGCCAGCCAAATTATTTGTTCTTGCTTGATAGATAGGTTGATAATGCATTTCAAATTCTTCTTTTTCCATGCCTACTCTAATTTGATTAATCAAATCATTAGTGCTATATACTTTATCAGCCATTTGGGGAGTATATATTTTAAATTGGTCTTTCCCATTCATTTTCGCACAATAAAGAGCTGTATCTGCTTTTCTGATTAATTCAAAAAAATCTTTACCGTGGTCTTCATATATTGCAGCTCCTATACTTACAGTAAGAATTATTTCATGTTTTTCAAATAATCTTCCTCTTTTTATCTCTAAAATCAAAGAATTCAATTCTTTTTCAATACTTTGTATATTATCTTCTGATTCATACATAACTAAAAATTCATCAGAACTTACTCTAGCTAAATAATGTTCCTTACCATATCTTTCCTGAAGAAAGTCAGCAGTTTTTTTAATTATTTTATTACCTTCTTCATATCCTAGAGTATTATTAATATAGCCAAATTCGTCAATGTCAATGTAGAAAAAGACAATTTTCTTGTTTTTTAAATCTCTTTTAATAATTTCTTTAAAGTCTTTATTTAGTTTTTCCCTATTAGAAAGTTTGGTTAATTTATCCGTATAAGCTAAAAGATATAATTGTTTTTCCATTTCGATTTTTTCTGTTATATCTGTATGGGATCCTGCTATATAAGATATTTTACCTTGATTATTTTGGATCCCCTTTCCCTTACTTAAAACCCATTTATACAAACCTTCTTTATTTTGCATTCTATACACATTCTCATAATAATCTGTTATACCAGTAAGAAAATCATACAAGTTTTTCTCTGCTCTATCCAAGTCTTCAGGATGTAAGGTCATCTTCCAAATGTTGATAGAGACATCATCAATAGATTCTTCATAATCAAAGGATTTTTTATCCTTTAAAGAAACCTTATAAATATCCTTTTCAATATCCCATTCCCAAATTCCATCATTAGCTCCTTCAATTACTAATTTATATCTTTCACATATTTTTTTTAGTCTTTTATTTTCTTCTTTAAGTATTTCTAATTCGTCCTTTTGGTTTTCTCTCATTTTCTCACCTTTACTTCAAATTTAAAATACTAACTATCTAATATATAGTAACTTATTCAACAATGTTATGACAAGTGTTATACTTACTTAAGTTGAAAGGAAGGTAATGATGGAAATTAACTTTAAAGAACTAGGGATAATTGACCCTATTGTAAAGGCACTAAAAGATATGGGATATGAAAATCCTACAGAGGTTCAAAGAATAGCTATACCCTCTATACTTGAAGGGAAAGATATGATTGTTCTTTCAAAAACAGGAAGCGGCAAAACTGCTGCTTTTGGTATTCCAATACTTCAAATGACAAACCCAGAGGAAAAACATCCTCAAGGGCTAATTATTACTCCTACCCGTGAGCTAGCTGTACAAGTAGAAAAAGACATTAAAGAAATGGGAAGAAATCTTCCCCATAAAAGTACATCTGTATATGGCCAACATAGTATTAATACAGAAATCCAAGCTTTAAATAAAGGAATTACTATAGTTGTAGGAACTCCAGGAAGAATTTTTGATCATATATCCAGAGGCACTTTTAAGACCGATAAAATTAGTTTCTTAGTTCTTGATGAGGCAGATAGAATGCTTGATATGGGTTTTATCGATCAAGTTCAGCAAATTATTAAAAAGATACCAAAAGATAGAACAACCATGCTTTTTTCTGCAACTCTTCCTGAGGAAATTAATAGAATATGCCAAAGGTATTTAAAAGAACCAGTAACAGTAACCATTGAATCAGAAACAAAAACTGTAGATGCTATTGAGCAAGTCTATTATCGTCTGAATCGAGATGAAAAAAGAAAACATCTAGATCGGATCCTCACTATTGAAAGACCAGAAGGTTGTATCGTTTTTTGTAATACGAAAAGAGTTGTAGACCAAGTTTTTAACTTTCTAATTAGAAAAGGATATCCATGCCAACCTTTACATGGTGATATTCCCCAAGGAAGAAGACTTACTATAATTAATGATTTTAAAAAAGGCTCTTTCCCTATTTTAGTGGCTACAGAAGTTGCTGCAAGGGGAATTCATATTGAGGGTTTAAGCTTAGTAATAAATTACGACTTACCTATGGAAAAAGATAATTATGTCCACCGAATCGGTCGTACTGGTAGAGCAGGTCATAGTGGTAAGGCTATTTCCCTTGTAACTACTGATGATATTATGAATCTTTATGAAATTGAAGAACATATCGGTGCAATGATTGCAGAAAAAGAACTACCAGAGGACAAGGAATATTATAGAAATAAAGCTGCTGCTGAAGCATGGAAAGATTCGAAAAAGATCAAGCCTAAAATTGTTTCCAAGCCAAGAATACCTCATCCTAAAATTAAAAATATTCAAGAGAAAACAAAACTATTAGAGACAAAGAAAATAAAAATTAAAGAAAAAGACTCTTTGTTTAAAAAAATTGCTAAAAAAATATTTAGGTAGAATTGAGACCCTTGGGTCTCAATTCTATTTAATCTTTACTTTATATATTTTTTTCTTAATTCCTGTTTTCTTTAAAGCCTTAAGAACAGTTTCCTCTTTACCACCATGAATTACCACTTCCGTTATTTTATCCTTAATATCAATTTTACCAATATTTTCTTTATTTACATCTGGTATATTTCTTAAAGTGTATAAAATATCTCTAGTTTCTAGAGGACTATTTGTTTTCCCTCCATCAATTCTAATAATTGCTGTCTTTTTACGATTTCCTACATCTTTAAACCTACCAGCATCTCTCCTGTTTTTATTAGGAATCTTAGGTGCTGTATTCACATAGCCACCTTTACAAGGTATCTTATATCCTAAAAATTCCTCTAGCTCTTTAAATCTTTCCATTTCAGAAGGCATGACAAATGTAATAGCTACTCCTGTTTCATCTACCCGGCCAGTTCTACCTATTCTATGCACATATTGCTCTGGTTCAAAGGGAACACCATAATTTATAACATGAGTTATACCAACAACATGAATACCTCTCGATGCTAAATCTGTTGCTATTAAAATCCTATACTGACCTTTTTTAAAATCCTTTAATATTTCTTGACGTTCTGTTTGTTCTAAACCTCCATGGAATGCACATACTGAATTGTCCCATTTTTTTAAAATAGCATAAAGATTATCTACCTGTTCTTTAGTATTACAAAATATAATACCCTTTTTAGGTTTTTCATGTTTAATAACCTTTTTCATAAAATCTACTTTTTTTAAACCATCAACAGCATAATAAAGTTGTTCTATTTTTTCTAAAGGTTTTTCTTCTTCTTCAATTACAATGTTTTCAGGAAGAACTAGATATTTTTCTGCTATATCTTTTACTTCTTCATTAATTGTGGCTGAAAAAAGAAGGGTGATTCTTTCCTTTGGAATTTTTGATATAACAAATTCTAGTTGTTCTTTAAAGCCCATTAGGATTATTTCATCCGCTTCATCGATTACAAAATACTTAACTTCTGCCAGTTTAATATTCTTATTTTTAATGTGATCTAGCATTCTACCTGGCGTTGAAACTATAATATGTGGCTTATCTTTCAATGCTTTTCTTTGAATTTCCATAAGCTGATTACCATAAAGAGCAATACTTCTGACACCCATATATTTTCCAATATCATTTATATCTTCTCTTACCTGTTGAGCTAACTCTCTAGTAGGTGTGATAATAATAGCTTGTACATTATCTGTCTTTGAATCTACTTTTTCGCAGATAGGGATTGCAAAAGCTGCAGTTTTTCCACTTCCTGTTCTTGATTGTACTATCAAATCTTTTCCTTCGAGAATTTTAGGGATGGCTTCTTTTTGAACTTCTAGAGGACTTTGAAAGCCAAGTTCACTAAGAGCTCTTTTTATTTGATTATCCAATGGATAATCTTTAAATTGTATTTTCATTAATAACCTCTTTCTTCAATTAGCTTAATAAATATTTCAACTATTTCTGGAGAAAATTGCTTCCCAGAATATCTTATTAATTCATCTATAGCTTCTTCTTTGGATTTTTTCTTCTTATAGGGCCTTTCTGAAGTCATAGCTTCATAAGCATCTGCTACAGTAAGTATTCTAGATACTAAAGGAATTGCTTCTCCTTTCAGCCCTCTAGGATATCCTTTACCATCATACCTTTCGTGATGATGGAGTACTTCTTCTGCTATTCCTGCGTAATCATTTACAGCCTTTAAAATAGTATAACTGGTTACGGAATGATTTTTTAATTCCTCCCACTCTTCTTTTGTAAGTTTTTCTTTTTTATTAAGAATATCCTCAGATATCTTAATTTTTCCTACATCATGAAAAGAAGCTGCAAGATTAAGTTTAGCTAAACTAATTTTATCAAAATTTAATCTTTCCCCAATTGCAATGGAATATTCTGCTACTTTTTTTCGATGTTCCTTCTCATAGTAATATTTTTTATCTATATCCTTTAATATGTTTTTTATTGTTTGTTGGCGCATTTTTTTCCCATTTTTAAACTTATGCTGATACATATTAACATCAGCTTGTCTTTGGATTTCATTAATATCTTGATACATTTCAGTTTTTGTTTCAAAACCTATAGCCATAGATATAACAACAGATTTCAAGGTTTTTTCTTTTGTTTTTTCTATAATCCTCTTTTTAATTTTCAAAGCACATTCTTTATCTGTTTGAGGAAGAATAATCATAAATTCATCTCCTCCAATTCGACAAAGAATATCATCTGATCTTAAAACTTTTTTAAGAATCTCCCCTGCTGTCTTAAGAAGATTATCACCCATTTTATGCCCAAAAGCATCATTAGTCATTTTTAATCCATTAATATCTATAATCATTATAGTAAGAGGTAGGTTTCTTTCTGTATTTAGTCTTTTTAAAGAATCCTCCATATATCTTCTGTTATATAAACCAGTTAAATGATCGTGAATGCTTAAATATTCTACCTCTTTTTGTTTTTCCCTCTTCTCAGTAAAATCACTAAAAACCGTTACTACACCAGTTATATTTCCTTCTAAATCCTTTATAGGAGCTGTATTTTTTTCTATAGGGATTTCTTTACCATCTTTAGAAATAAGAACAATATCCTTTAGTTCTTCCCCTTCACCAGTATTAAATAAATCATCCATTTCAATACTAATTTTTTTTCTATTATCTTCACGAATTATTGTAAATACTTTTGCTAGAGGCATATTTCTTGCCTCTTTTTGTGTCCATCCTGTAAGTTTTTGGGCTACTTGATTCATAAGAATTATATATCCTTCTGAATCTGTAGATATAACTCCGTCTCCAACAGAAAGCAAGGTTGTTCTGAATAATTCTTTTTCTAGCTCAAGTTCTCGAGCAATTGAAACATTCTCTGTTACATCTCTAGCTGCAGCATAAATCAAATTACTATAGGGTGCAGAACGCCACTCAATATATTTATAACTGCCATCTAGGGAACGATATCTATTTGTAAAATTAATTACTGGATCTCCTTGACTTAATTTGGACATGGCTTCTAAGGTATCTTCAAGATCCTCCGGATGAACATAATCAAGAAAATTTTCTTGCTCTAATTTGCTTGTAGAATAGCCTAGGATTCTTTCCCAAGATTTGTTAAGCCTTAAAAAATTTCCTTCTAAGTCAGTAATACACAATAGGTCTAAGTTAACTGAAAATAACCTTTAGTATCTGTTTTGTAGATTATATCGTAGCTATTATCTACTAAAATTTCATATTTATTTTCAATCTCTTTTATATCAGTTAAATCTACATTTATTCCTATCCATCTAAGATCATTGCCTTGCTTATCTTTATACAAGGTTCCCCTAGTTAAAATCCATTTCCAGCTTCCATGCTTACTCAAAAGGCGATGGGTTACCTCATAATGAGGAACTTTACCCTTTTTGTAATCCTCCATAGACTTTTCAATTTTTAAAATATCTTCTGGATGCCATAGTTTTTTCCATCCATTAAAGGAGTCCTCTACTTCATTTTCTGAATAACCTAGCATTCTTTTCCATTCTTTAGAGTATTTAACTTTGTTTGTTTTTAAATCCCAAAACCAAGTTCCAGCTCCTGTAGACTCAACAATAAAATTATAATCATCTTCCTTATCTAGTAAGTTTCTGGAAATATTTAACTTCTCTATAAAAATTTCTAGCTGACTTGCAAAAAGTTCTGCCTCTTCAAAGGCTTTAAAATTAGTATCCTTACCCATAAAAACAGTAAAATCAGCAGCAGTTTCTTTATTTATTTCAGCTCTAATTATTACTACTTCCCCAATATTTGCTATCTTTTCAATTTTTTTAATTATCTCTATTGGTAATTTTTCCCCAACTAGTTGGGATAAATTCTGAAATACCGTAATAGTATTTTTGTTTATCTTTTCTTCCCTGTGAAGATCAAACTTCCAGGTTTTTCCATGCAACTCAAAATTTAAAATATCATAGGCTTCATTTAGTTTATTCTCATCCCCTGAGATAGCTACTGTTTCAAAATCTTTTGTATTTTCCTTAAAAAGATTAAAAACACTAAAACTAGCTTGAGATAAATCAAGAACAAAATCTGTTAATTTTTGAAAATCCAAATTTCCTGTTTCATCAAACTCTTTATTTATATTTTTTGTAAACAGCAAGATTTTTTTATAGATATTCAAAAACAACACCTTCTCCGCTTATCATTAATTACCAAATTACTATTTAAACTTCTTTATTTAAATATTCTATTTGTGAAATATTAGACACTACTTGAATCCATGTTTTCCCTTCTTTAAACTTCATCAGCTCACCATTATAAGTAAAGGAAAAGGGGTCTGTTACCTTTCCTTTACCCCAACTTCCTTCATAAACTTTACCATCGATAAAAAATAGAGCTTTCCCGGAGCCTAAAACTTTCATTTCCGATTGTACCTCTTCTTTAATTACAGTTCTGCTAGGAATTTCCATTACAATTAGATTATCCGTAGCTATTTTTACCTTATCATCTGTTTCGAAGGTTTTTCCATTTACATATCTCCAAAATCTTCCATCTTCAAACATATAAGTTACCACGTGATAATAAGAAGATAATTTAGAATAAGGTATATCAATAATATCCACATCCATACCACCTGTTACCTCTCCAATGGGAAGGCCTTCTAAGGATTTTATTGGATACTTTTTTGCGTTGGCATGTTTTAGCATTAATTCTGTTGATGTATATAAATTATGAGGAGGTCTACGGTCTTTGCTTCTGGTAAAAGCAGCTCCTGAATTATAAATTTCATCAAGATCCATAATTTTATGATAGGGAATAAGATTTAGTGCATCTGTATTTCCACCAGCATGAGCAAAAGCTGAGGGATAGCCTTTAACAATCTCAACAAAATAATACCTAGCACTTCTTACTGGTCCAATTTTTTCTGCGTGATATGAATCATAAAATGCTAAAAAACGAGTAATGCCTCCCTCGGCTAAAATTTCAATTACTTGATCCGCCTTATCTAGTCCTGCTTGAGGATAAGCCTTAATATGATTATCTATAGAGACAATAAAACTTCCTTCAAATTCTTTTTCAAACACTTCTTCCGGAATTTCTTTTACAAGAGGTAGTTCTTCTGGTATTACTTTATTTTCTTCTACCTTTTTATCAGAACATCCTGAAATCACGAATATTGTTATTAAGAAAATAAGTCCTATTTTTTTCAAAGAGAGAACCCCCATCACTATTTTTTGTAGAATTCCAATTTGTTGCATTTTTTACAATGGTAAACACTAATATCAATTCCCATAAAATCTTCTTCTTTAATTAGTGTATAATCATGAGAACAATTTTCGATCCTTTTATCCTCTTCATTTTCAAGTTTAATTTGTATATTTTCTATTTCATTTATTTCCATCGCAGGCTTTTCATAAAGATTGTTTTCTTCAATATATTCAAGAGCCATAGTGATTAAATTATCTAAGATTTCAGCACTAATATTGGAGTTTGCTTCAACAAAAAGTTTTAGATTTTTATCCCTATCCAAAATCTTTTCTATCTCAAAAATTCCCATCCCCGCATCACCATTACCACGGAGTTTGTTGCCTTCAATGGTATTAAAATATGAAATTCCTTTTTCTTTTAAAAAATCACTTATAATGTACAATAATTCATGGCTATCATAGTCTAAATCTATTGTGAAATTTTTTCCAAACAATTTTTTTTCCTCCTCTTATTTGTTGAGCTTATCTTTTAAAATTCCAGCTGCTATTAAAAATGGATCCCAAACTGGAGAAAAAGGAGGAGAATAGGCCATATCCGTATCTGCTAAGTCTTCTACTTTTATTCCATTTTGAACGGCAAGAGCTAAAGCATCTATTCTTTTAGCAAAATTATTTTCTCCTATTATTTGAGCACCTATTAATTTTTTTGTATCCTTAGATCCTATCAACTTTACTTTTACAGGCTTTTGCCCAGGGTAATATCTTGCTATATCCATAGCATCAATAAGTATTTCTTCTGCATTAATTCCTAGGTTTTCTGCTTCTTTTTTAGATAATCCTGTGCGAGCAACACCAATATTAATAATTCTTGTAATTGCGGTACCCACTATTCCAGCAAAAACATCCCTGCCTCCTGCCATATTTGTCCCGGCAATTCTTCCTTGCTTGTTAGCGGTAGTTCCCAAGGGAATATATACATCTTTTTCATAAATAATATGATAATGACTAGCACAATCCCCAGCTGCATAAATATCCGGAATGTTTGTTTCCATATATCTATTTATCTTTATAGCTTTTTCCTTCGTTAATTCTATGCCAGCATCTTCAGCTAACTTTGAATTTGGTACAGATCCCAAAGTTAAAATTACAAGGTCACAATCTATTTCGCTTCTTTCTGTTACTACTTTATTAACTTGTCCATTTATACCCTTAAAGCCCAAAACTTTTTCATTAAGAAGTACTTTTATACCTTTATCTTTTATATATTCTTCCACTGTATCAGAAATCTCTTTATCAAAATTTCCTAACACACGATCTCCAGCTTCAATAATAGTAGTTTCTAAATTTAATTTCTTAAAGCTTTCCACCATTTCTACCCCTATATACCCAGCTCCCACTATCACTACCTTTTTTATACCCTTAGATAAAGCTTTTTTTATTTTAATCCCATCTGTTAAGTTTCTCAAAGTATGTATATTACCTAAGTCTCCCCCTTGAAAATTAACTTTTCTAGCTCCTGCACCTGTTGCAATTAATAGCTTGTCGTAGTTTTTTTCAAAAGTTCCTTGAGCATTTTTAACAATTATTTTCTTTTCCTTAGGCAGTATTTTTTCAACAAGATTCTCTCTATGAACATGAATGTTTTGTTGTTCAAATTCCTCTGGACTTCTAGCTACTAATTCTTGAATATCTTTTATATCTCCACTCAAATAATAGGGTATTCCACAAGCAGCATAAGATATAAATTTTTCTTCAGTATAAACATTTATCTCTAAATTCGGATTTATTCTTTTCATTTTACTAGCTGCACTCATGCCGGCAGCAACTCCACCAATTATCACTATTTGTTCAGACATTTCATTAACCTCCTTAGAACAATTCTATAGAAATATTTTATCAGTAAAGGTACAATATAGAAAGGACAAAATAATGGAGGGCTATATGGAAAACAAGGGTATCAATGAAGTTTTTTTATCTGATTTAGCTGTTTTTTTTAAATTGTTTGGAGATCCAACTAGACTTAAAATAATATTTTCTCTAATGGATAAAGAGTTGTGTGTTAATGATATATCTAAAGAGTTAAATATGAGCCAATCTAGCATATCTCACCAGCTAAGAATCCTTCGAGAAAATAAAATTGTTAAAAACAGAAAAACTGGTAAGCAAGTTTTTTATTCTTTAGATGATGAGCATGTTTATTCCATCATCACTCAAGGTGTAGACCATTTGCAACACAGAAATTAAAAGGGAGCAAATTAAAATTATCATTTGCTCCCTTTTAATTATTTTCGTTCCTGCATTATAACTTTGAACTCCATTTTTTTATTTTCTTCCCTAATTAAGATAACCAAAATGTCATCCCCCACTTTTGTTTCTTCAATTCCTTCAATAAGATCTTCCATATTATTAATTTCTTTATTATTAAATTCGATTATTATATCTTCTTCTAAAATTCCTGCTTCTCTAGCTGCACTATCTTCAATAATTCCCCTAACTAGAACTCCAGATTCACTTATTCCATTAGCTTCGTTAACCAAATTACTGCCTATAATACCAAGAAAGGGCCTGGAAACATAACCTTTATCCAGTATTTCCTCATAAATCTCTTTAACATTATTTATTGGAATAGCAAAAGCCAAGCCTTCTAATTGGGTTCCCACAATTTTAACCGTGTTAATTCCAATAACTTCTCCAGACATATTTACTAAAGCCCCACCAGAATTTCCTGGATTTATTGCTGCATTAGTTTGGATTAGTTTTAGTTTCCTATCTGGAAAGTTTAAATTTCTTTGAAGACCTGAAACTATCCCATCTGTTACTGTATTCTTATATCCCAAAGGACTTCCAATGGCTAAAACTTTTTCTCCTACTTTTAATTTCTCCGAGTCTCCTAAAGTAGCTTGTTTTAATTCTACTAAGATGCTCTGAGGTATATTTTCTTTTTTTACTGAAACAAAAGCTAAGTCAGAATCTTCATCATATCCAAGGAGGGATCCTGTCACGTCGATTTCTTCATCAAGAATCACTAGAATCTTTGCTGTATCTTTAACTACATGATAATTAGTAATTATTGTAAGTTGCTCCCCAGTATCATCAACTATTACACCTGAACCTTGAGAAGTTCTTGAATAATTATCTACTAGAAAATTGCTAAAAACTTCAGTACTAGTTATTGAAACAACAGACTGGGATACATCCTTAAATATCATACTTATATTATTTTCTTTTGGTAAATTTTCGATGACTTTTTCTTTAGGTATAGCATCTCTTTTGTTAATAAGATGACGAGCAAAGCCTATTCCTAAACCTAAGAAAAAAGCGGTTGTGGAGAAAAGCAAGAAAACAATAATAATTTTTCTTAAATTAGAAAAATTATTTTTTTCTGGTTCTTTATTTAAATTAATTTCCAACATTTTCTTCACCTTTCAAAGCACTATTCTTTTTACACTGATCTAAAGAGAATGTAAATACTACACCTGTTTCCTCGGAACTTTCCACATAAATATCCTGACCATGACCCTTTAGTATTTCTTTTGTTATAGATAAGCCCAATCCTGAACCCATCTTTTCTTTACCTCTTGATTGATCCAGTTTTGCAAAACGATTAAAAACCAAGGGTAATTCATCCATAGTTATAATTTCTCCGAAATTTGTTATTTCGAAAAAAATTAAATCTTTATCTGTATATGTTCTTACAAGGATTCTGCCTTTTTCTAGAGAGAATTTTAAAGCATTGTCTACAAGATTATAGACAACCCTTTGAATTTTAAGCTCATCTCCATAAGCATTAGGCATTCCCTCTTGAAGACTAAGTTGTAAATCAATTTCCTTTTTAATTATTCTTTGCTCCAGGCTTTCAAGAACATTTAATAGGGTGCCATTTAAATCAAAGGCTTCCATATTAAATTTCATTCCCCCTGTTTGAATATTAGATAAATCCAAAACATCATTGGTCATTTTTATTAACCTTTTAGACTCATCTAATACTATGTCTAGATACTTATTTCTATCCTCTTCTTTGATAGTTCCATCTTTTATGCCTTGAACAAAGCCCATTATGGATGTTAAAGGGGTTCTCATATCATGGCTTAAATTTGAAAAGAAATTTTTTCTCATTTCTTCATATTTTTTTAGATCCCTAGTCATACTATTGTAACTTCTTGCTAGGTCTCCTAAAGCATCATCTCTATATAAATTAATAGTTTCTTCAAAGTTTCCTTCAGTTATTTTTAATATTCCTTTATTTATCTTGTTTATACTATCACTTAATCTTTTTATACTATAAAAATTAATAAAGAAAACTAAAAGTCCTGTAAAAATAACAGCATAAAGACTTATGCTATTTATTTTAGAAATTGTATTTTCTATTTCTGGTAAAGAAGCATCCATTATTAAAGCAAAATGTGTTTTATCATAGAAACTCAAAGGGTATCCAACTACTAAAAAATTCTCATCCTCACTAAGGAAGCTATTGCTTTTTTTTATAATAATTTTTCCTTGATATACTTGGTTTAAATCTTCTAGGGTAAAATATTTACTAACTTTTTCAGGGGCATAGTTTTGAGAGGCAGCAAAAAGCCCGCCACTTTTTGTGGCGAAGCCAATTTTTGTTTTTGAGAACTTTTCCATAGCATCAAGTTCAGATGTTAAATCCTCATACTTTAAGATGCCGTCACTCAAGATTTTTTGATACTCTCTTTCGATAATCTGTGACTGGGATATAATTTCTTCTTCCTTTTTTTCCACAAGATAGTCAGCCATTTCAGTTACTATATATTGGTTGAAAAGCCAGAAAGCCAAAAAAATCATTAATAAATTTATAATCAGAAATTTTGAAAAAAACTTTTTCAATTTATTACCCCGCATTTATTTGAAATTTATATCCAATACCCCAAACTGTTTTAATTTCCCAATTATTATTTCCTTCAAACTTTTCTCTTAATCTTTTTACATGTACATCAACTGTTCTGGTTTCACCCTCATAATCATAGCCCCAAACATTACTTAGAAGTTGTTCTCTTGTGAAAACTTTATTGGGGTTACTAGAGAGAAAATGTAAAAGCTCTATTTCCTTTGGGGGTATTTCCAGTACTTTATCTTTATAGGTAATAGTATAATTATTCATATTTATAACTATGTCAGGTAATTCCACTACTTTCTCATCATTTAATTCTGTTTTCTTACCAAAACGTCTAGTTACTGCCTTTATCCTCGCAAGAACTTCTTTGGGCTCAAATGGTTTTACAATGTAATCATCTGCCCCTAATTCTAAGCCTAGTACTTTATCAAAAGTCTCTCCCTTTGCAGTCAACATTATAATTGGAACATTGCTTTTTTGACGAATTACTTTACATACATCATAACCATCCATTTCAGGAAGCATTATATCTAGTAATACAATATTTGGTTTCTCTTTATCAAAATTTTCCAATGCTTGTAATGGATTCGTATAACTAGAACAAGTAAATCCTTCTTTTTCTAAATATAATTTTAGAAGTTTGCTAATATTCACATCATCTTCAATTATCATAACTTTTTTCATATTCACAAAATCCTCTCTACTTTTAATAGTTGTATCTATACAAAGTTACTCCTGCAGAAATTTTTGTGTCTGGATGAAGGGCAAATTCAACTACATAATCTCCTGCTTCATACTCTAATACATAAGCACCACTCTCAAGATTTTCTCCTTCATTATCTGGCTTACCAAGAATATTTTTAATTTCCTCAGGGGACATACCTATTTTAACTCCATATGTTTTGTATCCTTCTCCTGCTGTTAGTCCAGTTACTTTTTCCTCTGATGGATCAATAAAAATTCCTACATTGTTGTAAATATATAGTTCTGATCCTTGCCAAGTTGTAATTTCATCAGGAGTTCCCATTACTTTTACTACCTTCTCCCTACTATCATCAAATTTAATAGGAAGATCAGTAAATTCACCTTGGGCTGCTTCAGGAAATTGAACTATTTTCGAACTTTGTAATTCATCTTTGCCTTTAATCGGATCTTTTTGCTCATTATTTTTACTCTCTTCTTGCCTTGGTGGTTCCACTACTACTTTGTTTTCATCTTGATTATCCTTTTTTCCTGCACAACCGGCAAAAATTACTAGGGATAATATTAATAATAATGTTAAATATTTTTTCATAAATTAATTCCTCCATTTTAATCTTCTATACCCTAAATCATAGTTTATTATTTACTACTAATTCAATTCTTTCTTTTTAATAAACTGTAAATTATTGAATTAAAATTTAAAAGGACCTTATTACCTGTAGTAATAAAGCCCTTTTAGTAAATATTTATAAATGAAATTAACTAAGTCTATAAGCCGGATTCTGTTTCAGGTGATCATCTGTCTGGGATAAAAGTTACCTTCTACCTCTAGCGAACTACCCGGAAGCGGGACGAGCAGCCCCATTCGCTCCTCTATTAGTTCTTGCACCAAGTGGGGTTTACCTAGCAACTTAGTCGCCTAAGCCCTGGTGCGCTCTTACCGCACCGTTGCACCCTTACCGGTAAACCGGCGGTATATTTTCTGTGGCACTATCCTTAAAGTCACCTTCACTGGCCGTTAACCAGCACCCTGCTCTATGGTGTCCGGACTTTCCTCTGAATTTCTTCAGCGATCATCTGACTTACTTAATTTCTTCTATTTTCCCTATCAAAAGTCTGGAACAGCTTTCACAATAAGTGATATCTTTACGTTCCACTTCTCTTAATTTTACTACAGATACATCTAATCTGCAATATGAACATTTATTCCCCTCTTCTATTATAGCGATTCCTGTAAATGGATATTTTTTTTGCATAGCTTCATATTTCTCTATATCTTCTAAAGAAATATCTTTTCTTATTTTTTGAATCGTATTTTCTAGTTCTTCTATTGTTTTCATATTTTCTTTTTCTTTTTCTTTATATATTTTGAATTCATCATTAAAGTTTTTCTTTTTTTTGTTTACAGATTTTTTTTCAAGATTTGTTTCCTTTTCTAAATCTTCTGTAGCCACTATTAATTCCAACAAGTTTTCTTCTCTCTTCTGGTAAGAAGATTTTAATTCTTCAATATTTTCCTTAATTGACTCTAATTCTTTAAAGCCTGCTCCCGTATTTTCATAAAGGCTTTCTTCTTTCCTTTTTATTTCCTCATGGAGATAACTGTTTTCATTTTCCATCTTTTTTGTGTCATTAATAATTATTTCCAACTGCTTCTTTTTATTGTTATAATCATTAATAATTTTTTGAACTTCTTTTTTCTTACTTTGTAGATCTTTTTTTATCCCATTGATTTTTTTGTTTTCTATAAGGTCTTTTCGTTCTTTCTCAAACTTCTGAAGGGAAAACATTTTAATATCCACAACAATCTCTCCTTTATTTTTTAGATTAAAAAAGGGCTAGGAAATTAATTCCCTACCCTCTATAGTATGCAAACGGATTAGTATTTGTTTTTGAAGTTATAACTTTAATATCTTCCTTGAAATTTAATAATAAAAAGTTAGCTACTTTTTCTACTACAGGTTTTTCTGTAGCATAATGACCTGCATCAATTAGAGCCAATCCTAATTCTTTAGCTTCTTGAGCCTCATGAAAATTAATATCCCCAGTTAAATAAACATCTGCACCTTTTTGCATTGCATCTTTTACAAAATTCATTCCTGAACCGCCACAGAGAGCAACTTTATAGACATGACGCTCCAAATCTCCTGTATATTTTAAATCTTCTATACACATATTTTTTTTAACTAATTCAAGAAATTCTTTAAAAGTAATTGGTTTTTGAATAAAACCGATTCTTCCAATGCCAGTCTTTTTCCCATCATTATATAAAGGTATAATGTCATAAGCTGGTTCCTCATAAGGATGAACTTCAATCATCGCCAATAATACTTTTTCTAATATCTCAATATTCAAAATGGTTTCTATTTTTACTTCTGGTACTCTTGATAGTTCTTCAGCTTTCCCTAAAAAGGGTTCTGTTCCCTGCATTGGCATAAAATAACCAGTACCATTAATATGAAAGGTGCAGTGGGAATAATTTCCTATATGACCTGCTCCTGCTTCTATTATTGCTAATCTAACTTTTTCCTCGAAATTTAATGGTACATTAACAGAGAATTTTATATATCTTTCACTCCATCCAGTAGTTAGGCTAGAAATATTTTTTAATTCTATCATATCAGCAAGAACATCATTTACTCCACCAAAAGCAGAATCAAGATTAGTATGGGCCACATAAAGAGCTATATCGTTTTTTAATAATTCACTAAGAACTCTACCTTGAGGTGTATCAGTGATAAATGTAGAATTCATGACATAAAAAGGATTATGATGAGCAAAGATCATATCTATGTTATTTTCTATAGCTTCTTTTACTACATCAATATTTACATCTAGAGTTACCAATATTTTATTTACTTCTTTTTCATAGGAACCAGTAATAAGACCAATTTTATCATCTTTTACAGCATACTTTTCAGGAATCCACTGTTCTATTTTTTTTATTATATCCCTAACTTTAAAAACCATTAAGGCACCTACCCATTTCTAACCATTTTTTTTTAATCTTTTTTATTCTATTTATAGTATCTAAATTATTACTTTTTTCCATTTTAACTATATTCTTTTCTGATCTTTCTTTTTCATAAACATAAAAGTCTTTTAATAAATAATGTTCTTTTTCTATAAGTTTTGGCCCTAGAAAAAGTTCAGCTTCAGTTAATTTTATACTTTCCCCTTTTTCAATGATTATTATAGGGTAAAACCTATTATCTTCCAATACTAAATCTTCGTCAATTATTTTATAGGACTTATCGCTTATATATTCCCTTATACTCTCCCAACCAACATTAGGAGCAAGGATAATTCTTTTTACACCAAAAAGTATATTTTTGCCTTCTTCAAGAATCTCTATCATGGTTTTTCCACCCATACCTGCGATAACAATACATTCTACACCATCTTCTACTCTTAGCGCCTTTAAGCCACTTCCCCAGCGTAACTCCACTTTTCCTATTTCAATATATTCCTTTAGATTCATTTTCGCATAGTTCAATGGTTTTATATTTAAATCACAGGCAAAGGCTTTTTGTATTTTTCCTTCATCGAATAAATACTTCAAAAGATATCCATGATCAGTGCCAATATCTGCAGTAATATAATTCAATGGAACGAATTCGCTTATTGATTTCAATCTATCTGAAATTTTCAAAGTTACCACCTTTAGTTATTTTTATTCTTCTATTTTATCACAATCAATACAAGCATGTCTTTCTAATTCCTTCCAAGTTTGAGCTTCACCAATTTCTAAGGGTGAAAAATCTTTGGAAATTCTACCATCAACTAATTCAACAATTCTATCGGTGTTTTGAGCTATACTTCTATCATGAGTAACTATAATAAATGTTGTCTCACTTTCTTCATTAAATTCTCGCATTAATTTTAGTATTGATTTGCCTGTTTTCGTGTCTAAAGACCCTGTAGGTTCATCTGCTAAAATAATTTTAGGATCATTAATAAAAGAGCGAGCAATAGCAACTCTTTGTTGTTGTCCTCCAGAGAGCTTATTAATTTTTCTATCTTCATAACCAGTTAATTCTACTTTTGCTAGAAGATTTCTTGCCTTACCTATAAGTTCTGGTGTTCTGTTCGAGTTCTTTATCAATGCTGGTAAAAGAACATTTTCGATTGCTGTAAACTCAGGAAACAAGTAATGAAATTGAAAAATAAATCCTAAATATTGATTTCTAAATTTAGCTAATTCTGTATCATTTAAAGAGATAATATTTCTTCCTTCAAAAATAATCTCACCTGCTGTAGGTCTTTCTAATGCTCCAAGGATATTAAGAAAGGTACTTTTACCAGACCCCGAAGGACCGATTAGAGCCATAAATTCACCTTTTTTTATTTCTAAATTTAAATCAAATAAAACCTGAGTCTTTATTTCTTCACCAAATATTTTGTCTAGGTTTTTTACTTGAAGAATTATCTCCTTTCTATCCATTTCTAATCACCTCAATTGGATCAAGAAGAGCTGCTTTCCTAGCGGGTATTGCTGCAGCAATAATACTGGCAAGGGTAGCTATAATAACGGAAAAAATTAGAACCCCTGGTTCAATAACTATAGGGAAAAGATCATCCCCTCCAGCTGACCTAGTGCCAGCAATAAAAACTTTCAAAAGTAATATTCCAAAAACCACTCCAAAAAGTGATCCTATAAAACCAAGTAATGCTCCTTGAATAATAAAAATCCTACTAGCCATACTACCTGTTGCTCCCATGGCTTTTAATATTCCAATTTGTCTGCTTTTTTGCACTACATTTATAGCGAGGACACTAGCTATACCTAAGGTAATAGCTAAAATGACAAAGAACTGAATTACATAGGAAGAACTGCTTTGACTATTTAGAGCTGTTAATAATTGCTGGTTGTTTTCCTGCCAAGATACTAATTTATATCCTAAATATTTTTTTTCTAAATCATTAGTAATGGTCTCAGCTTCAAATACTTTAGGAGTTTGAATCTCTATTTGACTAATCATTCCATCCATTTGGAAAAAACTTTGAGCAGAAGAAATATTCATAAATACTAAAGAATCATTAATTTGTTGATTTTCAAAATCAAAGATCCCTGATACTTTATAAAAGGCAGAAGTCCCTACTCTGTTTTTTATCTCCATTATTGAATTTATTTCCAAACCTGTACTTTCTGATAATCCAATTCCAATATAAACATTATTTCCTGTTAAATTTCCTTCTTTTTCCAATAGTTTTTCGGAAATATTATAAACTTTTTCTCCTTTAGAAAACTCTATTCCTTTAATATTAACAGTACTTTGAACTCCACCTCTAGTTACAAAAGCTTGCTGATTAATTACAGGTGATACTGCTGTAAGTCTAGGATCTTCTTCTAATTCTTGTAGAATTTGATTATAGGAAATTATGTTCCTAAGAGTTCTACTTTCCGTTATTTTAGAATAAATAATTTCATCTTTCCTTTTTTCAATAAATGAGGCTGGTCTGTTTTCCGAAGCACTTATAAATATATGTGGAGCATCTCCTACGGTATTATTTATAAGGTTATCTTGAAGTCCCCCAATCAAAGAAGCAAGAAAGATTTGCACAGAAACTCCTATGATAATTCCCGCCATTATTAAAAGCGTTTGCCCTTTTGATTCTTTTAAAAATCTTAAAGCTACCATAAATTCAAATTTCATATGTTACCAACTTTCTTGTTACTTTATTTTTTTCCCATCTTCCAAATCTTTTCCTATAATATTTTTCCCTAAATAATTATCTAGTTCAGAATCAAATAGAACATAATAATTATCAGTCTTTATAAATTCTTTTAGGAGAATTACCTTACTAATACCATTATCTTCAATAATAATTCTAGTAGGTTGGGAAAAAACAAATTCTAAAGGAACAATTATTCTCTCTTTAAATTCATTTACTACAATTTCCACATTTACTCCAATATCAGTCTTTAACATTTCTTCTTCATTTAATTCTATTCGGACTTTAATTGTTCCCTTTGTTCTATCTATCACAGGAGAGACATCTTTTACTTTACCTTCTTTAATTTCAGTGGAATTTAGAAATTGAATAAATGCCTTCTGCCCTTCTTTTACTTTTTGATAATCTCTCTCATCTATATCAGTAGTTATAAAGGATTCTCCTTCAGCAAAAACAAGAGCTATTTCTCCCAATTGC
>CAZXPJ010000016.1:0-32856 GCA_964642925.1 uncultured Eubacteriales bacterium | reverse complement strand
AGGACCTGATACTCCAACATTAATTACAGTTTCAGGTTCTCCAACACCATGGAATGCTCCTGCCATAAAAGGGTTATCTTCAGGTACATTACAGAAAACTACAAGTTTGGCACAACCAATACCATCTCTATCTTTAGTTCTTTCTGCCGTATCTTTAATTATTTCCCCCATAAGTTTTACCGCATCCATATTAATTCCAGCTTTTGTAGTCCCAATATTTACTGATGAACATACTAAATCTGTAACAGACAAAGCTTTAGGAATCGATCTAATAAGAATCTCATCGCTTTTAGTCATTCCTTTATGAACTAGAGCTGAAAAACCTCCAATGAAATTTACCCCTACATTTTTTGCTGCTGCATCTAAAGCTTGGGCTGCAAAAGTATAGTCATTAGTTTTACAAGACCCTAATATATTAGCAATAGGAGTTACTGCAATTCTTTTATTAATAATTGGGATACCATAATCTCTTTCGATTTCTTCACCTATTCTCACTAAGTGTTCTGCTCTTTTTGAGATAGTATCATAAATCTTTTGATAAACTTTTTTTGGATCCTCATCACTACAACTCAAAAGAGAAATTCCCATGGTAATTGTTCTTACATCCAAATGTTCTACTTCAACCATTTTAATAGTTTGAAGTATTTCTTCCTTACTAAAAGCTATAGACACTTCACTTCCCCCTAAATTCTATGCATATATTGAAATACGTCTTCTCTCTGAGCAGAAATCTTAACGCCTATTTTTTCACCTTCAGAATCAAGGGTTTCTTTTAGGCCCGCCATATCAACAGTACTTTCTTCTATATCTACAATCATAATCATTGTGAAAAAACCTTGCATAATTGTTTGACTTATATCTAATATATTAGCATTTTTATCAGCTAGGATATTAGCTACTCTTGCTATTATTCCTACTTTATCTTTTCCTACCACTGTAACTACTACACGGGAATTTTCTTGGGACATTATTACACCTCTTTAATTATTTTAATTCTGTAGCACAACGGGCACAAACTTCTGGATGATCAGAATCAGATCCAACATCTTCGGTGTAAATCCAACATCTTTCACATTTAACACCACTAGCTTTTTTAATAACAGCTTTAAGATTTTCAAACTCTTCTGAACTGTAAGCTTCATTATTTCCTAATTCGGACATCTTCTTAATAGATGCTTTAGAAACTATAAATATAGTTGCAAGATCAGCTTCAATAGCTTTAATGAATTCGTAAAGCTCACCATCTGCATATATAATTACTTCTGCATTTAATGAATGTCCTATTTCTTTGGCTCTTCTTTTTTCTTCAAGAGGTTTAGTAACAAACTCCCTTACTTTTAAAATTTTAGCCCATTTTTCATCTAGCTCTTTATCACCATAATTCTTATCTAGCTTTGGCCATCCGATTAACTGAGGACTTATTTCTTTAACATCAGCTAAAAGATGAGAATAAACATCTTCCATAGTAAAAGATAATATTGGTGTTAAGAGCTTAATTAAGGCTAAGCAAGTTTCATACATTACAGTTTGAGCTGATCTTCTCTTATGAGAATCGGCTTTTGATGCATAAAGGCGATCTTTTACAATATCAAGATAAAAAGCACTCATATCTACTGTGCAAAATTTATGAATTGAATGGTACACCACGTGAAATTCATATTCATCATAAGCTTTTGAAACTTTTTCCACTAGGTTATATAATTTGTTCATAGCCCAACGATCAATTTCTAACATGTCTTCTCTACTAACTTTATCTTTTGCATAATCGAAATCAGATATGTTGCCAAGAAGAAATCTGAAAGTATTTCTTATTTTCTTATAACCTTCAGCTGCTTGTTTAATAATATTTGGAGATACAGCAACATCACTTCTATAGTCCGTTGAAGCTACCCATAATCTTAAAATATCTGCACCCATTTGATTAATAACATCAAGAGGATCCACACCATTACCAAGAGATTTGCTCATCTTTCTTCCTTTTTCGTCAACTAAAAAACCATGGGTTAAAACTGCCTTATAGGGTGCTTTTCCTGTTGTAGCCACAGATGTGTTTAATGAGGAGTTAAACCAACCTCTATGTTGATCACTTCCTTCAAGATATAAATCTGCCGGCCAGCTTAAATCTTTCCTAGTTGTTAAAACTGCTCTATGAGATGAACCTGAGTCAAACCAAACGTCCATAATATCTGTTTCTTTTGTAAATTTCTCCCCACTACAATGTTCACATTTTAAACCTTCTGGGATTAAGTCCATAGCATCTTTTGCAAACCAAATATCTGATCCATGCTCTCTGAAAAGTTCTTTAATATGATTTATAGTCTTTTCGTTTATTACTTCTTTCCCACAATCACTACAATAGAAGATAGGAATTGGTACTCCCCAGGTTCTTTGTCTGGAAATACACCAATCACTTCTGTCGGCTACCATATTATAAATTCTATCTTTACCCCAAGAAGGAATAAATTCGGTTTTATTAATTTCTTCTAAAGCTTGTTTTCTGAAACCTTCAATGGAAGCAAACCATTGTTCAGTAGCACGGAATATTGTTGGGTGACCACATCTCCAACAATGGGGATATGAATGCTCAATTGTTGAAAAACCTAGCATATATCCACTATTAACTAAATCATCTACAATAATCTTATTAGCTTTATCTACTTTAAGTCCAGCATATTTTCCTGCTTCTAAAGTGAATTCTCCTTGATTATTTACAGGAGATAATATTTCTAAATTATATTGTTTAGCTACTTCAAAGTCTTCTACACCATGGCCTGGAGCCGTATGAACTGCCCCCGTACCACTTTCTAACGTTACATGTTGGCCTAGAATAACGAGAGAATCTCTTTCCATAAATGGATGACGACAAACAATATTTTCTAAGTCTTTACCTTTAAATTCTTTTAATACTTCATAAGGAGATTCAATCTTAGTATCTTTCAAGACACTTTCGACTAAATCTTTTGCCATTACAAGCCTTTCTCCATTTACTTTAATTAGTTGATAATCATAGTCTGGGTGAACAGATATAGCTAAATTAGCTGGTATTGTCCAAGGAGTTGTAGTCCAGATTACAATAGAATCATCTACATCAAGAATCCCATTTCCATCTTTTACTGGAAATTTCACATATATTGAATATGAATGTTTATTATGATACTCAATTTCTGCTTCTGCTAAAGCTGTTCCACAGTCATAACACCAGTTTACTGGTTTAAGACCTTTGTAAATATAGCCCTTCATAGCCATTTCACCAAAAACACCTATTTGCTCAGCTTCAAACTCTGGTTGTAAAGTAATATAAGGATTATCCCAATCTCCCCTTACTCCAAGTCTCTTAAACTGTTCCTTTTGAATCCCCACGTACTTCATAGCATATTCTTTGCAGTTTCTTCTAAATTCAACTTTATCTTCATGAGGGTTAAGACCCATCATTTGAATAGCTTTTAATTCGATAGGCAATCCATGGGTATCCCAACCAGGAACATAAGGAGAGAAAATTCCTTTTTGTGTTTTATATTTTACTATTATGTCCTTAAGAACCTTATTTAATGTATGGCCAAGGTGAATATCACCATTAGCATATGGAGGTCCATCATGAAGTATAAAGGATTCATTACCTCTATTTCTATCATTTACTACATCGTAAATTTTCATTTCTTCCCATTTAGCTACTATTTCAGGTTCTCTAGTAGGAAGATTCCCACGCATGGGAAAATCTGTAACAGGCAAATTTAACGTTTGTCCATAATCTTTCTTTTCCATAAACTTCAATAACCTCCCAGTATTTTTAATCCTTAAAGGATAAAAAAACGCCCTCAAGGGACGAGTTAATCATGATGTCACCTTTTTAACAACTTCATTTATCTAAAAATTTAAAAACTTTATTTTTAAATTCTTCTTCCTCTTCATCTAAAAGACCATTATCAAATTCTTCTTTATATTCTGGAAGCAAGCCATCCTCATCTCTTTCCTTAGCTGTGGCTGCTTCTTGAAAGATTGTTTCAGGTAATACAATTTCTTCTTCATCTTCTAAAATTTCTTGAGCATCTTGAATAATTCCCGCTTCTTTTATATTTATAATTTGTTTCTCAAATAGTTTAATAAGATCATTTTTAAATTTATTTGATTTTTCTATTAATTCTTTATTATCACTATTAAAAGAATCAGCTTTAACTTTAGCTTTATCAATTAACAGGATGGATTTTTCTCTTGCCTCATTTAAAATCCTATCTCTCTCAGCAATAGCTTCCATCTTTACAATTTCAGCAGTTTTTTCTGCTTGAAGAAGAGCTCTATTTAAGCTACTTTCCATCTCAACATATTGATCAATTCTTTTTTCTAATACGTCCCTTTTTTCTTTAAGGTTAGCATTCTCAAGATACATTTCTTCGAAGTCTTTAATAATCCTATCTAAGAATTGATCCACATCGTCCAAGTCATATCCTCTCATTGAACGTTTAAATTCTTTGTCATGGATTTCTTTTGGTGTAATCATAAAATAGCACCCCTCTTATCAGTAAATATTAATTAAAACCTTAAAATTATCTTTCTTGGTTTTCCCTAGTTCTTCTCTAATTATAAAACGACCCTTTGTTCTAACACTTATTATTGCATTTTCAGTTAGAACAAAATCTGTTTTTTGATTTTCTCTATGATTTACTTTCACTTTTCCAGATCTGATAAAACTTTGAGCTTCACTTCTTGATAAATTATAAGCTTTAGCAATAAAGCCATCTAGTCTCCAAGAAGAAAGGTTGATAATCTTTTCTGTATATTCACTTTCAGGAAAGCTGTAATTATCTGTTTCATAAATTTCAGTGTTAAAATTATTCCCTTTAATAATGGGAAAATTTCCTGAAATATAAGAGACCATTTCGTTATCAGCTAAAACTCCCGCCCCATTAGGAATTACAAAAATATCCCCAATTTTTTCTCTTTTAATTCCTATACTCATTAAAGCACCGAGAATATCTCTATGTTTTATCTCTTTTATCATCTTTTTAACTGAAGCTTCAACTACTTTAATATTAAAATCCTCTGGCAGAATATCTTCTTCCAGGGGTGATATACATAATTTCTTTCTTTCTGCTTCTGGATATCCACCGTAGAAAGAATAATTTACTTTATCTTTGTTTTTCTTTAAAAATTCTTCATAACTATCGGCTTCTGAAGGTTCAAGGAAATCTGTTATCTCTTTAATATTTAATCGAAATACTCTTTCAATTTTTTCTTTAATGGAATTTATTATGAAATTCTGATTTTTTGTTTTCACATATACATCCTTCTTTTATTACATTAATCTAAATAATAATGATATAACTAGTCTTTTGACATAATTTAAAAGGAAAATTGCAAGAATAGGAGAAAAATCAACTCCACCAAAATTAGTTGGAATAAATCTTTTAATTGGAACTAATATATAATCTGTTACATCAGTAACAAAATCAATTAATCTGTTATTTGCTCTAGGAGATACCCAAGATAATAATACTCTAGCTATCATCATCCAATAGAAAACATCAAAAGCAACACTTACCATCTGTATTAAAAAGTACAAAAACTACACCCCTTATTTTAATTCTTTAGATTTTTTATAACTACTAATAACTGCCTCCATAACGGAGTTTTTAAAGCCTTTTTCTTCTAAAGCTTTAATTCCCTCAATTGTTGTTCCTCCTGGAGATGTTACAGAATCTTTTAGCTCTCCTGGGTGTTTTCCCGTTTCCATTATCATTTTTGCACTACCGTATATTGTCTGTGCTGCAAGCTGGGAGGCTTCTGTTCTTGAAAGACCACAATAAACTCCTGCATCTGCCATTGCTTCAGCAAATTGAAATACAAAAGCTGGACCACTCCCACTTAGGCCAGTTAATGCGTCTATTTTTTTCTCTTCAATTATTAAGGTTTTCCCTATAGACTGTAAAAAATTAATAACCTCTTTTTTGTTCTCGTTAGAGATTGTTTGTGAAAAACATACTCCTGTAATCCCTTCCCCTACAAGGGCTGGAACATTAGGCATAGTTCTAATTATTTCTGCTTTCGGAAATACTTTACTTAACTTTATCGTATCAATTCCTGCCATAATACTAATAATAGTACCTGAGTATTCAAATCCTATATCTGATCCGAAGATAATTGGAAATACCTGTGGCTTGATGGCTAGGAAGATGTAGTCAGATTCTTTTAGAACTTGGTTTATTGACTCAAGGAAAGTTATATTGTATTTTCCTTTCATATAACAAATTCTTTCTTCAGATACTTCAAAAGCAAAAATATTTTCTTTTTTTATGTTTTCTTTTTTTTGAATACCCCTAATAATAGCTTCTGCCATATTACCCGTTCCAATAAATCCTATTTTCTTCAAGGTTAATCCTCCTTGTCAAAATGAGTAACCCAGGCAAAAACTTCTTCTTGATCTTGCTGAGTATATGATTCTTTTAATTCTCCTGAAATATTAACATTTGGAGGTACTACTAAAATAATTTTGTAGCCTATTTTTTGCATTGTTCCACCAATTGCATAACAAATTCCACCAATAAAATCTATCATTCTTCTAATTAAAACTGGATCAGCATTTTCCATATTTATAATTACTGGTCTTTTATCTTTCAAATTATCAGCTATAATAGGTGCTTCTTCAAAATTAGTAGGTTCAATAACTACAACACTAACTTTATCACTTTTTAAAGCAACTAAATTATTACTTCTTTCTTTTTTTGTAGGAACAAAATTAGGTGCCTCATCTATTTCTTCATAGTATTCTTCTCTATCATCTTTTTCAGAATCTCCAAAACCTAACGCTTCCCAGAAGTTTTTAAAACCCATAATTATTTATCCCCTCTCAGTAAAATAAAAGACTGCCAATTCTAACCATATTAGCACCTTCTTCAGTAGCAATCCTATAATCATTACTCATACCCATAGAAAGATATTTCATCTCACTATTATTATACTTTTGTTTTTTTACTTTATCAAAAAGTAATTTCATCTTTTTAAAATAAGGGCGAGCCTCTTCAGCATTTTCAGAAAAAGGTGTAACGGCCATTAACCCTACTATTCTAATTCCTGGAAATTCTTGCATTTTATCCAAGAATTCTTCGCATTCAGTAAAGCTAATTCCATACTTATTATCTTCATTCCCAGTATTTACCTGTACTAAACAATCCATTATTTTACTAGACCTTATTGCTCTTTTTGAAATTTCTTCAGCAAGTCTAATATTATCAAGAGAATGTATTAAATCTACTTTGTCTATAATGTATTTTACTTTATTTCTTTGTAAATGACCAATAAAATGCCATCTCATATCAGTGTTTTTAAAATAATCTACTTTGCTTAATAAATCTTGTACTCTATTTTCTGCAAAAATCCTTTGGCCTAATTTATATAATTCTTCAATATCTTCAATTGATTGTTCTTTTACAACGGCAATTAGAGAAACTTCTTTATTTTTTAAAACATTTTTAATTTTATCATAATTTTCTTTAACTGACATTTTTTTCATCCTTATCTAAGGTATTTTCCTTCGGAAACAAATCTAGGATTTAGAACTATTTCTGTATTAGGTTTTAGAGAATCTGTTAAAAGATAATTTTCTTCTTCTCCAATAATATTCAATTCTTTAAAAATTACTAATCCTTTTGTAACAGTATAGATACCTTCAATTCCATTAACATTTGTTAAAGATTCTTTTGGAATTAGAAGTGTTTTTATTTCTTCAGATATAATTTTCAAATCTTGAATTCTATTATATGTTTTGGGCATATCCAAAAATTCTAATACTATTAGTGCTTTTTGCCCCAAACCTTTTAATTTTAATATTTTTACTTTCAAAACATCTTCTTCCGGAAATTTTACAGAGAGAACCTGTCCATTTTGCAAAGGTTCTTTAAAACTTGTTATTGGCAGTTCTAGATAAAGCTTAGGCTGTTCTAAGTTATCTTGAATTCTCATAATAACATCACCTTTAATAAGGTTATCTTTCTCAGTTACTTCATATTTTGCATAGTTTAATTTAACATCCTCAAAATTAAAATTTGAATTTTCATAAGGATCAATTATACTTTCTAACATATCATATTCAAAAGAAACAAGACCACTAGTTGGGCTTAAAATATATTCTCCATTTTTTGAAGCTACTGGATGTTTTTTTCCCACTCTTTGACCTTCTGTAACATTAATTTTTATTGGTCCATCTGAATCTGCTCTGATCAGGGACTCTTTGCCAAAAATATATCCCTGGGTATCATACCCTTTTAATAATACACCTTCTTTAATAACCTCTGTTTTTATGAGGAAATTGTTTAAAACATAATTATAAGCAGAGTTTATTAAAAAAATCAGTAGGAAAACAAATACAATAATTTGCATTATTTTATTTAATTTCATTTACTGCACCTCTTATTTTAGCATTATTAAGGCTGCAAATCTCCCCGTCATACCTTTTTCTTTTCTAAAACTGAAAAAGTTCTCATTGTCACAAGAAGTGCAGATCTCCATATCAAAAATTTTAATAATTCCTTTTTTCTCTAAAATTTGTTTATTAATTAATTTTAGATCTAGATTATAATTATCTCTAGATACTATTTCTGGAAATTTATAATTAAATTCTTTTATTAACTCTTCTGATACAAGATAATCTTCCTTGCAAATACCAGGGCCAATTAAAGCTTTAATATCATTTGGATTAGAAGAAAACTCCTCTATCATTAGAGATACAGCTTTTTTTGCTATTTCTAGAAAAGTTCCTTTCCACCCTGCATGAATAGTCCCTATTATATTCTTTACCGGATCATGAAGTAGAATTGGAATACAATCAGCATAAAGAGTCATTATTGGTATGTCTTTAAGATTAGTTATTATCCCATCATATTCTCCAATAAAACCCACCTTGTTTTTATCTTTAAGAATAAAGATATTATCACCGTGAACCTGAGAAGACCAAGTTAATTTTTCTTCATCAAATTTCATTTCTTCAGAAAGTATTTTTCTATTTAATGTCACATTTTCAGGATTATCTTCCACGTGAAATGCTAAATTTAGGCTACTAAAAGGTTCTACACTATAACCACCAGTTCTATCTGTAAATCCATATTTAATACTTTGATCATCAAAAAATTCATTATGGTATATCTTCATTCTGTTTCAGCTTTATCCTTTTGAGGTTTTCTAATTAAATCTTCAATTTCTTGGATAAAGGTGCTTACATCCTTAAATTCCCGATATACAGAAGCAAAACGAACATAAGCTACTTCATCTATTTCTTTTAATTTTTTCATAACTTCTTCACCAATAATAGTTGTAGTAATCTCTTTGTCCAGATTACTATTAAGGGTTTTTTCAATATCTGCAACGGTTTTTTCTATTGTATCCATACTTACAGGTCTTTTTTCACAAGCCTTGATAATCCCACTTAATATCTTATCAGAATTAAAGATATCTCTTCGGCCATCTTTTTTTACAACAACCAAAGGTATACTTTCAAGTTTCTCGTAGGTCGTAAATCTTTTTTGACAGCTTATACATTCTCTTCTTCTGCGGATAGCCTTTCCTTCATTAGCCGGTCTGGTATCTAATACTTTTGTATCAAAGTGATTACAAAAAGGACAATTCATTTTTTCCCTCCCTCTATTAAAAATGGCTATTGAGTATAACTCAATAGCCCAATATCACCAGTTTCTGCTTGATCTGATAAAATCCGGGATTTCAATATCATCTTCTGAACTCTCCATAGAAAATTCATTGGTGATTTTCTTTCCTCTTTCTTCATCAAATCCAGTAGCTACAACTGTTACTCTTATTTCATCTTCATTAAGGCTTTCATCAATTACAGCACCAAGAATGACATTGGAATTTTTACCTGCTAGTTTATTTACTTCCTCAGTAGCATCTCTAATTTCATCCATGGACAAACTATCTGATCCTGTAAAATTAAGTATAATTCCTTGAGCTCCATTAATATTTGTTTCAAGTAGAGGAGATGAGATTGCAGCTATTACTGCTTTTACAGCTCGATCATCTCCGCTAGCAACACCAATGCCCATTATTGCTGTTCCCTTATCTCTCATAATAGTTTTAACATCGGATAAATCTAAGTTAATTAAGCCCGGTTTATTGATTAAATCGGATATACCTTGAACACCTTGTCTTAGAATATCATCTGCAATTCTAAATTGTTGATTTATGGGAACTCTTTTTTCCACCACTTCAAATATTTTATCGTTTTGTATAGTAATCAGAGTATCTACAGCATTTTTTAATCTTTCGATACCTTCTTTGGCATGTTTGTTTCTTAAAGAGCCTTCGAAAGAGAAAGGTTTTGTAACTACAGCTATTGTAAGAGCTCCCATTTCTTTGGCTATCTGAGCTATTACTGGTGCTGCTCCTGTTCCAGTTCCCCCACCCATACCAGCAGTAACAAAAACCATATCGCTACCTTTTAGAGCATTAACTAATTCTTCGCGACTTTCTTCAGCTGCTTCTTTTCCTATTTCAGGATTTGCACCCGCACCTAATCCCCTAGTTAATTTTTCACCTATTTGCATTTTTACCGGTGCCAATGAGGAAATCAAAGCTTGAGCATCTGTATTTACAGCGATAAATTCTACATCAGCTATGCTTGATTCTATCATTCGGTTTACTGCATTGTTTCCACCGCCACCTACCCCTATTACTTTTATAGTAGCTAATTTACTAAGATGATTTCCCTGCTCAAACATTTTATTTCCCCTTTCAGTCTTGGATTCTTTTAATTACATAAGTACCTTTAAACCTAAGGTCGATATGCTCAATTTCAGAAACTGAAATAGTAACATCAACAATATCTTCCATTATACCTTCAAGAATTTTAAGTTTATTATCTATATCTTCTGCTCCACCTAATAATACTATTATACCATTTCTAGTGTAAGCTATTATCCTATCATTTTCTATATTTATTTCTGCTATTTTATCCATTAATATTCTATTGGACCCTGAAATAATTTTTAATGCTTCTTCTAAGGCTAAATTTTCGATCTTTTTTCCTACTCCAGGAATAGCATATAACTCTATTCCTGTAATTAAAGGAAGGTCGTAAGAGCCAGGAGACTGTCTTATATCAAGAAAAATAGAACCTTCACTTATTTGTATAAAGCCATCACTAGTTACCAACAAAGCAACTGGAGCCCTTTCTTTAATTGTAACTAAAAGTTTGTTTGGGTATTTTCTTTTTATTTCTACTTCTTTAACGTAACTATTTGCTAAAAAGGTTTCTTTATATTTTTTTTTGTTGAGAAAAATAATGTTTTCACCTTTTAAATCTCCTAATTGAGAATCTAAAGCATCTTTTTCTAAATAAAACAATCCTGTAATATTAGCCTCTGATACTTTAAAGATAGGTACATAAATAATAATTGCGCTCATTATACTAGCAATTAAGAAGATTTTTAGAAGTAAGAAAAACAAACCTCTCATAAAACCTATTTTTTTTTCTTTTTTCTTTTCATTTTTATATTTTTTTATGTCTGTTACCAAATTATTCACCTATTATCCTATTCATTATAGCAAATATTACTTATTTGGAAAACCACCACATAAAATTATTACAATCATCCTAAGATAATCACTTCTCTTTCTAGCTTAACATTGAATTTTTCTTTAACTACTTGCTCTATATATTCCATTAAAAGGATTACATCTTTAGCTGTAGCATTTCCTTTATTAATAATAAAATTTCCGTGTTTAAGAGAAACTTCAGCATCATTAATATTAAATCCTTTTAGTCCAGCATCTTCAATTAATTTTCCCGCTGAAAGACCTGGTGGATTTTTAAATACACTTCCACTATTAGGATATTCATAAGGTTGTTTTAATTGTCTATCCTCTTTATATTCTTTCACCTTTTTCAACAGACTATCTTTATCACCTAGGGAAAGTTCCATTAAAGCCCCAACTATTATGTATCGTGAATTATTTTTAAAGATAGAATTTCTATAGGAAAATTCTATTTCTTTAGTTTTCATTTTTTTATATTTTTCTTCTATTATATCGTATACTTCCACTTCAAGAATAATATCTTCTAATTCCAAACCATGGGCCCCAACATTCATGGTAATCCCACCTCCTAAAGTACCTGGAATTCCTGAAGCGAATTCTAAACCTTCTAACCCTTCCCTTGCTGTTTTTAAAGCTAATGCAATTAAAGATACTCCTGCATATGCATGTAAAATGCTTCCTGATAATTCAAATTTTTTGAAACCTTCACCTAGTTTTATTAATGGTAAAGAATAACCTTCATCTTTAGCTAAAATGTTTGTACCATTACCAATTAAATAGAAGTTTCCAGCTTTTTTAGCTATTTTTACAGCTTCTATAAGCTCATTTTTGTTTTCTGGAATTAGCAATAAAGTAGCTGGTCCACCAATTCTCCATGAAGTCATTGTACTTAATAGTTTATTTCTTTTAATTTCCATTTACACACCTTCTGATTGGGCTAAACTTTCTCCTAAAAGAAAGACATCTCCTGCACCCATAGTCATTATAAGTTGTTCTTTATTGTTTTTTATTACATTATTTTTAATATATTCCTCTGCTTGAGAAAAATCACTAAATATTTTGGTTTTTTCTTTATCTTCAGCCGACATTCCTTTAAAAATGTCCTCTGTACTTACTCCGTGAGTACTAAGCTCTCCCGCAGAGTAAACTGGTAGTAAAATTATTTTATCCGCTAAAGAAAAACTCATGGAGAATTCTTTAAGTAATTGATGTGTTCTAGAATATCTATGGGGTTGAAATATTACAACTATTTCTCCAGAATGAGCTTCCTTAGCCCCTTTAATGGTTGCTTTAATTTCTGAAGGATGATGGGCGTAATCATCAATGATTATTAAATTATCTTTATTTAAAAGAATTTGGAATCTTCTATTTACACCATTAAAAGTTAAAAATCCCTTTTGAATATCTTCAAAAGATATACCTAATTTTAAAGAAAGAGCCGCTGAGCCTATAGCATTCTGTAGATTATGAATACCGGGAATCAATAGCTGTAACCTTCCTAACAATTTCCCTTTTTCGTATAAATCTCCTCCGATTCCAATACCTTGATAGCTGATATTATCACTATAGTAATCAGCATTGTTATCTAATAAAGAATATGTAATAGCTTCAGGGATGTTCTCTTTTATTTTATTTATATTAGCATTATCTATACAAAGAGTTATCAAATCTTGTCTTACTGTACTAGAGAGAAACAGTTCAAAAGCATTAATAATCATTTCCATTGAGCCATAATTTTCCATGTGATCATCTTCTATATTAGTAATAATACATCCATAAGGAGATAGCATTAGAAAAGATTGGTCACTTTCATCAGCTTCAGCTACAAAATATTCTCCAGAGTCCAATTTATAGTTCCCAGATATATTATTTAATACTCCTCCTACCATCACGGAGGGTTTGAATTTTCCTTCTTTTAAAATGCAGTATAACATTCCTGTTGTAGTTGTTTTTCCATGTGCTCCTGCAACACAAATAGCTTTCTTTAAATTCATTACTTGGGCTAATTTTTCTGCTCTAGGAGTAATTTTCAAATTTCTCTCTAAAGCTTCTATATATTCCGGATTATCTTTTTTAATCGCAGAGGATACTACTACTTCACATACTGATTCATCAATATTTTCTTTATTATGATAATAATAAATACAAGCTCCAATATCTTCCAGTTTTTCTGTTATTTTTGTCTTTTTTAGGTCTGAACCAGAAATTTCATAGCCTTTTTCCAAGAGGATTCCAGCTATGGCACTCATTCCTATTCCGCCTATTCCAATAAAATGAATTTTTTTATTCAAAATTTACACCTATTTCCTTTAAAATGTTATTTACAATAATATCTAAAGTATTTTTAATTCCTAACTGGGAAGAAGTCTTTTTCATCTTCTCTATTTTTTCTTCATTTTTTAAAAGATCTAATATAATTTCCTTCAGTATAACAGAATCTCTTTGAATTTCCTTTTCTTCTATCATTATAATTGCTTTTTTTTCCGAAAGATCCTTTGCATTTTCTAATTGATGATTGTTGGCAGCATAAGGAAAAGGAATAACAACACCTGTTTTCCCCATAAACAACATTTCAGAAAGAAAAGCTGCTCCAGCCCTGGAAATACAAATATCTGCAATTGCTAAGGCATCATACATATTCGATAAGTAAGGATATAGATGAATATTCTCACTTATATAAGACATTTTTGCAATTTTCTCCCGAATTATAGGATAGTCCCTTTCTCCAGTAACATGTATGATCTGGATATCTTCATTTTGAGCAAACTCATAAAGAGATAAAACAGCCTTGTTAAGAAAAAAAGATCCTCCGCTACCACCAGTAATAAGTAATGTTCTTTTATCTTCATTGAAATTAAATTTCTGATAAGCTTCCTTTATATTAATATTAGAAAATTCTTTCCTTACAGGAAGCCCAGAATATACAGTTTTAATTTTAGTTGGGAAATGTTTTTCACTTCCTGGAAAAGTTGTAAACACTAATTTGGCAAATCTACTGCTTATTTTATTAGTGAGGCCTGGAATAGAGTTCTGTTCATGAAGGAAAATAGGTATCTTAAGGTTTTTTGCAGCTAAAACCACTGGAGCTGAAACATAACCTCCTGTTGCAAAGACAAATTCTGGCTTATCATTTTTTAAAATTTCTTTTACTACTTTTGTAGCTTCCCGCAATTTGAGAAGAACCTTAAAATTATCAATAGGATTTTTACTCCTAAAACCATCAGTCTCTATTCCTGAAAAAAGAAATCCTGCATCTTCTATAATTTTTTTCTCCATACCAATTTCTGATCCTATATATCTAATTTCAATATTAGATATATCCCTAAATCTTTGGGCAACAGCTAAAGCAGGATAAATATGTCCTCCTGTGCCCCCACCAGTAAAAATAGCTTTCATATTATATATCCTCAATTTTTTCTTGGATTTTTTTCCATATTACTAGAAATGTTTAGCAATACTCCAATAGCTGCCATAGTAATGACTAATGAAGTTCCTCCATAACTTATCAAAGGAAGAGTTATACCTGTCGTTGGAAACAAACCTGCAGCTACTAAAATATTTATAGAAGTTTGAACTAAAAGCATATTAGTAATCCCTAAAGCTAATAATTTTCCAAAAAAAGTATCTGCCTTTATTGCTGTATAATAACCACGCCAAAAAACCATTGAAAAAAGAAAAATAACAAAAATCAGTCCAATAAATCCTATTTCTTCACCCATAATAGAAAAAATAAAATCCGTATGTCTTTCTGGAAGATGAAGATATTTTTGACGGCTATTTCCTATTCCTAATCCCCAAAAGCCTCCTGATCCTAATGCAAAAAGAGATTTTACTACTTGATAACCTTCATCTAATTGGTTTTCGAAAGGACGCCATACAGATGTAATACGATTTCTTCTATACTCAGAAGAAGCTACGAAATACCAAGCAGATAATATTCCCAATCCTACTAATGAGAAAACATGTCTCATTTTAGCTCCTGCTTGAAAATAAGTAATTAAAGTTACAATTACTATTATACCTGCCGTACTTAAGTCTGGTTGATTAATTATCAAAGTAAAAACAAGAAGCATTGGTATAAAACTTAAAAGAAAACCTTTAATTGTTGTAAAATAATTGAAATTTTTATTTATCCACCATGCATAAAAGAATACAAGGTATATTTTTGCTAATTCAGATGGGGAAAATCTTGGAAAAGGCCCTAATTCTAGCCAACGGGTAGCATTATTTACAGTTTTACCCAAAGGGGTAAAAAGCATAAATAAAAATATAACAACTATAGCTCCCATGAGCAATATGAATTCCTGATTATTGTATGCTTTATAATTTATTTTAGAGACTAAAAGCATTATTAGTAGACCAATTGCGAAAAACACAATTTGCCTCTTAAAAAAATGGAAAGAATCATTATACGAAATAGATCCTAAATAAGAACTTGAGCTTAATACCATAACTAAACCAATTAGAGCTAATGAGATAACAGAATAAAATAATAAAGGATCAAATTTTTTTCCTGTTTGAAAAAGTTTATTTTTCATTATACTTCTTTACCAATTTTTTAAATTGATCTCCCCTAATTTCATAATTAGGAAACATATCCCAGCTGGCACAAGCAGGAGATAATAAAACCACATCCCCTTTTTCTGATAGCTCTACTGTTTTTAACACGGCTTCTTCAAAGTCATCGGTTAAAAAATAATTATTATAATTAAGTTTCTTTAATTCTTCTTTAATTTCATGTTTTGATTCGCCAATTAAAACTGCAAATCTACATTTTTCTTTAATTACTCTTGCATATTCTTCAAATGAATTTCCCTTGTTTCGTCCTCCCGCAATAATAATAATAGGCTGATTATAAGATGCCAAGGCCTTTAAGCTAGCGTCAGGATTTGTTCCCTTAGAATCGTTTATATACAAAACTCCATCGTACTCTCCCGAGTGTTCTAGTCTATGTTCAACTCCTCTAAAATCCTTCAATACCTTTGCTATAATATTAATAGGAATTTTTTTTACAATACCAGCTAAAACTCCACACATAGCATTTTCTAGATTATGTCCACCTTTAATGAAAATCTCCTCTGCTTTAATTATTTTGTAAGTTTTATTATTATAGGATACCATAAGATATCCATCTTGAAGGAAAGCACCTTCAGCAACTTTTTCTTTTCTACTAAAGTATAGAACTTTCCCCATACTTTTCTTTTCTAGATCTTTAAGAAAAGGATCATCTTTGTTAAGAATAAGAAAATCATCTTCACTTTGATTCTTGAAAATTCTAGATTTTACTTCAAGATAATTCTCCATGTTTTTATGACGATCCAAATGATCTGGAGTAAGGTTAGTGAAAATAGCAATTTGAGGTGCAAACAAATCAATACTCTCTAATTGGAAACTGGAAATCTCAGCTACTATCACTCCATCTTTAGGTATCTTTTCAACTTCAGTAATTAAAGGATTCCCAATATTACCACCGACTAAAGTGTTAAATCCTGCAGTATTAAATAATTCCCCAATTAGTGATGTTATTGTAGTTTTTCCGTTTGTACCAGTTATGCCAATAAAAGGCGCTTGAGCAAAGCGATAACTTAATTCAAGCTCGCTGATAATTTTTATCCTTTTTTTAGTGGCCTCAATAAGAAATGGTCTATCAAGGGTTACTGCTGGACTTAATATAATAAGAGTTGGAGATATTATAGAGATATCAGGATCTTTTCCAAAAACTTTGTGGAAGTTTTTAAAATTATAAAAAAATTCTGGTATCTCAGGATTCTCTTTAAAGTCATTTAAGTATACTTCTATATCTTTTTTTAACAAAAATTCTGCAGTTTTAAGACCACTTCTAGCTGCTCCTATAACTAATACTCTTTCAAAGTTCAATTCCATTTATAATCACCTGTTTCTTTAGATTAAAAGCAAGGAGATAATTAAAAAAATAAGGCCTGTTCCAGAAAACACAAAAACAATCTTTTTTTCTTTCCATCCACTTAATTCAAAATGATGATGAATAGGACTCATTTTAAAAATCCTCTTTTTAAAAACTTTAAATGAAAAAACTTGAGCTATTACAGATAAAGTTTCAATTACATAAACTCCCCCTACTAATGGAAGTAATAGTTCTGTTTTAGTAACCATGGCTGCTACTGCTAATGCTCCTCCTAAAAACAGTGACCCTGTATCCCCCATAAAAACTTTAGCCGGGTACCAATTATAAAAAAGGAAAGCAAAGCAAGAAGCTAAAATAAATATGCTAAAAAGCATAACACTATTTATTTTATATATAAAAGAATAAATTAAGTAAAACAGGGAAGCAACTATTGTAACAGAAGTGGATAAACCATCTATACCATCGGTTATATTAACTGCATTAGTTGTCCCTACTATTAAAATTAAAGCAAAAATATAATAAAAAATCCCTAAATCAATAAAGATTCCTAGTGATTCAATATTAAGGCTTGAAGCATGTCCCATAACATTTAAATAATAGTAAGTAGCCCCAAGGGATGTAAAACATAACATTAAAAATTTGCTCTTTACAGTAAGGCCTATATTACTTTTTTTTACAACTATCAAGTAATCATCTAAAAATCCTATAACACCGAAAACTAAGGAAAAAATAATCATAAACCATAATTCCTTGCTATCATTAGCAAAAAAAATTCCTCCTAAAATAAATAAAAAGAAAAAAAGTACTCCTCCCATTGTGGGGGTGCCTGTTTTGGTCTTATGACTTTCTGGTCCTTCTTCTCTTATAGTTTGACCAAATTTTATTTTTCTTAAAAAAGGAATTAAAAATCTCCCTGAAATAATGCCTATTCCAGATAAAATTAGAAAAACCATTATCTCATAATACATTTAAGAACTCCTTAATATCTCTATCTATTTCTTCAAGGTGCATACCTCTGCTTCCTTTTAGAAGAATCACATCTTTTTTTTGAATTATTTCCTTTATTTTTTTCAAAAGTTTATCTTTTTCTTTAAATTTAAAAACATGTTCCATATTATAGTGTATTTCTTTTAATTTGTCATATGTGTAGTCAATATTATTTCCAAGAAGGAATATAAAATCCACCCCTACTTCTAAAGCTTTAGTAGCTATTTGTTCATGACCTATTTTCTCATAATGACCTAACTCAAACATATCTGCGAAAACAAACAATTTTCTTTCCCCCTGTACTTTAATCATTGATTCTAAAGAAAAACATGTAGCTGCAGGGTTTGCATTATAGGCATCGTTTATAATTTTCACTCCAGATATTTCTTGAACATTAAACCTCATTTCTGAAAATTCCACATTCATTAATGCTAAGTAAGATTCTTGCCTAATGTTAATAAAATCTCCTAAAGCACAAACGGAAGCTGCATTTTGTACATTTTGTTTTCCTGGGGTATTTATTTTTATTGTTCTTTCATTGTTTTTAGTTTTTAAAATAAATTCAGTATAATTTTCTTTTTCAGAAACAATATCTTTTATATAATAATCTGCATTTTCAGAAAATCCAGCAGTAATTAGTTTTCCCTTTAAATTTTTTAAATAGGGCTTAAGAATATCCTCATCTTTATAATTAATAACTAGACAGCCATAACTAGGAATACTATCTCCAATCTCGGCTTTTGCCTTTGCGATATTTTCAATGCTTCCTAATAATTCTGCATGCACTGGTTCTATACTTGTTATTATTCCGTAGTCAGGTTCAGATATTTCAGATAGGTACCTAATTTCATCCAAACCTCTCATGCCCATTTCCAAAATCATATAATCTGTATTTTCATTAGCCTTTGACATAGTCATAGGAAGTCCTAATTCATTGTTAAAATTACCCTCTGTTTTTATTACATTCCATTCTTCTTTAAGAACTGTATAAAGCATGTCTTTAGTCGTAGTCTTTCCTGCACTCCCAGTCACACCAATAACTTTGCTTTTTACTCTTTCTCTAATTATTTTTCCTGTTTTATAAAAAAACTCTTCCAAAGTATCTCTGTTTTTATCAATTAAAGTATTAGTTTTTTCTAAAATAATTTCCTCTCCTCCAAGAGAAACCAATCCTACTGCGCCTTTTTCTAAAGCTTGGCTTATATATTGGTGACCATTCGTAGTTTCCCCTTTAGCTGCTACAAAAAGGTCTCCTGGTCTAATTTTTCTAGAATCTAATGCTATTTTGTTAAAAAAGATATCTTCTTCTCCTTGGTATTCATACCCTAAAAGTAGAGCATATTCTTTAAGACTAATTTTTATCATTTTCACTTTTTCCTTCAATTTTATTTGAAAAGTATACTTGAACAACAGAACCCTTTTTAATTAGGGTATCTTGAGCAGGGAGTTGAGAATCAGCGTAGCCACTGCCATTAACTTTAATTATTAAACCCATTTGTTCTAGAAGTTTCCCTGATTCAATAATTGTCATGCCCTGTAAATCTGGAACTAATATTTCATTATTATCTTTCTCTGACAAATAAATTGTTACTTTTTTATCCTCTGTTATTTCTTCCCCTTCTGAGGGGTACTGGGCTAAAATATATGATCCTGTACCCTTTTTAATAAATCCATCTGGGTTGTTTTTTATTTCTTCTACTTCTTCAATTTCTCTAGTTTGATACTTTTGAACCTTCTTCATAATTTTCTCTTTTTTTATTATTGGTTCTTTTCCTTCAACATCCTCGGGAAGTATTTCTGGAACTATATCATAATATTCCAAAGTTTTTTCCATAACATCTTTGAATACAGGAGCTGCTGTTTGACTTCCCGTTTTATACTTTTTAGGATTATCAAACATTACTAGACAAACGAATCTAGGATTATTAGCTGGCGCAAAACCTATAAAAGAAGTAACTACTTGATCCGTCAAGTAACCCCCCTCAGCTGAAATTTTTTGAGCTGTACCGGTTTTTCCAGCTATACTAAAGCCATCTATTCTTGCTCTTTTACCCGTTCCTTCATCTACAACACTTCTCAAAGCATTTTGCATATATTCTGAAGTTTCTTTCGATATAACAATTCTTTCAACTTCTGATTCATTTTTAATTATAACATCCCCACTAAGATCTTTCGCTTCTTTTAAAAGATAAGGTTTCATTAATTTTCCATCATTTACTATGGAAGCGAATCCTCTAATTAACTGTATGGGAGTTAAAGCATTTCCTTGCCCTATGGCACTTACTGAGACATCTAGAATAGTAGCTCTTTTTTCTGGTATAATATTGCTTGTTCGTTCTCCTGGAAGATCAATTCCTGTTCTTCCTTCTAATCCAAATCCTCGAATGTATCTATATAAGTCTTCTTTACCAAGTTTTTGCCCAATTTGAACAAATCCTGTATTAGAAGAATTTTGCAATGCTTGTACTACTGTTTGTTTACCATAACTTCTAGGATAAATTATTTCTCTAATATTATAATTCAAGACTTTAATAGAGCTATCACATTGGATTTCTTCATTTTTACCTACCTTAGCTTCTTCTATAGCTGCTGCTGCTATAAAAGGTTTAAAAGTTGAACCTACTTCATATACAGAATTTATAGCGATATTTCTAAAATGTTCATTTGTAAAAGTTGAATAGTAGTTAGGATCATAAGTAGGGTAATTAGCTATTGCCAATAGCTCACCTTTTTGCAAATCATAGACCATTGCAACCGCTTTTTCTGCCTGAAGCTCTTCTACCCCTTCTAAAAGTCTTTTCTCGGTAACATATTGAATTGTTTCATCAATTGTTAGATAAATATCTAGACCTTCTTGAGGAGGAAGGATTTGATAAATAGAAGAATTAATACTTCTACCCTTAGAGTCTTCTTCTACCAATATTTTACCAGGAACACCCTGAAGAATATCGTTATAATAATATTCTAAACCTTCCAATCCCTTATTATCCTGACCTACAAATCCAATAACATTAGCTAAAAACTGTCCTTTAGGATATACCCTTTTACTTTCTTTGAAAAATAATAAACCTTTTAATCTTAGCTCCCTTATTTTTTCAGCATCCTCATCTTCAATAAGTCTTTTTATCCATACAAATCGACTTTGCTTATTTACAGCATCGATTAATTTTTCTTCTTCTATATTAAGAATACGGGAAATATCCTCCAGTTTTTTGTGGAGGTCTTTGTCTTCCCTGGTCAATAATGGATCTATAGCTAAAGAATATGCATCCAAGCTAATAGCTAATGGGGAGCCATTACAATCGTAGATACCTCCTCTTTTAGAGTCGGTAACAACTTCTCTAAAGCTTTGATTAATTGACATTTTTTTTAGTTCTTCACCATCTAATATCATTATTTTAAAAAGAAATCCGATGATAAAAAAAATTACTAATAGAAATAACGCTATAGTAATTTTTATTCGACCATTATTTATATTTTTATCTGAAACAATTTTCAATTTTCTCTCCTCATTAACTAAGATTTATCTTCTTAGATATTGTATATTCATTGGCTTAATCATATTATATTCGTTAATTGCAGTTTTTTCTATGTTTTCTAAAGAAGAAAGATTTGAAATTTTAATTATATTTTTATCATTAGCTAATTTATATTCTCCAATCATACTGTTAAGTTTGCCCATTTCAACTCCTTGATTGTTTATGTACACACATTGGCCAAGAAGAAGGCCCATACAAAGCAATCCCATACAAAAATATTTAAAGATTCCTTTTACTTTATTCTCATTATCAATACTTCTTTCTTTTGTTATTCTTACCTTTTCTCTTATTAGGTTTTCTCTTTGTCTTAATCCAGTTTCTTGAACGGGATAGTCAAGCCCAACAACTCTTCTTGCCTTCTCCATAACTAACACCACCTCTTATCAAATTTTTCTTAAAACTCTAAGTTTGGCACTTTTAGATCTAGGATTATTTTCTATCTCTTCTTCTGAAGGAATAATAGGTTTTTTTGTAAGAATTTTTACTTCTTTTTCTTTATCGCAATTACACATAGGCAATTCTGGGGGGCAAACACAATTTTTTTCATAATACTTAAATCTTTCTTTAACAATTCTATCTTCTAAAGAATGAAAAGTAATAATACCAAGTCTTCCACCTTTTTTTAATACTTTTAACGAGTCATCAATAGCTTTTTCTAATACATCAAGTTCATGGTTTACTTCTATTCTTAAAGCTTGAAAAGTTCTTTTTGCTGGGTGAGATCCTTTTTCTCTAGCTCCCTTTGGTATAGCTGCCTCTATTACTTTTACTAGTTCTATTGTTGTTATAATTGCTTTTTCTTCTCTTTTTTTTACTATAAATTCTGCGATCCTTTTGGCCCATTTCTCCTCACCATATATTCTGATTATCCGATGTAATTCTTCCTGAGAATAGTTGTTAACTATGTATGAGGCATCAATTTCATCCTCCTGATTCATTCTCATATCTAAAGGAGCATCTTGCATATAGCTAAATCCTCTTTCCGGAGTATCTATTTGAGGAGAGGAAACACCAATGTCTAGGAAAACCCCATCTACTCCTTCAGGATATCTTTCTTCTACTATCTCTTTTATATTCAGGAAGTTACTATGTAATAAAATAATATTATCTTTGTATTCATTAAATATTTCTTCAGCATTTTTTAAAGCAGTTTTATCTTGATCTATCCCTATTAGTATTCCAGTAGGCAGAAGTTTTTTTAAAAAGGCCATAGAATGACCTGCTCCTCCCAAAGTTCCATCTACAAAAATCTCCCCAGTAACTGGGTTCATATATTTTAAAGACTCATTTAATAAAACTGAGGTGTGTTGGAAGTTCATTTCATCACCATTCTTTTAAAAATTTATTTCGAAATCCATCATTTTTTCTGCTAATTCTTCGTACTCTCCTTGGCTTGCAGTATTATAATCTTCCCAAGTTTCCTTATCCCAAATTTCTAATCTAGTAGAAACTCCAATTATTACTGCTTCTTTAACAAGCTTTCCATGAAGTCTAAGGTTATTAGGGATTAAAATTCGTCCTTGTTTATCAAATTCTACTTCTGTTGCACCAGAAAAGAAAAATCTAGAGAAATTTCGGGCATCTTTATTTGTAAAGGGCAACTTTTTTAGCTTTTCTTCTAAAGCTTTCCATTCCTGTTCAGGGTACACAAATAAACAAGAATCTAGTCCTTTTGTAAGAACAAAGCGCTCTCCAAGCTGACTTCTTATCTTAGCTGGCATCATTATTCTTCCTTTTTGGTCGATTGTATGTTGATATTCACCCATAAACATTTAGAATTTCACCCACTTCATACCATTCTCTACCACTTTTTACTACTTTAGCTATATTTTACCACTATCTTGGTAAAATAATTCATAATTTATTAATAATTCACAAATAAGGACAAAAGTCCCGTCAATAGAAAAAGGACCTCTTTTAAAGAGGCCCTTTTTATGTGGGTTTTTATGTGTTTTTTCTTTTTTCAGTTATTCTTTTATAGGTAAAAAATGAAATTAAAATAAATATAATTACAAATAATGGGTTTTCAAAAATATTAACCACCCCTATAGTTCCAGCAGTTACTAAAACACCTGCTATTAACATCCCTAAGGTAAGAGGTAAAAAAGTATCTCTCTTCTTCATACCTAATAGCATTGCTACAGCCGCACCAGTATATACTCCAGAGCCAGGTATGGGAATAGCAACAAATACAAATAAACCTAGTTTCCCATACTTTTCCACTATTCCTTTATTATGATGAGACTTTTCCATTACAAAGGAATAAAAGCTCTTAAATATATCAATTTTTTTTAAATAATTCAAAATTTTCTCCAATAATAAAAGCAAAGGAATTATAGGGACAAAGTTTCCTGAAATAGCAATAAGGAAAGTTTCTTGCCATGGGATTTGGTTTAGAATTCCATAAGGTATTGCTAATCTTAACTCAAAAAAAGGAAGCATGGAAATAAAAAAAACATACGCTTCATGACCAATATTCTCAAACATTTTTTTCCTCTTTCAAGTTATAAATATAATTTACTAGGTTCTGAGTTAACAACTTAACATTTTCAATATTAACTCCATACCTATTATCTCCAAAACTTCCAGAATCTGCTGCCCAATCTTCTGATCTTATAGTGAATGCAGGTATATTTTCAATTGCAAAATAATAATGATCGCTATTGTCAGCACCTCTAGTTGATGGACTTATATTTATTTCTTTCCAATTTGATATTTCTTCTGTATGTTTTAAAGCATTATCATTTTCTCTCCATATAATATAATTCTTTTCTCCGTATGACCCAATAACATCCAAGTTAATAACAACTTCTATGTTATCTCTTTCAAATTGACTTAAAGATTCCAAATAATTTTTGGAGCCAGACAAGTTTTGTTCATGTCCTGACCAAAAAGCAAATACTAAATTATAATCCAAATTATCGAAATTTTTACTTAAAATACGAGCTATTTCCATAATAGAGCTTACTCCTGAAGCATTATGATTTGCTCCAGGATATATCCTTTTTTGACCACCTGGTTCTTGTCCTAGGTGATCATAATAAGCGGAAATAATTATGTACTTATGCCTTTCGGGTTTTTTTAAGATACCTAAAACATTTTCACCTTCTATTCCATTTTCGGGGTCTTTAAACACATGAAAATAATTTGAGTTTTCATAAGGGGAAATACTTAATTCTTTGAGATAAGTTGCAAGATAAAGAGCAGCTTCATATTCTCCCTGGGTTCCTGTTTTACGACCTTTATATTTTTCAGATGAAAGCTCATCTATATAGTTGGCTATATTATTTTTTTCTACTTTTAATTTAGAGGGAAAATCTACATACTTTTTCTGATATTCTTTTTCTCCAGGAGGGATTGTTTCACTTTCTTGGCAACCAGTAAATAGAAGTACTGTTAATAAAATTAACAGAAATATTATAGCTTTTGTATTTTTATTTAAAATCAAGCCCATTAATTAATTACCTTCCATTTCTTCTCTGAATTCTGATGCTTTCTTCAGTTTTTAGTTCATAAATATCAAAGTTTTCAATAATTCTATCTGCTATTCTTGCACCATAATATTTTTGTACATTATCAAGATCTAAATTACTATTTATAATCATTGCCTTATTCATATTCGCTCTTTCTTCAAGGATGATTCTTATTTGATTTAAGGCAAAAGTGGAAGTTTTTTCTGTGCCTAAGTCATCAATTACCAATAAGTCTACGCTCTTCAATATTTCAAGTTGTTCTTTGTTTTCTTTATCTTCATATTTAAATTCTATAATTATTTCAAGAAGATCATCAATTCTCTTATAAATTACTGAATGGTTGTAAACAATAAGTTGATTTGCAATTGCTAAAGATAGATGAGTCTTTCCTGTGCCAACTTCTCCAAAAAGATACATGTTCTTCTGTTTTTTCCCCTGGTGGATATTGTCGATAAATTCCAAGGATCTATGAATCTGTTTTTGCATAGAATTATTATCTGTGTAATAATTTAAATCAAAATTATCAAAAGTTTTTTCTAACATTTCACCTACAAGACCACTTCTTTCTAATAGTAGATTAATCTTTTCTTTATTATAGCAAGTACAAAGAATCCCTGGTTCTAAGTAGCCCTTGTCAGAACACTTTTTGCAATCCCAATCTGGCTCTAAAAACCCCGACTCTATTCCCTCAGCCTTTAATATATAATCTCTTTCTTTTATCAGTTGAAAGACTTTATCATCATTTTGGGTATTTTTAAAGCTTTTCTTCATTAGTGCTTGTTGAATCTTTTGGAAAGACAACTTTTTAATTTCATCTTCTATCTTTTCTAGCCTGGGAAGCCTCTTATAAATCTCTAAAGTTTTTTCTTCCCATTCTGCTATTTTTTTTCTTCTTAACTCTTCTCTATCCATATTTGCTCCTATTCAATAATAAATCTATTTAAGTTTCTGGTTCCTTTATCTAATATCTTTTTATCTTCAAAATCTTTTTTTCCCGTTACTTGAGGTTTTTCTTTCTTTCTTGTGAACTCTTTTTCTTTTATTAAAAAATCTTCTCTAGTCTTAATTGAATCTTTCTGCCAATTTTCCAAAATTTTATCTAGATATTTAAATGTAGGATCCTTGGCAGATAAGGTTTGTTCCACAGCTAAAAGAATCATTTCATGAGAAAATTTCCATAAATTGATCCATTTTAAATAAGCTTCTTTTTCAACTTCAGAATAATTTCTCCTATGTCCTAATCTTTTTTTTACTTCTACTATCTTATAATCCAAATAATTAAGATTTTCTTGAAAATTTTGAAGAGAGGGAAGATCAGCTACATTATTACCATAAGCCATTTTACAGTAAAACTTAAAAGGATATTGTCTTCTAAAGTTTTTATGGTAATTAATATACATTTCCCCTACTAATTCATAATCCCATAAATATTGTTGTACTACCTCTTGAAGTTCCATTTTATCCCTTACTGTAAGGAATATAGCTAATTCTGATTCAACTTTTTTTAACATTTCTGAGTAACTGGTTTCCGATGAAACAGTAATTTCTTTTTTTTCTTCTGCTGTGGCATCATTTAAGCCTAGTTTTTTTTCTATCAATTCAAAGAGAGGGTCAAAGTTTATCTGATAATCATCTCCAGTTTCATCTAAATTAACTAATCCTCTTCTTTTAAGACCTCTTACAGCATTCATCGAGAACTTATCATCTTTGGATATCTTACTATCACAATAAAGTAGATAAGTTATTTGCCCTAAATCTTTATGATCTAATCCAATACTTTCGCTCAAACCAATTAGACGTTTAGGTATAGAAATGGATCCTCCCTCAAAAAACCAGGAGGCTAAATTGTTTTTATTCATTAGTAAAATCAATTCCTTTTATATCAATTTTTAAAGTTCTTACTTGTAATCCCGTTGTATCACAAATTAATTTCTCAAGATTGTTTTTAAAATTATATAGTTGTTGTGGAAGGTCATTTGTAATCTTTACTCTCAACTCAATATGAATATCCACTCCTTCATCCCTAATCAATACTATATCTCTTAGAGTTTTGCTTAAAGCTGGATAATTTAATTTTTCTTCTTTTACAATTTGATGGATAACATTTTCAGAAATCACTAATTTCCCAATATTTGAAAAATGTGGTCTTACTATGGTTTTTTCTACATTTTTATTTTTTCTTTTAATTATACTATGAAATGGGTTTATCCAGTAAAAAGGAAAATCTTTTTGTACCTCTATTTCTGGAAGTGGAATAATATGATGACCAAAATCATGACGCATTTTTTTTGCTGCTTCGATATCTTCCTCCGTAGAAATATCCCTAATATAAATTACCTTTTCTGGATGAGGAATCTCTAAAGCAGTTACTATTTTTATAATCATTTTTAAAGAAGTACCTATCACTAGAATCTTATCAGGTTTTTCCTTTTTAATAGCATTAGATACTTCTAAACGGTGATCATCTTTAAAAAAGATTGCTCTTTTTACAGCCATAATTTTAGTTTTCTCTCTTTTAGCTGAAGATCCTGCTATTTTTTTTGTATCATTTATAAATAGACCATCATCAATTATATAGTCAATTCCGTATTCATAAGCGATTTCTACAGCTCGATGACTTTTACCAGAGCCACTTTCTCCTACTAATGCAAATACTCTCACAGTCTTCATTCCATTCTTTCTTATAATGATGTTATAATTACCATATTATCTTAACATTATAACAAGGAGGAAGAAAATGGAAAAGCAAATAAAACTTATTAAAGAACTTTGTGAAATAAATGCTCCTTCTGGTTTTGAAGAAGATGCCAGAGAATACTTAAAAAAAGAATTAAAAGATCTAGGAAATATCTCCTATGATTTTTTAGGGAGTATAATTTGTGAAAAAAAAGGTGCTGAGAATGGCCCTAAAATAATGATTCCTGGTCATATGGATGAAATAGGTTTCATGGTTAAAAATATAACCAAAGAAGGTTTTATTCACTTTATTACTCTTGGAGGTTGGTGGGACCAAGTCTTATTGGCTAAAAAAGTAATTATTAAAACTAAAAATGGTGATATCACTGGTGTTATAGGATCCACCCCACCACATATTTTAGAGGCAAAAGATAGGGATAATGTAGTTAAAATAAAATCCATGTTTATCGATATTGGTGCTGAAAGTAAAGAAGATGTAGAAAATATTTATGGGGTATGCTTAGGGGATCCAATTGTTCCCTGTTCTGAGTTTATTCAAATGGCTAATCCTGATTATTATATGTCTAAAGCTTTAGATAATAGACTTGGTACAGCTTTAATGGTGGAAGTGTTAAGAGAATTCCAAAAAGAAGCTCATCCTAATACTATTTATGGAGTCGGAACTGTTCAAGAAGAAGTAGGTTTAAGAGGTGCAAAAACTGCTGCTAATCATATAAAGCCAGATCTTAACTTTACGTTAGATGTGGGTATTGCTGGAGATACTCCAGGATTAGAAAGTCATCATATGAATGCTGACCTAGGAAAGGGTCCTATCATCCTATTAGCAGATGCTTCTTTAATTCCACATAGGAAACTTAGAGATTTTGTTTTAGAAACAGCAAAAGAATTAGATGTACCTATTCAATTATCTACTATGGTTGGTGGAGGTACAGATGCAGGAAGCATCCATCTTGCCGAAACAGGAGTACCCTCTGTTTCTTTTGGTATCCCAACAAGATATATTCACAGCCATAACAGTGTTTTTAATATTAAAGATTACCAAAATTTAAAAAAATTAATTATAGCCTCAATTAAAAAAATTGATGCTAATAAGCTTAAAGAGCTGAAGGAGTTCTAAATGTTAAAGTTTATTATTTCTTGCATTATTTCAACTTCTTTGTTTAATATCAGTTACTCTCCAGAGCCCGTGGAAATTGTGCAAAATATCCCTATCCTTATGTATCATGAGATTGGAGAACCAGAAGGGCCTTGGGAGAATCTTTATGTTTCTAAAACTAATTTTATCAAACAAATGGAATTTTTAAGGAATAACAATTTTACTACCATAACTATGAAAGACTTGTCGGAAAATAGAAAAGGGAAAAAAATACTACCTAAGAATCCTGTAATTATAACTTTTGATGATGGTTATTCTAGTATGTATGATTTTGTTTTTCCAACAATGAGAGAAAAAGATATGGTAGGGACCTTCTATGTTTACCCTAAGAAATTCGGAACTTGGAATTCATTAACTGAGGATCAAATTAAAGAAATGTCAGATCATAATATGGAATTTGGATCTCATAGTATGTCTCATTTTGATATGGGTAATATGGAGAAAACTCAAATTAAGTATGAAATTGAAGAATCTAAAAAAATTCTTGAGGAAATAACTGGTAAGGAAATAGAAAGTTTTTGTTATCCAGCAGGTAAATATTCTACTTCTGTAATAGAGGAGCTTAATAATACTGGTTATAAAAGTGCAGTAACAACTAAATATGGTTTTTATTCTTTTACAGAAAGTCCTTATGAAATAAAAAGAATCCGGATAAATTACTCGGATTCTTTAGATGTTTTTGTAAGTAGAATTACAAATTAAATCAATCTGTGCAGATGATATTGTTTTTGCCCTTATTTTTGGCTTTATACAATCTCTCATCTGCCTTTTTTAATATGTTTTGTGGATTTTTTGAGTCTAATTCCACAAGGCCACTACTCAAAGTTACATACAAGTTTTTTTCATATAATTTTATATCCCTGAGATTATGATTGATTCTTTCACAAATATCTTGAGCCTTTTCAATTCCTGTTTCAATGAGAATAACTACTATCTCATCTCCTCCATACCTACATATAATATCAGTCTCCCGGCAACTTTCCGTTACTTTTGATGCCACTTCTATCAAAACCTTATCTCCAGCATCATGACCATAAAGATCATTTATTTCTTTAAAATTATCAATATCTAAAATAGCTAAACTAAGTTTTTTATCATATCTTAAAGCCCTTTTAATTTCATTTTCTAAAGCTTCTACAAAAAAACGATGATTATATAATCCTGTGAGACTATCTGTGTATGAAAGATTTTTTAATATTATATTTTTTTCTTCTAATTCATTAGAAACCTGATCCATAAGATGAATTAAGGTTTTTGTAATATTTAATTGACGATCATCCAGTTGATTATTCTTAAAACAAAAAAAATCCTCAATTTGCACGTTATTATTAATTGGTTCTTCTGAAAGGAGTAATATCGTCATTGTTATATTTAATAAAAAATTTTGCTTTCTTTTATGAAAAAACTCCCCTAAGGTGAAAAATCCCGCCATTGGTGCTATTTTTCCAAATGGTGCCAATTCATAATTAATAGCCTTCTGCAATAAATTCTTTCTAGCTAAACATGAAAATATTAAAATTCCTTCAGGTTGAAACTTAGCCGCCCTTCGACATTCTTCTCCTACTTCATCTATAATAACTGGAATATGCCCAAAACTAAATTGAACTTTTTCCCCTTTTTTAACGTCTCCATGATAAGAGACACTTCCATCTGGTAATTTTTGAACCAAACTTCTGGCTATATCAATTCCTTCTCTTTTAACAATAAAAGGGAACTCCATTCCAGAAGTTTCTGGAAGACCTAAAGCAAAGTCACTACCCATATATTTTTCATATAATTCTAAAATAGGTGTATTATCTATGGACTTAATAATATTTCCTTCCGCCTCGGTTATTCTCATTTTTTTACCAATTTTTTTCCAGTTTAATCGATACTGCTGAGACACTCTTAAATACTCACCATTTAAAGAAACAGCAACTGCTCCTTTGCTAATAATTTTTTCATTTAAAAATATATATGTATCACCTAATATGTAATTTTCATTTCCTGCTTTACCACCAGCTAAAGGTAAATCTGGTAAAATGGAAGAGATTTCATTAAGTAATTCTGATGAATTCATTTCCATTCCATCATCAAAAAGAAAAAGCATTTTACTATTTTCACTAATAATTTGTTTATTAATTTCTAATGCCATCTCAGCAGAAGTAAAATCTTCTGAAGATAAAATAATTCCTTTTGCCTTTATTTTTTTGAAATGACAAAAAGTTATAAGTGACTTACCATTTATAGAATTGCCTTTATGTATCGTTCCCCCTGAAGAAGAGCCAATAATAAGAGATTTTGGAAGCATTTTTTTTATTTCTTTTATTATTTTCTTTACTTTCTCTAAGGGTTCATCACTAAATAAAAAAACCAATAAATTCTCTTCGTTAAAATTTTCTATTTTTATATAATTTTGCAGATGTTCTTCTGACTCATAGAGGATGCTAGTCTGTTTCAAACCTTTACCTCCTTCCCTTTAATCATATAATTCATTAAATCTCATTTTATAGGATAAAAGGACCATAATCAAGAAGGAGAGATTAAGAAAAATAATACAATTCTGGTTCTTTTCTAATAGAGGAAAAATTAGCAATTAATTTTAATATTATACCTTCTACAGTTTCGTTATTAAAAGATTTAGAGCCTACTGGGCAGATCTTTACACAAGCAAAACAATGTATACATAGAGAAATATCAACCTTACTATAATCCTGGAAACTAATGGCTCCCATAGGGCAAGCCTCTGCGCAGGCTCCACACTCTATACAGCTATCGTTTGTTTCTGGAGATGCAATTATATTAACTCCTCTTTCTTTATAAGGATGTTTTCCTTTAACATCTAACTCAACTTTTTCTTTCAAGTTTTCAATCTCAACTAATTTATTTTTTATACTTAACCCGAAATTATGAGCAATCGTTAAATCATCCCTATCCGGTCTTTTCCTTGCTACTTTTTCTGTATAGGAATGCTCCCCAATAAATGCCCCTGCTGCAATTCCAATAAAACTATTTTTCTCAAGAGTTTCTTTTAATTCCAATAAAGCATCATCATAATCTCTGTTTCCATAAACCACCACAAATATAGCCATGGTATTATTTCCCTTTAACTTTAAAAAATAGTTTTCTAAAAATTCTGGAATCCTTCCTCCATATACTGGAACACCAATTATAACAAGATCATTTTCATCAAAAGTATGTCCATTTTCCCGATTAATTGTTTTACTAATATCAAATTCTTCAATATCCTCTGATATTCCTTTACCAATTTCTTTAACTATTTTTCTAGTTGTACCTGTGGGACTAAAATATATCAATTTTAATTTTTTATTCATTTGTCTTTGCCTCCTTGGAATATTATAAAAACAAAGGGCAGAAGAGCTATTATATGCTCTCCTGCCTTTTTATAATAGAAATTTTATACTTTAAATTTACTTACTAAAGTAGTAAGGTCTTCACTCATTCTTGCTAACCTATCTGAAGCATCATTAATATCCATCATTGATCTTGATGTTTCCTCTGTACCCTTAGCAATCTGATTGGAACCTTCAGCACTTTGATTAATAGTAGATGTTACTTCTGTAATTGAACGTGTAACCTCTTCTA
>CAZXPJ010000015.1:0-33347 GCA_964642925.1 uncultured Eubacteriales bacterium | reverse complement strand
AATGCTAAGAATGACAAACTCACAAAACCATATAATCATTGCTACCAAAAGGATAGAGTGTTTTTTAAGCTCTATCCTTTCTTTTTTTAATGTTTTAATTTGTCATAATGACAGGTATAATATAATTATGAATATCTAAAAAGAAGGTGAATTTTATGGTTAGTGTTGATCCAATAAGAGATGAAAAGAAGATTCAGGATATGAAAGTTTATTTAAAAGGAAGAAATGAGAGAGATCATACTTTGTTTGTATTAGGAATTAATATTGCTTTAAGAATTTCGGATTTACTCAAACTTAAATGGATTGATGTTTTAGAAAACAATAAAAAGTTTAAAGATGTATATATTGTTGAGGGTAAAACAAAAAAAAATAGAAGGATAAAGCTAAATAATGTAAGCCAAAAAGCTTTAAAAGAACTTATAGAAAGTTTAGATAACTATTCTATGGATGACTATATCTTTAAATCTAGAGAAGGAAATACAAAACCCATATCAAGGCAACAAGCATTAAATATATTAAAAGATTCTGCTTTAGCTGTAGGGATCAAGGACAATGTAGGAACTCATACATTAAGAAAGACTTGGGGTTATCATGCTTGGAAAAAAGGATTTAGCCCAGCATTGATTATGGAAACATTAAATCATAGTAATCTAAGTATGACTAAAAGATATTTAGGAATAAGACAAGATGAAATTAATGATCTTTATAGAAGCTTGAATATATAAAAACAATAAATATTAAAGGAGTAAAATGTTGATTAATATTAAAAAGAATAAGTTAGTAATAATAGGTAGTGGAGCCTTAGGAAGTTTAATAGGAGAGTATCTTTACAAAAGAATGTCCAATAATTATGAAATATTAGGAATTTTAGATCAGAATAAAAATATTGCTAAAGAATTAGCCAATAGCCTAGATGTTAAGGTATATAATAATTTAGACGAAGTTATAGATGACTGCCCTGACTATATTATAGAATCCGCAACACCAGGGCTAGTAAAAGATATGGGAATTAAGATTCTAAGTAAAGGTATTAATTTAATTCCTTTATCTGTTGGTGCTTTCGCGGATGAAAAATTTTATGAAGATGTTAAAAAAGTAGCATTAGAGAATAATAGTCGTGTTCTTCTTCCAGCGGGAGCAGTAGGTGGATTTGATGTATTGTCTGCAGCTATGCTTATGGGAGATGCAGAGGTGAGTATAGAGACTGAGAAATCTCCAGAATCTTTAAATGGAGCTGTCTATTTAAAAGGTAGAAATTTATCTCAAGATAAAAATGAAGAAGTATTTAGAGGTTTTGCAAGGGAGGCTATAGTAGGCTTTCCAACTAATGTAAACGTAGCGGTGGCAACTGCAATTGCTACAACGGGAGTAGACAAAACAAAGGTTTCTATTAACAGTATACCTGGTCAAAAAGGAAATAAACATAAGATAAAATTAGATGGAGAAAGTATAAAAATTAGCATCTCCATTGAAGCACTTCCATCTCCAGAGAACCCTAAATCCAGTGTGTTAGCAGCCTATAGTGTTATTGCTCTTCTTAAAAAATTAGTATCACCAATAAGTTTATATTAAGAGAAGAAAATGTAGCCCATAAATATTTATGAGCTACATTTTTTGTTAATTAATAAAGCATTAAGGCTTATTTTTTACCAATCTTTAAAAACTCGGCAATTTCTATAGTTCTTCTAGCTTGATGCTTTACCGCATTTTCCACATCTTCTACCATGCCGTCTCTACCAGCAGTTACAGATGTACCATAAGGATTACCACCAGCTACATAAATACTTTCATCTGTATATCCAGGAGCTACTATTATTGCTCCCCAATGCATCATAGTTGTATAGATTGCTTGGATAGTTTGTTCTTGTCCTCCATGTGGGTTTTGAGCTGAACTCATGGCTGAAACAACCTTATTTACAAGTTTACCTTCAGCCCAAATACCACCCTGTAAGTCAATAAATTGTTTGATTTGGGCAGGAACATTACCAAAACGTGTAGGGGATGAAAAAATTATTGCATCTGCCCATAAAAGATCTTCTGAAGTCGCTTCTTTAATATCTTTTTCTTTTTCTACTTGAGCTAACCAAGCAGGATTATTTTGTATTGCTTCTTGTGGTGCAAGTTCTTTCGCTTTGACCATTCGTACTTCTGCACCGAATTCCTCTGCCGCTTCTTTTGCCCAAGAAGCAAGTTGAAAGTTTGTACCTGTCATGCTGTAATAAACTATAGTAAGTTTTATGTTTTTCACAAAAACTCCTCCTCTTATAATATAGTTAAAAGAACCTTAAAACATACTTAAGATAAACATACCCATAAAGCTTATAAAATATAATCAAAACTTTTAGGAACAAATAATGAATATAAGTTATAATATCAAGGTAATAAGTTAGGAGTATCTAAATGAAAATAATAGATAAAAACATTAAAATAATATCACCTAAAACTAGTAGAGATTTAGAAGAAATTAATAAACTTCAAGACCTGATTAATGAAGATGAATTAATATTTGGAAAATCAATCTCCCATTGTATGATTGAAAATCAAAACTTTGGGAAGTATAGGTTTAAAGAATTAATTTTTAAAGATGTCGTCTTCAAAGATACCTCCTTAAGTAGAATAGATATTGAAGATGTAATCTTTGAAAATTGTGATTTATCAAATATTAGTTTAAATGGATTAACAATGAATAGAGTTGTTTTTGAAGAATGTAAAATTGTTGGTGGAGATTTAAGCGAAGCTTTTTTTCAAGATGTAGTAATAAAGAAATGTAATTGTAATTATGCAAATTTTAGATTCCTACGTGGTAGAAAAGTTAAATTTGAAGATTCTTCTTTTAACTTTTCAGACTTTCAATCCTCAGAATTGATGGATGTTATATTTAAAAACTCAAAGCTCCAAGCCTGTCAAATGTCTGGTACTAAATTAAAAGATATAGATTTAAGCAATTGTGATATTAGTGGCATAGGAATAAGAATAGAAGATTTAGAAGGGGCTATAGTTTCTTCATTTCAAGGAATAGTTTTAACAAAACACTTAGGTTTAGTAATCAAGGACGATTTATAAAGAAAAACAAACTATAGAAAAGGAGTAGATTAATTTGAGAAACAAAAATATATATTCAGTAACTTTATTTCTTTTTCTGCTATTACTACCTTCTAACCTATTTGCCAGGGATTATAGTTTTCCTTCTTTAAATGTTAAAGGTGTAATTGAAAAAGATGGTTCTTTAATTGTTGAAGAAAAAAGAACTGTAAATTTTGACGGAGAGTTTAGTGGTCTTTTCCAATGGATTAATAAACAGCCAGGTGAAGAAATTGTCGACATTAAAATAAGTGAAAACAATAAAGACTATAACTTTAACCCTACACAAGAAATAGGCCCGGCTGGTACTTATTTTATAATTGACGAGGGCAATAGAACCTATGTAGATTGGAGTTTTAAGGCAAACAATGAAACAAAAGAATTTATTCTTACTTATAAAATTAAAAATGCTGTAAAGCTTCATAAGGATGTTGCTGAGCTTTATTATATTTTTACAGGTGATGAATGGGATAAGTCAATCGGAGATTTTAAAGGTGAAGTTTTTTTCCCTGAAAATGGTGAAGGTGAAATTAGAGCCTGGGGACATGGCCCATTAAATGGTAATGTCACTATACATGAAGGTGAAAGAGTTACTTGGGATATAAAAGATATTCCGCCACAGACTTTAGTTGCAGGTAGAGTAACCTTTCCTTTATCCATGGTACCAGATGGTAAAAGAATTACTGAAGAAAACGCTTTAGATGAGATTTTAATAGAAGAAGAAAATTTAGCTAATATAGCCAATAAAGAAAGAAAAAGTTCATTATTTAGCTTAATTTTAGGTGTATTAGCTTTTATTGGAGGATTAATATTTTCTATTTTTCAATGGTTTAAATATGGAAAAGAGTCCAAGGGAGATTTTGATGGAGATTATTATAGGGAGCTTCCTTCTGATAGGCCTCCTGTAGAGGTTGGCTATTTATATCGTTTTAAACAAGTAGACGCAATAGATATTACTGCTACTATACTTGATTTTGGTAGAAGAGGATTTTTAACTATTGAAGAATATGTACCAGAGAAAAAAGGGTTTTTCAAAAAAACGAAAAAGATCGATTATAGATTAATTCTTAATAATAAAGATAAGGAAATTCTAACAAAACATGAAATAATTCTTAGGAATTTTCTTTTTAACGATATAGGGAATGGTAAGGAGGTTTCTTTTGAAGAGATTGAAGAATTTAGTAAAAAGCAAAAGAAGGAATTTGTTGGTTTTTGGGAAAAGTGGAAAGAATCTGTGGAAACAAAGTTAGAAAAAGAGAACTTATTTGAAAAAACAACTTCATCTGAAGTTTTCAAAAGGGCGATACCTGGAATAATTTTATTATTATTTCCTACTGTATTATTTGTTTTTTTCTCAGAGGCTGCAATATTAGCAGGTATAGGTTTTACTTCAGCAGGGTTTATCTATCTTATAAGTCTTGCTTCTCATCGTAGAAGAACGGAAAAAGGATCATCTGAAAATAATAAGTGGAAAGCTTTTAGAAAATTTATTAAAGATTTTTCTAATATTAAAGATGAAAAAATACCTTCCCTTGTGATTTGGGAACATTACCTTGTTTATGCAATTACTCTTGGGATAGCGAAGGAGGCTTTGAAGGCGCTTGAGATCTCTTATCCAAGCTTTACGGAAGACAACTATACCTTTGGTCAAGGGTGGTTTATTTATAACTACTCTACAGCTTCTATAGGTACTTTCAATCAAAGTTTAAATAATATGACAACATCTATAAGTCAATCTGTATCTTCTGCTGTGGCAGCTTCAACAGGAAATTATTCATCAGGAAGCGGCGGTGGTGGAGGCTTTTCAGGTGGTGGAGGTGGAGGAGCTTCCGGTGGTGGAGGCGGAGGAGCTAGATAAATTATGAATAATATAAAAATTTTGCTCACTGAAGATGAAGAAAGTCTTAGAAAATTAATGAAAGCATATTATCTTAAAGAAGGTGCTTTAGTTCTTGAAGCAAAGGATGGAGAAGAAGCTCTTAAAATTTTCAAGGAAGGAAAAATAGATATAGTAATCTTGGATATTATGCTTCCTAAATATGATGGTTGGACTGTTTGTAAAAAAATTAGAGAAGAAAGTGATGTTCCAATTTTAATGCTAACAGCCAGAAGTGAAGAAAATGATAAATTACTTGGCTTTGAATTAGGAGCTGACGATTATATGACCAAGCCCTTTAGCCTAAAGGAATTAATGGCTAGGAGTAAAGTCTTGCTAAAAAGGAGTCAAAAATATAATCAAGATTTTGATGTAGATAATATAATAAATATTAATGGCTTAAAAATTAATAAAAACTCTCGGAAAGTATATATAGATGAGAAAGAAGTTGAACTTAGTCCTAAAGAATATGAATTATTAAGTTATTTTGTAATAAATACAAATCAAGCACTATCTAGAGAAATGATTCTTGATGGTGTATGGGGTTATGATTATTATGGAGACTTAAGAACTGTTGATACTCATGTAAAGAGATTACGTCATAAACTTGAGGAATACGGCAAAAGTATAGTAACCGTAAGGAGTTTTGGATATAGATTCGAGGTCATAAAATGAAACTTAATTCAATTTTTTCTAGATTATTTATATATTTTATCAGCTTTACTTTAATCTTAGTAGGAGCTTTATGGGCATCTCAAATTATATTTTTGCCTGACTATTATCAGAGCAAAAAAGTAGACATTATAAATAAAAATATTTTTGAAATAGATGAATTAGTACAAAAAGAAAATTTTAACGAAAACACCTTGGAAAAAATAAATGAAATTGTTGAAATACTTAGCGGAAGAATTATAGTATATGATAAAAAAGGCATTATTCTTTACGAAGATGGATTCCCAGGAATGATGAGGGAGAAAAGAATATCTCAAGATAAAATAGAAAGAGTATTAAGAGAAAAAACTTTTGTTTATAAGACAAATGCTGTTAGGGGGAACAATGAATTCCTCTCAGTTTTAAGCTTAGGGGAAAATAATATTTATCTTTTCCTTACCCCATTCCAAGAAATTAAAAGTGCAATTGCAATAACTAGAGATTTTTATCTCTTTCTTGTCCTTGGTGGAATATTAATTTCTTCTGCTTTAGCTTACTTCTTTGCTTTAAAAATAAGTAAACCACTAATTGAGTTAAATAATTTTGCTGGAGATATAGCTGATTTGAATTTTGGGCAAAGATGGAATATAGAAAGAAATGATGAGATTGGAGAACTGGGGAATTCCTTGAATAAGGTGTCTTTAAATCTCGAAAAAAATCTATCAGACTTGCAAGAAGAGCTAGATAAAGAAAAGAACTTAGATAAGATGAGAAAGAATTTTGTATCTCGAGTTTCCCATGAGTTACAAACTCCCATTGCGATAATTAACGGCCACATTGAGGCCTTAGGAGATGGAATTCCTCAGTCTATTCAAGAAAGAGAAGAGTATTTAAGTATAATTGAAAATGAAACCACTAAAATGAGTAAATTAATTAAAGACTTATTAGATTTAACTCAATTAGAATCAGGGAACTTTAGAATTGAGAAGAAAGCATTTAATTATTTAAAATTAATGAAGACTAAAATCAATACTTTTCAATTACTTTTTAAGGGAAAAAACATAGAAATTATTCAAGATTTTCATTCGGAAAATATAATTTTAAATGGTGATGAATATAAAATAGATCAAGTTTTAAATAATTTACTCCAAAATGCCATCAACAACTGTAAAGATGGAGGGAAAATTATTATCAAGACTAGTGAAGAAAAAGATTGGATAAAAACTGAAATTTATAATGAAGGTGAAAAAATACCTGAAAATATCTTACCTTTTATTTGGATAGCTTTTTATAAAGGAGAAGAGAAAAAAGGAACTGGGATTGGACTTGCTGTAGTTAAGAGCATAATCAATCTTCATGGTGGGGAAACAGGAGTTTCTAATAAAGATAAAGGCGTAGAGTTTTATTTTACAATTCCAAAACAAGAAGAAATATCTAAACCTATGGAGGAAAGTAATGAGTAAAAATGATGGATTACTTGTAATTGCTACTAAAAAGATTATGTTTATTTATATACCATTTCTTTTTATAATTAATTCTCTTTATAGGATAATATTCAAAATAGATATGTCTTATTCTAAAGTAGCAATTATTATTTATGTAATTATCTTAAGTATTGTGAATTCGATGAATTATCTTCAGAGGACAATGGAATATAATGTTAAAGATTTTAATAGCATAAAAGAATCATTAATTGAAAGAAAGTGGGATATTATTGAAGAAATTGATAATACACTTATTGTAAAACCTAAATTTGATTATCCATTTAGATTAATGATAGATTCAAGATTGAAAATTAATTACACTGATCAAAAGGCTATTGTTAAAGGACCCTTTTATTATGTTAATAATATTATAAAAGATATTAGTGGAAAGCCTAGTATTTGGACAAAGAAATATGCAAATTCTCTAGTAGTAATTATTTTGATTTTAATAATCTCCATTCCAATTTTCAATGATTTAGGATTTTTTTGGAAAATAAAGATGGACCTTCATAACAATTTTGCTGAAAAAGTGACAGAAATAAACATTGATTTAGATGACAAGTTAGGTAATTCAGCCCAAAATATTAATAATCAAGGGCTAGGAGTAGAAAATGACGACTATATCTTTTATGTAGAAAAGCATCTAAATCTTGTGAGAGTAAATAAAAACTTTCAAGATAAAACATATTTGATATATAAGACTTCTGGAAATGGCATAAATAGGCTAAACCTTGCGGGGGATTGGATTTTTTATACTAGTGGAAAGAGTCTTAACAGGATTCGAATAAATGGTACAAATAATGAAACAATATATAAATCAGGATACCTACTTGATGTACATATGAAAAACAATTACTTCTATTTTATTAATTTTCCTGATAAATCCAATGTATATAAAATGGACATAAATGGAAGAAATCTCGAAAAATTTTTAAAGGTTAATGCTTCTGATATTGCTTTATATGATAATAAAATGGTAGTTAGTTATAAAGATAATAATAGTAATTTTTACGTAGAAAGTATTAACTTAGATAATACTGAAAGAAATATTGATTTAGAATTGGAAGCTTATAGTTTAGTAAAATGGGAAGAATATTATTATTTTATAGGTGAAGATTTTAAGTTATATAGGAATAAGATTGGTGAAAAGACAGATTCAGAATTATTGGTAAATAAAAAAGTGTCATCATATGTAATTACTGAGAATGGAATATTTTATTCATTACATTCAGAAGATTTTGGCTATCCAGGTGAGGGAATATATATAATGGACTTAGACGGAGCTAATAAAAAACAGATATCAGGAAAACAAGGAATAGAAGGTTTTACTAAACTTGGTAATTTCATATTATTCCATTCATTTGATAGGGAAAGTGAATTAGAAACACAAAAATTAAACATATTTACAATGGAGATAGAAGGAATACAATAATAAATTATTTATATAAAAACAAAAAGGGTGACCCGAGTCACCCTTTTGCTTTATCTATTTCCTAATCTTTGACCATTTCCTTTATTTTGTCCTCTACCGAACCCTATTCCTAATCTTTCTTTAGATTCTCTGTTTTTAGTTCCATCACAATTGTTCATTCTTTCAGTTATAGCTTTTTTAAATTCAGTTGATTTTTCTGCTGTGATTTTTCCTTCAGCAGTTAAAGCATCAATTCTTTCTAATTTAAATTTTAAAGCTTCTTCTGGTGAATTAAAGTTATTTTGGATCCCTTCTCCATTACCTTTTCTAAGTGTTGGAGTCTCAGCAGCAAAAGAAGCTGCAGCCCCCATAATTAGAAAGAAAGCTAAAGTTACTATTAATATTGTTTTTTTCATACATAAAACCTCCCTTTTTTTGGTACAATCATATTGTAATACTTCTTTGTGACAATCCTGTGACAAGTGAAATTATAAATAAATTTGATAGGGGAGGGCCTAATGAAAATTAATTACATTACTGGAAGAGCTGGTTCAGGTAAATCCTATTATACATATGAAAAAATTAAAGAGAAAATAATTAGTGGATCAGAAAAAAATATCTTAATAGTACCAGAACAATTTACCCTTCAAGCTGAGGTAGATTTAATTACAAAAATGAATCTTGATGGTCTTGTTAATGTTCAAGTATTAAGCTTCAAGAGACTTGCTTTTAGAATTATGAGTGAAGTTGGTGGAATTAAGAAGAACTTGATAACTGATCTTGGTAAAATAATGACTTTAAGAAAAATATTCGAAGATCATAAAAATGATTTAAAAATTTTTAGTAAAGTTTATCATCAAGAAGGCTTTCTACAGGAATTTTCTGGTCTTATTTCTGAAATGAAAAAAAATGGTATCAGTGATTTAGATCTTGTAGATTATGCTGAAAAAGTAGAAAATTCCTATATCTTAAAAAATAAAATTCTAGATATATCACTTATTTATAATAAATTTGCAGAAAGTATAGCTGGAAGATATATAGATGAGGAAGAAACCTTTAATATTCTTAAGGATAATATTCCTTATTCAGAAATTCTAGATGGATCTTTGATTTGGTTGGATGGTTTTAATTCTTTTTCCAAACAAGAATATAAAATTTTAGATGAGTTATTTAAAAAAGCTAGTGAAATAAGCCTAACTTTAACTTATGATCATAATTCAAATGGACGAGATTATGATTTGTTTAATCCTACATTAATTACTTTAAATAAAATAAAAGAAATAGCCAATATAAATAATCTGGAAGAAAAAGAAATAGTATTAACTGGGAATTATTATAAATCTCCGGAACTAGAACATTTAGAAAAAAACATTTATTCCTATCCCGCTGAAGCATATATTGGAAATGTTAAGGATATAAATATGATGTCAGCCTTAAATATTTATAATGAAGTAGAAAATGTTGCAATTAATATTATTAAGCTTGCTAGGGATAACAATTACAAATGGAAAGATATATCAGTAGTTACTAATGCTCTAGATAACTATAGCTCTGTAATAAAAAGAATATTTCACGAATATGACATACCTGTTTTTATTGATGAGAAAAAAAATATAAGTGGTAACCCATTAGTTGTTTTTGTTAAATCTGCTTTAAGAATAATTCTTTATAATTATAAGTGGGAAGATGTTTTTGTATTTCTTAAAACTGGATTTACCGATTTAAATCGAGATGAATCTCAAGACTTACAAAATTATATTTTAGAATATGGAATAAAAGGACGCGATTGGAGAAAAGGCTTTACTTATATAAAGCGTAAAGAAGAAGTGGAACAAGGAGAAAAACTAGCAAAATTAAATATTTATAGGGAGCAAATAACCTTAAATATTGAAAAAATGAAGACATCCTTAAAGGATAGTGAATCAGGAAAAGATTTTGCAAAAACCATATTTGAATTTTTAAAGAATTTTAATGTTCTTGACAAACTAGAAGATATCCTAAATGAAGAAAAGGAAAAAGATAATTTCGAATTTGTTAATGAAAATAGTCAGATTTGGAATATTATAATTGAAGTTCTAGAACAAATATCTGAAATCATTGGTGAAGAGAAATATTTATTGAAAGATTTTTATAAGGTTCTTGAAAGTGGCTTTAATTCCTATGAACTAGGAGTGATTCCACCTACAAATGATCAAGTACTAGTCGGTAATTTGGAACGTTCAAAAAGTCATGATATTAAAGCTTTATTTCTTGTGGGTTGCAATGATGGGATTATACCCCGCTCCTATTCAGAGGGAGGCATTCTATTAAACAATGAGAAGATTACCCTTCAAGATAATGGTATGGGAGTATATAAAGATAACGAAACTGAAATGAAAGAAGAAAAGTTTTTAGCCTATTCAGCCTTTTCTAAACCATCAGAAAAACTCTTTTTAAGTTGGAGTTTAGGAGATCTTGAAGGAAAGGCCTTAAGACCATCTTTATTAATTGACAGGATAAGAAGAATTTTCCCAATAGAAATTGATATGGATCTATATTTCTCAGAAGATCCCTTTGAAAAGAGTACCATGCTACCAGTACCTACATTTAAATTTTTAGTTGAAAACTTAAGAAAAAACATTGACTATGGTTTAATGGATGATCGCTGGTGGCAAGTTTACGGCTGGTATTTCTTTAACCCTGCCTGGGACGAAAAATTATCTCTTATAATAAATGGATTATTTCATGAAAATCAAATAAAAAATAATACAGGTAAAAGTCGAGAAGATCTTTATTTATCTAAAGATCGTTTTAGTATATCCAGAATTGAAACTTATACAAACTGTCCTTTTAAACATTTTGTAAAATATGGATTAAGACCAAAAGAAAGAAAAGAATATAAAATTGCACTTCCTGATATAGGAACAGTATTCCATGAAGCTTTGGAAAAATTTCCTGAAGAATTGAAAAAGGAGAATATAGATTGGAATGAAGTATCAACAGAAAAAGCAGAAATTATGATGGAAAAAATCATCAACAATATATCTGAAGAATTTCAAAATGGACTCTTAGAAAGTTCTTTCCGCAATAAATACCTTAAAGAAAAGTTAAACAGAGTAAGCAAAAGAGCTATTAAAACTTTGACAGATCAATTACAAAAAGGAGATTATAAGCCTTGGAGATTTGAATTTCCTTTTAAAGAAACCATCCTAGGAGAAAATGAAATTATATTAGATGGAAGAATTGACCGAGTTGATATTTGGCAGGATGAAGCAGGGTCATATTATTTAAGAGTAATTGATTATAAATCTGGGGCAAAGAAATTTGATTTAAACGATATTTATAATTTGACTCAATTACAATTAATAATATATTTAACAGCTGCTATTTTTGAGGGAGAAAAAATATTAAATGATAAAATAAAACCTGGAGGAGCCTTCTATTTTAAAATTGATGATCCTTTCATTGAAGGTGAAGATAAAGACCAAGAAAGTCTTCAGGATATTATTAATAATAGGCTGAAAATGGATGGTTTTTTGCTCAGTAATGAAAAAAATGTTATAGCAATGGATAATACAATTGAAGAATCTAAAAAATCATCAATTATTCCAGTTACCATTAATGCAGATGGTAATTATAGCAAAAACTCCATGGTTTTTTCTGATGATGAGGTACAAATAGTATTTAATTATGTTAAAAAGATGACTCTTAAAATGATAAATGAGATAAACAAGGGATATATAAAGATTAAGCCTGCAAAGGGTAAAGCTTATTTATCCTGTTCATATTGTGAATACAGTAGTCTTTGTCAATTTGATACATCGTTCCCAGATAATTATTATCGCAATCTAGAAAAAATTAAAAAAGAAGATATTGTAAAAGTAATGTTAGAAAAGAGTGAGAAAGATGACTAAGTGGACAATAGAACAGGAAAAAGCGATAAATTTAAAGGGTAAAAATTTATTAGTATCTGCTGCTGCAGGTTCTGGAAAAACAGCAGTATTAGTGGAAAGAATTATTTCTCTTATTATTCAAGACAAGGTAGATATTGACCGATTACTTGTAGTTACCTTTACAAATGCAGCTGCAGCAGAAATGAGAGAAAGAATTTCTTTAGTATTAACCCGAGAGCTAGAAAAAAATGATGAAAACGAAGAACATTTAAGAAGGCAATTAAATTTACTAAATAAATCCTCTATAAGTACCCTTCATGCCTTTTGCATTCAGGTATTAAGGAAAAACTTTTATAATTTAGGAATAGATCCTTCTTTTAAAATTGGTGATCAAGGAGAATTGCTACTATTAAAACAAGAAGCTCTGGAGGAAACTTTAGAAGAAGCTTATAAAGAAAGTAATAAAAATTTTAAAAACTTGGTTGATTCATATTCTGAAAATAACAAAGATGAGAAAATAGAAATATTAATTTTATCTATATACTCTTTTATTCAAAGTCAACCTTATCCATTTAAATGGTTGGAAGAACAAGTGGATATGTTCAAAAAGAGTTTTGAAGAATTTCTTTCTTCCCTTTGGATGGAAGAAATTAAAAAATCTATTTTAATTGATATTAAAGGAATAGAAAATCTAATTGAAGAATGTATTACGATTGCTAATTCCCCAGAAGGACCTAGTCCATATCTTGAAGGAGTTACAAAGGATAAAGAAAAACTAAGATATTTTAAAAAAAATCTTGATGAATATTTTAAAGGAAATGTAGATAAATCCACAATAATTTTTTCCACAGAGAGACTTAATAGAATAAAGAAGACTGATGGGTATGATTCCATATTAATAGATCAATTTAAATTATTAAGGGATAATTATAAAAAAACAATGGATGACTTGTTTAAAAAAGATTTTTTTTGTAGAGATTTATCTTCATATTACGAAGATATTATAGCTATGCACTCTCCTTTAAGAGGATTATATGAACTTACATTAAGGTTTTACAATAAATTTCAATTTAAAAAACAAGAAAAAAGCTTAGTTGATTTCAATGATCTTGAACATTATGCTTTAAAAGTTCTTGAAGATGAGGAAATTGCAAAAACATATCGTGAACAATATCAATATGTTTTTGTAGATGAATATCAAGATAGTAATCTTGTCCAAGAAACTATTATAAATAGAGTAAAAGGAGAAGATAATTTATTTCTTGTAGGAGATGTAAAACAAAGTATTTATAAATTTAGATTAGCAGACCCGGGTTTATTTATAGACAAATATCTACGGTATATTAGTGGTGAAAATATGAAAGAAGAACGAATTGATCTATCAAAAAACTTCCGTAGTAGAAAAGAAATTTTGGAGGGCATAAATTTTGTTTTTAAAAAGTTAATGACGAAAGAAGTAGGAGAGATAGAATATTCTGAAGATGCTTGGTTATATAATGGAGCTGAATATGGTGATATTGAAAACCCATCAATTGAAATTAATATAATTGATAAACATGAAGATGAAGATTATGAAGAACTAGAAGAGATGGACTTGGAGCTAAAAGATTTAAGCGATGCTGAAACTGAAGCTTATTTTATCAGTGGAAAAATAAAAGAACTTATTGGAAAAGATACTTACGATATTAAAATGGGAGAATATAAAGAGATTACTTACAAAGATATAGTTGTCTTATTACGTTCTGCTAAAAATTGGGCTAATGTTTTTAGTGAGATCTTTATTAAAGAAGGTATACCAGTATATGCTGATGATAACCAAGGCTATTTTGATACCCTAGAAATAAAGATATTTTTAAATTTATTAAAGATAATTGATAATAAAAAAGATGATCTTTCATTATTAAGTGTTATGAGATCCCCCATTGGAAACTATAGTACAGAAGAACTTATTGAAATTAGAAAAGAAAGTCCAAAAGTAGGGTTTCATGAAGCACTTAGTGATTATATTCTAAATAATGAGAATGAATTAGCTTCCAAACTAAAATTATTTATAGAAAAAATAGTATTTTATGAAGAAAAATCTAAATATCAAAAAACAGAAGAGTTTATGTGGGAATTGATGATTGATACAGGTTTTTATTATTATGTAGGATCAATGATTAAAGGACAGCAAAGACAAGCTAATTTAAAATTTCTTTTAGAAAGAGCATCATTTCTTGAGAAACAAGGCAGAGGTGGACTTTTTAATTTCATTAGATTTTCTGAAGATTTCAAAAAAGCAAAAGGGGAAATGGGTATTGCTAAAACAATTGGAGAAAATGAAAATGTTGTAAGAATAATGACTATTCATAAAAGTAAAGGTTTGGAATTTCCTGTTGTTATAATAGCTGCTTTTGGGAAAGGATTTAATATTAGAGATCAAATTGGAGATGTTCTTCTTCATAAAGACATGGGAATAGGCCCTAAATTTGTAAATCCCGAGACTAGAATATATAGGGATACTTTACCTCAATTAAGCATAAAAAAAGCCACTAGAATGGAAAATGCTTCAGAGGAAATGAGAATTCTATATGTAGCATTAACTAGAGGTAAGGATAAATTGATTCTTTGTGGTACTTTAAATAATATAGATAAGTCTGTATTAAATTGGTCAACAAGTATTAGTTCTTATGAAATACTAAAATTAAAAAGCTATCTAGATTGGATAGGTTTGTGTCTAATTAGGCACAAAGAAGGAGAAATACTGAGAAAAAAACTATTATATGGAGATATTAAAGGAATGGATCTTTCAGATAATTCAAAATGGAGTATTAATATTTTTAATAAAAAAGAAATTTTAGAAAGTATTAAAGAAAAAGAAAATGAAAAAAAACTGATTAAAGATAATCTTGTAAATTTTAATAAAAATGATTTGGCTTTAATATCTGAAGATCTTATTAGAAAATTTTCTTGGGAATATCCAGATAAAAATTCAAAAAAAATCCCATCTAAAATAACTGTTTCTGATTTAGAAAAAGTATCTGTCTCTGATTTAAAAAAGATTCTTTATCGGATTCCTGCATTAGTCAAGCAACCGGTTTTTCTTGAAGGGGAGAAAGTTTTCTCAGCTTCAGAAAAAGGAATTATAATTCACTTTTTTATGCAGAATTGTGACTTGGGTAAAGTTAGTAACGAAGAAGAGTTATTATTGCAGATACATACTATGAAAGAAAAAGAACTTTTAACCCTTGAAGAAGCTAATATTCTTGATCCTAAAAAAATATTAAAATTTTTCCAATCTAAATTAGGAAAAAGGATGCTTTCATCAAAGAATATAAAACGAGAGGTTAGCTTTGTTTACAAAACAGATGTATCAGATGTTCTTGAGAATGCAGAGGAACTCGACCAAGAACTTTTCATACAAGGTATAATAGATTGTTACTTTGAAGAAAATGGAGAGTATATTCTTTTAGATTATAAGACAGACTTCGTTAATGAAGGTTCAGAAGAAGAATTACTTGAGAAATACAATTCACAATTAAAAATCTATAAAGAAGCCTTAGAAAAGATAAGTGGGAAAAAGGTTAAAGAGGCCTTTTTATATTCTTTTGCTATGGATAAAGAAATATTGCAGGTTTAAAATATTTAAAAAAGGATGATAATAATTGAAATCTAATGTACTAGAAGGAATGAAAAAATCAATTCCTATATGTATCGGATATTTCCCCTTAGGTCTTGCCTTTGGAGTCATCGCTCAAAATTATGGGATGAATCTTTTGGAAGTAGGTTTAATGTCCATATTATTATTTTCAGGATCAGGGCAATTTATTACTGTGGCTTTAATGACAATAGGGGCAAGTTTAGCCACTATTTTAGTTACGATCTTCCTTGTCAACTCTAGATATATACTTTTTAGCGCAGCTCTTTCTTTATATCTTAAAAAATTTCCATCCTGGTTAATTGGATTAATTACCTTTGGAATTACTGATGAAACTTTTGTTGTAGCAACAACTTATTTTAAAGAGAATAAACCTGAGTCATCATTCTGGATTTCTTTGAATTTTACATCTCATTTTGCTTGGATAAGTAGCACAATTCTTGGTGCTTATGTAGGTAACTTTATTCCAAACATGGAGACTTTTGGACTTAATTTTGCATTACCAGCTATGTTTATTGCTTTGTTTTTTATGACAGCTGAGAACTCTCTCATGGTATTTACAGGAGTTTTTGCGGGAAATTTATCTCTTATTCTTATTAATTTTGGATTTACAGATTCTAATATATTGCTGACAACTTTAGTTGCAGCTAGTCTGGGGGTTCTTTTAAAAAGATGGATAATGGATTACTTATAATAATATTTGCTTTAGGAGGGATAAGTTTCATAATGAGGTTTTTCCCAGCTTTAATCTTAAATAAAGTAGAACTTCCTGGCTTCTTAATAGACTGGCTTTCCTTTGTTCCTGTTGCTACAATAGGAGCGTTGGTTTTACCCATGCTAATGGAGTGGAATGGTGATATTATAAATATTACTTTTGCTAATAAGAATTTATTGGCAGGTATCCCAGCTATAATAATTGCTAAAGTTACTAAGAGTCTTGGATTTACTCTGGCTGTAGGTATGGGGGCAATGGCACTATTACAACTAATATAAAAATCTTGGAGGGGGAAAAATGAAAAAAAGAGCGATTATTGTTGCAAGTTTTGGAACAAGTTATTTAGAGGTATTAGAAAGAAGTATAAAACTTATCGAAGATCAAGTTACTGCAGAATTTCCGGATTTTGAAGTAAGAAGGGTATTTACTTCAAATATTGTGAGAAAAGTTCTTATGGAAAAGGAAGGAATTAAAACTGATTCTCTTGAAGAAGCTTTAGATAAATTAGAAGAAGAAGGCTTTGAGGAAGTATATATACAAACCTTACATATTATTCCAGGAACGGAATATCATGAAAAAATAATAATTCCAGCTGGAAAGTATAGAAATAGATTTAAAATTTTAAAAACTGGCAAATCATTACTTTTTGCAACAGAAGATTATTTTAATGCAATTGAAGCTTTGAAAAATCAAATTCCTAAACAAGAAGAAGATAGGGCTGTTTTATTAATGGGACACGGAACTGTCCATCCTGCAAATGCTTGTTATGCAGCCCTTCAATTAAAACTTTTCAAAGAAATCCCAAATACTTTTGTAGTTAATATTGAAGGATATCCAGAAATGGATGATATGTTTGAACAAATTACCAAATTTAAAAAAGTATTATTAATGCCTTTTATGATTGTAGCAGGGGACCATGCAATTAATGATATGGCGGGGGATGAAGAGGATTCTTGGAAGAAAGTTCTTATGGAAAAAGGCTTTGAAGTAGAAATATACATGAAAGGCTTAGGAGAAAATCCTAAAATTAGACAGATCTATATTGATCATATTATTGAAATGATTTCTTAGGAAATTAAACCTTTTTTAAAAGTAACCGATAGTAACTATAGATTATAAAAATGGATGTTTATAATGAAAAGGAGAATTTAAAATGAAAATTAATCCTAATGTAGTTAATTTGCAGCAAAATAAGCAAGAAAATGTAAAAAAGGCAGATCAAGAAGTGAAGCCAATTACAGTTCCCCAAAAAGAAGCAGAATATATTCCTTCGGCTACAGGGGAAGAGAAAAAAGTAACTTATGACAAACCAGTAGGAAACAAAGTAGACGCTAACTTAATTGCCAAACTAAAAAATGCTAGTGAGGAAAAATATCAAAACTTAAGAAGAATGGTTGAAGAAATGTTATCCCGTCAAGGTATGACTTTCCGCGATTTAGTTGATGGAAAAACTGTTAAAGTTGATGAAGCAACTAGGCTTGAAGCTCAAGAAATGATTTCTGAAGGTGGAGAATTTAGTGCAGAGGCAGTAAGTGACAGACTAGTAGACTTTGCTAAAGCTATTTCTGGTGGAGATAAGTCTAAGCTTAATCTTCTAATTGGAGCTATTGATGAAGGTTTTTCTCAAGCTAGAAAAATGCTTGGTGGAAGTCTTCCGGAAATTTCACAAAGAACTTATGATTTAATTATGGAAAAACTTGATATTTGGAAGAATGAAGAGTAAAAATATTAATAAACCTTATAAAATAAAGGATACTTGCTAGTTTATAGCAAGTATCCTTTTCTTATTGACATACTACATGTAGGGTAGTAAAATACTCCTTACCACTAATTATGGAATTATTTACTTATGGAGGATACAATTTATGGACTTAATAGTCAAAAGAGATGGAAGGGAAGTTCCTTTCGATGAAAGAAAAATAACTGATGCTATATTTGAAGCAGCTAAATCTGTTGGAGGAGAGAACAGAGAAATTGCTATGGAAATAACTTTAGGAGTAATTAAAAGACTAAGAAAACAATTTGGAGAAAATAGCTATAATGTTGAAGATGTCCAAGATGCAACTGAAAAAGAGCTAATAGAGAGAGGACATGCTAAAACCGCCAAAGCGTTTATACTATACAGAGATAAAAGAACAAATATTAGAGAAGCAAGATCAGAAATGCTTGATGCTGTTTCAACAATCTTAACTGAAACAAGTAGAGAGAATGCTAATGTAGGTAATTCTCCATCAGCAAAAGTATTACAAATATCTGAAATAGCTTCTAAAGAATTTTACTTAAAAAGATTGTTAACGGAGGAAATGGCAAAGTATCATCTAAATGGAGATTACTATATTCATGATCTATCCTGGTATGGTAAAACTTTAACATGTTTGCAAATTCCTTTAGCTGAATTATTAGAAAAAGGATTTAATAATGGACATGGTTATATTAGATCACCTAAAGGTATCAAAACTGCAGCTGCTCTTGCAGCCATAATTCTGCAAAGCAATCAAAATGATCAACATGGTGGCCAGTCCTATGCTTATTTCGATAGAGATATGGCAATATATGTTAAAAGAGAATATGAACGCCAAAATAAGATATTAACAAAAGGATTAGAGGCAGCAGGAGTAGAAGTTTCACAAGAACAATTGAATAAACTTATTGAATTAAGAGTAAAAGATGAAGTTTATCAAGCCATGGAAGGTTTTATTTATAATTTAAATACAATGCATAGTAGAGCAGGAGCTCAAGTTCCTTTCTCTTCAATTAATATAGGTACTGATACTAGTCCAGAGGGAAGAATTATTGCAGAACAACTTCTTAGAGCCTACGAAAAAGGTTTGGGAAAAGGAGAAGCTCCAATATTCCCTAATATTTGTTTCAAAATTAAGGATGGCATAAATTATGAGCCAGAGGATCCAAATTATGATTTGTTCAAACTAAGTATGCAGGTTGCTTGTAAAAGATTATTCCCGAATTTCTCTTTTCAAGATTCCTCTTTTAACGCTCCATATGAAGAAGATGTTGCTTATATGGGCTGTCGAACAAGAGTAATGGCAAATGTTAATGGACCTGAAATTACTGAAAAAAGAGGAAACCTATCCTTTACAACAATTAACCTACCCAGACTTGGGATAAAAGCGGAGAGAAATCTATCTGTTTTTTGGAAAAGTCTAGATGATATTTTTGATAAAACAGTAGAACAATTAATCCATAGATATGATATTCAAAAAAATCTTAAAGTAAAAGACTTTCCTTTTTTAATGGGGCAGAAATTATATCTTGATAGTGAAGGCTTAGAAAAATACGATAAAATCGAAGAAGCCATTAAACACGGAACACTTTCAATAGGTTTTATTGGACTAGCAGAAGCACTAATTGCTCTTACAGGAAAACATCATGGGGAAAGCTCTGAATCTCAAGCCTTAGGGCTTTCCATAATCAGTCATTTAAAGAGAAGATGTGATGAAGCATCAGAAAAATATAAATTAAATATTACTCTTCTTGCAACTCCAGCAGAGGGTTTAAGTGGTAAATTCACAGAAAAAGATAAAAAAGTATACGGAATTATTGAGGGTATTACGGATAAAGATTGGTATACGAACTCATTCCATGTACCAGTAGATTATAAAATTAATGCTTTCGATAAAATAAGTATTGAAGGTCCATATCATAAATTGTGTAATGCAGGACATATTTCTTATGTTGAATTACCAAGTGCTCCTCAACAAAATATAGATGCATTTGAATCTTTAATAAAAGCTATGTATGATGCAGATATGGGCTATGCAGCTGTGAATTTCCCTGTAGATATTTGTAATGAATGTGGATTTAATGGTGTAATCGACTCTGAAACCTGCCCCGCTTGTGGAATTAAGGGTAAAATTAGCAGAATAAGAAGAATTACTGGTTATCTTTCAACTCTAGAAATGTTTAATGATGCAAAAAAAACAGAGGAAAAACACAGAACTAAACATATGGAAGTGTAAAGAAATGATTAGATATGCACATATTTTGACAGATTCTATAGTAGATGGATTTGGGATTAGGGTAGTAGTATTTTTACAAGGATGTAAATGGAATTGCCAAGGTTGCCATAATCCCCATCTTTTTCCAATGGATGAAGGAATAGAAATAGACGAAATTGAATTTGCTAAAATGATTATAAAAAAACTAAATCCCATGCATTCAGGAATAACCTTTAGTGGGGGAGATCCAATACTTCAAAGTGACAAACTTTTTACTGTGATAGAATATATTAGAAGAAAAAGGCCGGAAATTAATATATGGCTTTATACTGGATTTCTTTTTAAAGAGATAAAAGGGCTTCCTTTAATGAAAGAAATAGATGTTCTTGTTGATGGACCTTTTATTATTGAGGAAAAAGACATAGCTTTAAGATTTAGAGGATCTGCTAATCAAAGGATTATTGATGTACAAAAATCATTACAAAAAAACAAAGAAATACTTTTAAAAATATAAAATTAGGGGTATGTAAGAATATATTACATACTCATTTTTTTGCAGAAAGTGACAACTTGTGCTACAATAGATGTTGTCATATAGCAAAAGAAAGTTGAAAGAAGGTGTCTTATGGGTGAAGTAAAGATAAAAATCGAAAATTTATCTAAGATTTTTGGTAATAAACCAGAACATGGTTTGGAATTATTAAAAAAAGGTAAATCTAAAAGTGAAATTATGGAAACAACAGGAATGGCAGTAGGTGTTGACAATGCTTCATTTGAGGTAGAAGATGGACAGTTTCTTGTTATTATGGGGCTTTCAGGTAGTGGTAAATCCACACTGATAAGGCTAGTTAACCGATTAATAGAGCCGACAGCAGGTAGTGTTATGATTGACGGTAAAGACATAACAAAAATGAACCCTGAAGAATTAAGAAATTTAAGAAGAACGAAATTTGCAATGGTTTTTCAACGTTTTGCTCTTTTCCCTCATAGAACAATTTTACGAAACGTAGAATTTGGTCTGGAAATACAGGGAATGAATCTTGAAGAAAGAGAGAAAAAAGCTAGAGAAGCTTTAGAATTAGTAGGGCTCAAGGGTTGGGAAGATAAATTACCTGAACAACTAAGTGGTGGAATGCAACAAAGAGTAGGTCTAGCCAGAGCTTTGGCAGTTGATCCTGATATTCTACTAATGGATGAAGCATTTAGTGCTTTAGATCCATTAATAAAGAAAGAAATGCAGGATGAGCTACTTGCTTTGCAAAACAGAGTGAACAAAACGATAATTTTTATCACTCATGACCTAGATGAAGCTTTAAAGCTAGGAGATAAAATCATTCTCATGAAAGATGGAGCAATTGTACAAGAAGGAACAGCGGAGGATATTCTTACTAATCCAGCTGATGAATATGTAGAGAAATTTGTAGAAAATGTTAATACCTCTAAAATATTAACAGCTAGTGGAGTAATGAAAGCAGTAGATACTGTTGCTTATCCTAAAGATGGTCCAAGAACAATTTTACGAAAAATGGTAGAAGAAGGGATTTCTAGTATTTTTGTTGTTGATAGAGAAGGAAGAATAAAAGGAATGGTTACTGCAGAAGATGCAGCAGCACAAGCTGAAAAAGGGATCAAGCACATAACGGATATTATTAAAGAAGATATTGTCATCGTTGATCCAGATAAATCTGTACAGGAGATATTTCCTATAATAGCTAATACTTCTTTTCCAATAGTAGTAGCAGATGAAAATAAAAAATTATTAGGAATAATTATTAAAGGTACTATTTTAGCAAAACTAGCAGGAAAGGGGATAAAATAATATGGATTTCATGTTACCAGCCCTTCCGTTAGCAAAATATGTTGATAATGCTTTAAGTTTTTTAACAGATAATGTGTCTTTTATTACGAAAGCAATTTCAGATGTAACCTTGATATTTCTTAATTATTTTGAAAAAGGACTACTATTTATACCTCCTTTAATTTTAATTTTATTAATATCAGCAGCCACATATTACATTACTTCTAAAGGAGTAGGATTATTTTCCTTAATAGGACTTTTATTGGTATGGAATATCGGCTTATGGGAAGCACTAATAAGTACTTTAACTCTCGTTATAGCAGCAACAGTTATCGCAGTTGGTATTGGGTTGCCTTTAGGTATTTTAGCCGCTCTAAATGATAAATCTAACAAGATTATTATGCCTGTTCTTGATTTCATGCAAACTATGCCAGCTTTTGTTTATCTAATTCCTGCAATACCTTTCTTTGGATTAGGAAAAGTATCCGCAGTTTTTGCAACTGTAATTTTTGGGATGCCACCAGCTATAAGATTAACAAGCTTAGGCATTCGCCAGGTTCCTACAGAGTTAATAGAGGCCTCTGATGCCTTTGGAACAACATGGAAACAAAAACTTACAAAGGTTCAACTCCCAATGGCTATTCCAACTATTATGGCTGGAATTAACCAAACAATTATGTTGTCACTTTCTATGGTAGTTATTGCAGCAATGATTGGAGCCGGCGGGCTTGGTGGAGAAGTTCTAAGAGCTATTCAACGTTTCCAACCAGGTAAAGGTTTTGAAGCAGGTTTAGGTGTTGTGGTTCTGGCTATAATATTAGACAGGATTACTCAGAATATAGGGAAGAAATACAAATAAGTAGGAGGTAAAAGAACATATGAATAAGAAAACAAAATTAAGTATTGGCTTAGTATTATTGTTAGTATTAAGTTTATTTGTAGCAGGTTGTGGTGGAGATAAGGATAAGCCAGCAGGAGAAAAAACTGCTGCAGAGAGATTAGAAGGAAGAATTATCGGTATTGAACCAGGTGCCGGAATAATGTCCAAATCTGAAGAAGTTATTGAAGCATACGGTTTAGGAGAAAAATATAAGTTAATGGATGGAAGTAGTGCAACTATGGTAGCTGCTTTATCTGAAGCTATCGAGAATGAAGAATGGGTTGTAGTAACAGGTTGGACACCTCATTGGAAGTTCGCTAAATGGGACCTAAAATATCTTGAAGATCCAAAAGGTATCTTTGGTGGAGCTGAACAAATTAAAACTTACGTAAGAAAAGGCTTAAAAGAAGATATGCCAGATGTATATGCACTTCTTGACAACTTCAACTGGACTCCAGAAGATATGAATACACTTATGATTCAAAACCTAGAAGAGGGTGCTGATGAATATGCAAATGCTGTAGCTTGGATTGAAGCTAATGAGGATAAAGTTGCAAAATGGATTCCTGAAGAAACAGCTACAAAAAAAGGCAAAGTAACCATGATATTAGTACCATGGGATACTGAAATTGCAAGTAATAATGTTGTAAAAGCTGTCTTACAAGAAAAAATGGGTTATGAAGTAGACCTTTTAGAAGTAGACGCAGGAGCAATGTATCAAGGTTTAGCATCAGGAGAGGCTGATGGTATGATAGCTGCTTGGATGCCTACAACTCACGCCCATTATGTAGAAGCTACAAAAGATAATATTGTAGATCTTGGTGTAAACTTAGATGGTACAAAAATTGGCTGGGTAGTACCTTCATATATGACTATCGATTCAATAGAAGACTTAAAATAAAAAAAGTTAATATTTTTAAGGACGCTTTTAAAAGCGTCCTTTTTTTCGTTTAAGAAGATAATTAAGTAGGTAGAATTATAAGTAAGAGTAAATAATGCATCATAGAAGCACCAAGTTTGGTGGTTTTAAATATGTTAAAAAAAATAGTAATATATAGTTTAATAGTTTTTTTTATATCTTCTTTGGGCCTATCTTTAAGTTCCATAGATATAGATTCTAATGAAATTCTTTTTAAATTCAAATTATTAGAATTAAAGTATCCGAATTATGTCATGATAAAGGATTTAGGGATATCCGAAGATGGTCGTCCTATATATGTAGTGTTAGTAACAGCAGGAGTAAAGGAATTACATGATAAGCCTAACTTTAAGATCATGAGAAAACACATTTTATTTGAATCCGGAGCACATGCAAGGGAAAGACTTAATGTAATTCTAATGCATGATTTACTTGAGGATTTTCTTATTAAAGGTAATTTTAGTATTCTAAATGAAAGTGCCTTACACATCATACCCTTAATGAACCCTGACGGTTATGATATTGTTTTAAATGGTTCTAATGCAATAAGAGATAATGAATTACGTGAATATTTTGAACAGAAGGTAGCTAAGGGGGGAGATGTATCAACTTTAAAAGCAAATGTAAAAGGTATAGATCTAAATAGAAACTATTCTAGTTTCATACCATTTAACGGTAATATGAAAGATCTTTTTAGGAACAACACAACAAGATATGATTTTGATACTCTGGGTCTAGAAAATTATTCTGGTAAAGAGTCTTTAAATTCTGAAACTTCTTATTTAGCAGATTATATTTTAAATAATGATTTTCGTTTTGTTATTTCCTGGCATTCAAGAGGTGAAATTTTATTTTGGGATGATATTTATTTTAGTCCTGATCATCGAAAGAGATCATTATTATTAGCTAAACGTGTCAAGGATATTAATTCTTATTCTTTAGCTTCAGAGCACAATGGAGAAGGCTTTGGGTGCATTGGTGACTTTGTTCGTCCTTATACAGATAAACCTGTCTTAACCATAGAAACACAAAGAGATCCTTTTCCCGTTAAACAAGAATACTTAGCCAGAGCTTTTTTTCAAAATAGGGATATAATTAAATCTTTATTAGAAAATAATAGTTATCTTAAAGTAAAACTCTATTATAATGGAAAATATCTTTGTGATTTTTCTGATAGAACAAAAGCACAATTTGCAATAGACCTCCGAGGTGGAGATGGTATTTACAATATTATGGAATACGAAGGTGTTCCTATATGGGAGGTTTATTATGATATTTATTAAAGAAGTACTTGAATTGTATACATCTAGAAAAGATTTTTTTTTAGAATTACTTTATGAACATATTCTTTTATCAGCTACTGCCATTATTATAATATCTATAATAGGAATAACTATGGGTATATTCATAACTAAATATGAAAAAACAGCCCCTTATATCTTAAATATAGTTAACTTTCTATATACAATTCCTTCAATCGCCCTTTTTGGATTTTTAGTATCTATTACGGGAATTGGAAATAAATCAGCATTAATAGCTCTTGTAGTATACGGGATATTACCAATGATCAGAAACACATACACAGGAATAAAAGAAGTCGACTCTCAAATAATAGAAGCTGCTATAGGAATGGGTTCTACAGAAAAACAGTTATTATTTAAAATTCAACTTCCTCTTGCCCTACCTTTTATTATTACAGGTTTTAGAACAATGGTTATTATGACTATTGCACTAACAGGAGTAGCATCTTTTATTGGTGCTGGAGGTTTAGGCGTAGCTATTTGGAGAGGTATTACAACAAATTTTCCTGCTATGACTTTTGCGGGAAGTATCTTAGTAGCATCTTTAGCAATAATATCGGATCTTTCCCTAGGATTTGCTGAAAAAAAAGTTAATACAAAAATATATGGTAACTCAGGAGGAATAATATAATGAAAAAAACAATAAGTTTAGTATTAGTAATATTGTTATTTATAACTTTAACGGGTTGTGGAAAAAAAGATGAAAAGAAGATAGTAATTGCTTCCAAACCAATGACAGAACAATTTATTTTAGTAGAAATGTTAACCACATTAATAGAAGATAAAACAGATATAACAGTGGATCAAAAAATGGGGATTGGTGGTGGAACATCCAATATACACCCTGGAATAATAAAGGGAGAAATTGATATTTACCCAGAATATTCTGGAACAGGATGGCTCTTTGTTTTAAAGGAAAATTTAATTAATGATCCGGAGAAATTATTTGAGAGTGTAAAAGAACAATATGATAAAAAATATAATATTAAATGGATGGAACCTTATGGTTTTGATAATACATTTGCCTTAGCAATAGATAAAGATTTTGCAGAGGAATTAAAAATAGAATCCTACTCAGATTTAGTATTACAAAGTCATAAGCTAATATTTGGAGCTGAATATGATTTTTATGAACGAGAAGATGGACTCCCAGGATTAAAGAAAGTATATCCATTTAATTTTAAAGATGAAGTAGAGATGGATATAGGCTTAAAATACGAAGCAGTAAAAAATAAAAAAGTAGATGTAATAAATGCTTTTTCTACAGATGGACTTTTAATGGAGTATAATTTAAAAGTTTTAAAAGATGATAAGTATTTTTTCCCATCTTACAAGGGAGCAACTTTAGTTAGAAATGAAACATTAGAAAAATATCCTGAATTAGAAAAAGTTTTAAAAGAGATGGAAAATGCTATTTCTGATGAAGAAATGATATATCTAAATTATTTAGTAGACAAAGAAAATAAGGATCCAAAAGATGTAGCTCGGGACTTTTTAAAAGAGAAAGGTTTAATATGAGTATTGTTGAAATAAGAAATATTACAAAAAAATATGGAAATAATACTGTACTAAATAATATAAAATTAACTTTTTTAAAGGGAGAATTTATTGTTATATTAGGACCTTCCGGTTGTGGTAAAACCACCTTATTAAAAACAATTAACAATCTAATTCCCTTTGATGATGGTGAAATCTTAATAAAAGATAAGTTACAAAAAGATTGGAGTCCTATAGAATTAAGAAGAAATATTGGTTATGTAATTCAACAAACGGGTCTGTTTCCCCATCTAACAGTTTCTAGAAATATCACTTATGTATTAGATCTTCAAAAGATAAGTAGAGAAGTACAAGAAAAAAGAGCTGAAGAATTAATACAATTAATAGGTATGGATAGTTCTTTTTTAAATAGGTACCCGAGGGAACTAAGTGGAGGGCAAAAACAAAGAATTGGCGTTGCAAGAGCCATAGCTGCAGATCCAGAGATAATATTAATGGATGAGCCTTTTGGTGCTGTAGATGAAGTCGTTAGGAAAAATCTCCAAGATGAGTTAAAAGCATTGCAAAAAAGATTAAAAAAAACAATTGTGTTTGTAACCCATGATATTGATGAGGCTATTAGACTTGGAGATCGAATTGTTGTTATGAATGAGGGGAATATAGAACAGTTAGGAACAGTAAAGGATATTGTATTTCATCCTGCTAACGATTTTATAAAAAAATTCTTTGGTTTAAAAAACTTCACTTCTTATCTTAATCAAGTCAAAATTTACGATGTACTCTCTGAATGCAGATTGGAAGAAGATATATATATTTATGATGATATGACAGTTTTAGAAGGATTAAAAGCTTTATTTGATTTAAATCGTCTTGAAATTTGTGTTAAGGATCGTAATGAGAAAAAAGTTGGGAGTTTTAGATTTGATCAAGTAAAGGATAAAATTCTATCGAAAGAATGATATAATATATTTAGTATTTAAAAAGGAGGGGAACTTTTTGTTTTTCAAACCAAGAAGAAACATAAAAAAGCATTTTATTTTTGTATTACTTTTTGTTTTTGTTTTCTTATTACTGCCATTTTCCGCTTTAGGAGACACTAGAATAGAAATCTCTGGTTATGTGTTAGATGATGATACTGGTAATACTATTTATAATGCTAAGGTAGATTTATTTTATGAAAATGATAGTATTCCTTTTATAAGTACATATACAGATAACAGGGGCAGAATTGATGTTACAGTATATGCTACCAAAGCTATTAGAAGAATGGAAATATCAAGATCTGGTTATATTAAGAATAATAAAAACATTTCAACTAGTTCAAGTAACATAAATCTAGGAACAATTTATCTTAAACCAGGAAGTAGTTCAACCATTGGAAATTACAAGGTCTATGGGACCATTGTTGATGATCGAGATAATTCCTATATTACAGATGCTAGAATTATGTTAGTAGATAATTATGAGGGTATAACATATGCAGGATATTCAAATTCTAGAGGTGTTTTTGATATTATAAATTTACCTTTAGGGGACTATGAGGTAAATGTAACGAAATATGGTTATAAAGATTATAAGAGAAACAATCTATTACGATTAAGAACCGGGGATTATGATATGGGTACTGTTAAAATGAACAGTACCTCAGAAAGTTCTTCTTCATCGGAAAAGACCCTAAGTGGAAAAATTACAGATGAAAATGGATATTTTGTACAGAATGCTGAAGTATATTTGATAAATAGTGATGAAGGAGAAATAAAAACAAGAACAGATTCTAGAGGTTATTATACTTTTAAAAATATAGAAAATGGTACTTATACTATAGGAGTAAATGCTTCTGATTATGAATTATTGGAAAGAATTAATTATGCAAGAATATTGTCTTCGGACCGGGATAAAGAGATTAATCTAGTAATAAGAACAGAAAGCAGAACAGGATATGATGTTTATGGACGGGTTGTTGATGGTGATAGAGATTACCTACAAGGTGTAGAAGTTTCTCTATTAGACAGTAATACTAGAATTAAAAAAACAACAACAGATTCCAGAGGCTATTATGAATTTGATTATGTTCCAAATGGAAGATATTCTATAGAATTTAAAAAATTAGGATATAAAACAAAAAGAATTTCTGAGGAAGTAAGAATCGATGGCTCTTATTATTCAGTGTCTCAAGCACAATTAGAACTAACTCAGGGCACTAGTTCAGTTGTAGGTGGGCTTGTGGGGGATAGCCAATCTGGTTTAAATGGAATAAACGTTTACTTAGAAAATTCTTTAGATTCTTATACAGCAAAAACTAATTATTATGGTTATTTTACTTTTAACGATGTAAGAGATGGTAAATATGATCTTTATGCTAAAATAAATAATCAAAAAAAATTACTCCAAACTGATTTAAAGATTATAGGATCAAGAACAGAAGTTGGAGATATTAATGTAAATAGGATAGGTACAGGTTATCAATTAAGTGGAAATATTAAAGATAATAAAGGTTATAAATTAAGTAATGTAAACTTAAAAGTAACTGCTTCAGGTATCACAAAAGAAGCCACAACTAATAGCAATGGCTATTATACTATTTCAGGACTTGAAAGAGGTAACTATACTATTAACATAAATAAAGAAGGCTTTGGTAATCAATCAGATACTTTTAATATAACAAGTTACGATATTGAAAAAGATTATATCTTAAAAGAAAATGACTATGTAAAAGTAAATACTTCAGAAATTACAATTTCTGCGGATGAAAAAATAGATCTTTATAAGTTGCTTTCAAAAGTGGAAATTTACTCTGCAAAAAACAATCTATTAGATAATATAAGCTCAAATTTTGAAGTATCAGTACCAAATGAGTATAAATCTTATTTAACAGCATACTCTGATAGACAAATAAAAGGAAATAAAGTTGGAACTGGGTATATTGAGATAAGTATCGCAAATAGCCGAGATTACGATAATCTTTCACCTGCAAGAGTAAAAGTAATAATAAATGAAGCTAAAAATACTAGAGAAGCAATTTTAACTATTGGAAGTAATTATTATATTTTGGATGGAAAAACACAAATATCAGACTCTACCCCATATTTAAAAAATGATCGTAGTTTTTTTCCAATTAGAGTAATTGCTAAAGCTTTAGGTGTCTTCGATGAGAATATCAAATGGGATTCAATTACAAATACTGCTACTTTAATCAAAGGTGCAGAAAAAGTAGAATTTATTGTAGGTCAAGGTTCTTACAGACATAATGGAGTTACTTTGTATATGGATGTGCAGGCAGAAAATGTAGCAGGAAGAGTCTATTTACCTGCAAGATATGTCTCTGATGCTTTTGGAGGAGAAATTGAGTGGAATAATTCTACTAAATCTCTTACTATAAAAAGTAAGTAAAAAAATAGGGTTGCAAAGTATAAAACTTGCAACCCTATTTTAAATATAATTGTTTGCTTTTGTGAGAAAACGATGATATTATAAATACGAACAAACTTTCTGTTAAGGAATTTTTAATATGAACTGATAAGTATAAAGTAACTTTTATTAAAGGAGAGGTATGTATAATGTCAGACAAAAGTAAAGCATTGGAATTTGCTATAAATCAAATTGAAAAAAGTTTTGGCAAGGGATCAATAATGAAACTCGGAGAAAAAGCAGCTTCTATGGAGATCGAAATAATTCCATCAGGATCAATAGCTCTAGATATTGCTTTAGGAGTTGGTGGATACCCTCGGGGAAGAGTGGTCGAAATTTATGGTCCTGAATCTTCAGGTAAAACAACAGTAGCCCTTCATGCCATAGCAGAAGCGCAAAAACGAGGGGGTATAGCAGCTTTTGTTGATGCAGAACATGCTTTAGATCCTCTTTATGCAAAAAATCTTGGAGTGGATATAGATAATCTTTTAATTTCACAGCCAGATACAGGGGAGCAAGCTCTCGAAATAACTGAAGCTCTAGTTAGAAGTGGAGCTGTAGATGTAGTTGTAGTAGATTCTGTAGCAGCACTAGTACCAAGAGCAGAGATAGAAGGAGAAATGGGTGATACTCATGTTGGTCTACAAGCTAGGTTAATGAGTCAAGCCTTAAGAAAGTTAACAGCATCAATAAGTAAATCAAAAACAACGGCAATTTTTATTAATCAATTAAGAGAGAAAGTAGGAGTTATGTTTGGAAGCCCTGAGACAACTCCAGGTGGAAGAGCTTTAAAATTTTATTCTAGTATTCGTCTTGACGTTAGAAGGATTGAAACACTTAAACAAGGTGATGTAATGATAGGAAATAGAACTAGGGTTAAAGTAGTAAAAAACAAAGTAGCCCCACCTTTTAAACAAGCAGAATTCGATATAATGTATGGAAAAGGTATATCTAGAGAAGGCGGTATTGTTGATATGGGCTCTTCTATGGGTATTGTGAAAAAAAGTGGTGCTTGGTATTCTTTTAATGATGAAAAAATTGGTCAAGGAAGAGAAAATGCTAAAGGTTATCTTTTAGAGCATCCTGAAATTATGGAAGAAATAGAAAATTTAATTATGGATGAAATTAATGCAGAAAAAAAAATCAAAGATGAACCTAAAAAAGAAATTGAAAAAGAAAAAGAAAAAGAAAAATAATAATTATGGATATTGATAGAAATAAAGAAAAAGCATTGAATATATCATTAAGATATTTAGGATATAAAATGCGTACAGAAAAAGAAATAAAAAACTATCTTCATCGGAAAGAATTTTCTGATGAAGATATTACTTATGTAATTAATAAACTTATTGATTATAATTATCTTAATGATATTGAATATACTGAATTATGGATAAGAGATAAATACAATTTTTCTAATCAAGGAAGATATAGAATAAAAATTGATTTGTTAAAAAAAGGTGTTCCAAAAGAAATAATAGAAGAAAAAATAGAGAACTTTTTTAATGAAAAAAAAGAAAAAGAAAAAATTGTAGAGCTATATTACAAAAAGAACTCAGATAATCACAAACTAGATCCTAAAGAACTAAATAAAATATGTAATTTTATACTAAGAAAAGGCTTCCCTGGAAGCCTTGTAAAAAGAACGGTTTTTCAATTGCAAAACAAGTCTGACGTCGATCAATCTTGACATTGTTAATATAAAGAATTAAAATTAAGTAGGTGTATTTATTAGAAATTACTAACTCTTGGGAGTTTATATATATAAATTTTAAATTTGATTATTAAATAAAACATTTTAATATTATTTTGATAAAATTTATCTTTATTTTCTTAAGTTAGTTTGTAATTTCTATTAGTCGAGTATACTCGACTTTTTTTTATGAAAAAATAATTGAATATGAGAATGAGAAAGAAAATGTTATAGGGAAGAGGTGATTAATGGATTTATGGATATTATAATAAACATAGTTGTTTTTATCGTTGCACTTGGAATTGGGTTTTTTATCAGGAAAAGCATTGCTGAATCTAAAATAAAATCAGCAGAAGAAGAAGCTTCAAGAATTGTTAAAGATGCTGAAAGAGATGCAGAATCCAAGAAAAAAGAAACGATATTAGAAGCTAAAGATGAAGTTTTCCGTATGAGAAATGACATTGAAAGAGAAGTAAAAGAAAGAAGAAATGAACTTCAAAAAAATGAAAAAAGATTGATTCAGAAAGAAGAAACTCTTGAAAGAAAAGTTGATTCTCTTGAGAGGAAAGAAGAAGAAGTTCAAAAAAAAGAAAAAGATATTCTTCAAATTATAGAAGATACAGAAAAACTTAAAGACCAACAATTGTTGGAATTAGAAAAAGTTGCTAACTTAACCTTTGATGAAGCTAGAAATCTATTATTGAGGAAGATTGAGGACGAAATTAGACACGAAACAGCAATAATGATCAAAGAAACAGAAGCCCAAGCAAAAGAAACAGCTGATAAAAAAGCAAAGGAAATTATTTCTATGGCTATTCAAAGATGTGCTGCTGATCATGTAGCTGAAAGTACAGTTTCCGTTGTAGACCTTCCAAATGATGAAATGAAGGGTAGAATTATCGGTAGGGAAGGTAGAAATATCAGAACTTTAGAAACTTTAACTGGTATTGAGTTAATAATCGATGATACTCCTGAAGCAGTAATATTATCAGGTTTTGATCCAATTAGAAGGGAAATTGCTCGTATTGCTTTAGAGAGATTAATTCAAGATGGACGTATACACCCGGCTAGGATTGAAGAAATGGTAGAAAAAGCTACCAAGGAAGTAAATCAAACTATTAGAGAAGCTGGTGAACAAGCTACCTTCGAAACAGGTGTACATGGCCTA
>CAZXPJ010000014.1:0-34441 GCA_964642925.1 uncultured Eubacteriales bacterium | reverse complement strand
AAAAATTAAGCTAATGGAATTATCTTAGTTAAAAGAAAAATAACCAGCCCAGAATTTGGAGGGCTGGTTATTTTTTGCTAAGATTAACGAAATAACTTTTGAGGAGTATTCGATTTGGTAAATGTTAGATATGCAATTAAACAAATAATTCCAATTATTTTTGTTTATATATTTGTAGGCTTAGCCTGTGGAATTCTAATGGTAGAGGCAGGTTACTCTCCTTTATGGTCAGCTTTTGCTGGTGCCTTTATTTATGCTGGTTCCATGCAAATAGTATTAGTACCTCTCCTTAAGGTTGGAGCACCTTTATATACAATAGCTATCGTAACTTTTTTAATAAATGCTAGACACATTTTTTATGGAATTGCTTTTGTAGAAAAATTTAGGAAAATGGGAAAAAGATATCCTTATATGGTTTTAACTTTAACCGATGAAGTATATTCCATTCTTTGTTCAAATCAATATCCAGACGAAGTGGATGAAAAAGAAGCGGATTTTTTTATAGCCCTATTTTCTCATTTATTATGGATTGGAAGTTGTATTCTTGGAGCTCTTGCAGGGGAATTTTTGCCCTTGGATATGCAGGGAATAGAATTTTCAGCAACGGCCTTTTTTCTTGTAGTTTGTGTTAATCAATGGAGAGAATTTCCCTCTAGGATTCCTGCTATTGTAGGTTTTATAAGCGGTATGGCTTCTTATATTATTTTAGGAGCAGAAAATTTTCTGTTGCCGGCTCTTTCAGTCACTTTACTTGTTTTAATTATAATGAAAGATAATATTCTTTTATCTTTAAAAAAAGGAGGAATTTAAATTGAATCTTACTCATTCGTTGTTAGCTATTATAATTGTTTCAGTTGTCACAGGGTTTGTAAGAGGAATTCCTTTTCTCCTATTAACTGGAAAGAAAGAACTACCGGAGAATATAAAATTTTTAGGAGCTTTTCTCCCACCTGCTATTATGATAATTTTAGTAATATATTGTTTGAGAAATATCCAATTAACAGTATTTCCCTATGGATTAGCAGAAATTATATCTGTAATTATTATAATTTGTGTTCAATATGTGGCAAGAAATACCTTTTTAAGTATTTTTTTAGGAACAGGACTTTATATGATCCTAATAAGAACAATTTTTTAATGTTTTCTTTTACCTAATATGTCGACCAATAAATAAAACAAGTTGACAATGAGTGAGAAATAATATAATCTTCATAATTGTAAGAGACAAGGAGCTTATTATGAGAGATGAGTTATTAACAGAAATTACTTTAAAAGTCTTAAAAGACTTACTAAAAAAAATACCCCAGGGTTGTTTTATTGGGAAAGTAGAGTCTAGAAAAGAAAAGAATCATTTTGAAAATGACTTAGAGAAATCTTCTGGGAAAATAGTAAAAGAAGGAGCCATAAAAGGTAAGAAATATTTTTTATGTGAAGGAAGATCTTTAGGTCTAGATGGTAGAAGAGTTAAGGTGAAGATATCTTTAATTGAGGGTGATACAAAAGAGGTAGAGACTGAAAAAACTTGTTACATAGAAGAAGTTATAAAAAGTGGCTATAATTATTTATTTTCAAAGGAAGAAATTAGTAATTTTTGTCTATCCACTGGAGATGATAATTATATTCACAGAGGAGAAAAGGTAGTAGTACCTGGGATGCTTATTTTACAAAATGTAGAAAAATATATTCTTAAAAATTCTAGCAATTCATTAGAAATGATTACTGGAGAATTTTATCTGCCACTTTATGCTGAGGAAATTGTTTTTATTGAGGAAGTAGAACAAAAAATAATTGGCTATTCTCAAACTAATAAGTGTTTTCAAATAAGATATGAAAGGGAGAATTTTAAATAATGAGTAAATTAAAAACTAGAGACTTTATGTATTCATCAATATTTGCTGCTGTAATAAGTGTTTTAGGGTTTTTAGTATTTCCTTTGCCTTTTAGCCCAGTGCCAGTTACAGGGCAATCCTTAGGAATTATGCTTGCAGGATGTCTTCTAACAACTAGACAGGCAGTGATGGCTGTGGGAACCTTTCTTTTAATAGGAATAGCAGGAATGCCGGTTTTTGCTGGGGGATCAGCGGGAATAGGGGTCCTTATTGGGCCAAGGGGAGGATACTTAATTGGTTTTTTTATAGGAGCAATTTTGATTTCTCTTATCAAAAAGAAAATCTACAACTTTCCTGGTTTAATGATTGCAAATTTTGTAGGTGGTGTGATTGTTGTTTATATATTCGGTGTTCTTTGGCTTAATTGGACAACAGGAATGGGGCTCTCTGCAGCATTTTTAGGGGGTGCCTTACCATTTATACCTGGAGATCTTTTTAAAGTGGTTATAGCTTCCTTAGTAGCGGTTAAAGTTAATAAAAGAATGGAACATTTCTAGGAGGGATTTGGTTTTTGGTGTCCAAGGTATTTATTGTAGGAGGGCTTAGAACTCCTATTTGTAAAACTGGGGGAGGAATGAAAAATATTCTTCCCGAAATAGCCGGTTCTTTTATACTTAATGGTATTTCAGAAAAATATAAGATAAAGCCACAAAACTTAGATCAAGTTATTTTAGGCAATGCAGCGGGCCCTGGCGGAAATATTGCTAGGGTTACTTTACTTCAAGCAGGGTGGCCTGAATCCATTCCAGGAATCACAATTGATTTTCAATGTGGAGCAGGCTTAAGTGCAATAAATTTAGGCATAAGTCAGATTCTTGCAGGTCAGGAAGATTTGATTATAGCAGGGGGAATAGAAAGCACAAGCCTTGCACCCTTGCGCCAGTTTAATAAAAATGATCCTAGATTTAATCCAGAAATACCTTTTTACAGCAAAGCTCCTTTTACCCCAAGTGATTTTGCTGACCCTGAAATGGGTGTAGGTGCAGAAAATCTTGCTAATTCTTTAGGAATTTCTAGAGAAGAAATGGACGCTCAAGCTCTGCTTAGCCATAGAAGAGCAATTAGAATAAAAGAAGAAAAGATTTTGGAAGATGTTATATTACCCATTCTTTCTCAAGATAAAGTGATTTTTGAAGATGAGTCAATAAGAAAAAATATAAGTGAGAAATTATTAGCAAGAATGCCAGGAGCCTTCATTAAAGGAGGAAATGTTACAGCTGGTAATTCTTGTTTAACTCATGACGGAGCAGCAGGAGTTCTATTAGCTTCAGAAAGAGCTGTAAAAAAATTTAACCTGAAAGCGGAGGCAGTAGTTATAGATGGAACTCATATTGGGGTAGAAACTTTTTTATTTCCCTTAGCACCAGTTGCAGTGATTAAAAAAATGCTAAAACGGAATAATACTAACTTAGAGGATATTGATGCTATAGAAATCAATGAAGCCTTTGCAGTTAAGGTTATTGCCTGCGCAAGACAGCTTAATCTCCCTCCAGAGAAGTTTAATGTACTTGGAGGTGCAATTGCTTACGGTCATCCTTATGGAGCCTCAGGATGCATTATATTGCTTCACTTGTTAAAGGCTCTAGAGTATACAAAGGGAAGAACAGGGATTGCTGCCATAGGTGCTGGCGGAGGAACAGGAACGGGAATAATGATTGAGAGGTTATCTTAATTTATGAGAATTTATGACGGCATAGATTATTTTGCTAAAGTATCAAATAATAAAGTTATTATTCGTCGTGGAGAGGAAAGTTTTACTTTTGGAGAGTTTAAGAAAATTTCAGATGATATTGCTTATTATCTAAGGGAAAGATATTCTTTTAGATCTAAAATAATTGTAAGAAGTGATAGTCCCATTAAGGGACTTTTAATTTTAATAGGAGCTTCCAAGGCAGGCTTGCAAAGTATCTTGATGGATTCAAGTTATCCTAGGGAGCAGATTAATAAAATTATAAATGATGAAAAGATAAAAGGAATAATTAAGGACACAGAATTATTTCAAGTTATTAGTAAAGCAAGCATTGATAATGAAATTATACATAGCTCAAGGAAAGTTAAAAAAGAGGATTTATTTTTAGGAATACTAAGTTCAGGTAGTACAGGAACTCCAAAGGTCATATGGAGAGACCATAAAAGTTGGACAGGATTTTTTAGGGATCAAAGGAATGTATTTGGGATAGGGCAAGAAGATATTTTTTTTATTGGAGGATCCTTAATATATTCTGCTAATTTAAATATAGCTCTTCATTTAATTAACCAAGGTGGAACAATAGTCTTTTCATCAAGCATATTTCCCCGTACCTGGATAAAGGATATAAAAAGCAAAAAAATTACAGGAATATTTTTAGTACCAGCTAATTATAGGATACTTTTAAAAAACATCTCTCTGCCTATAGAGAAAATACGAGTATTGATTAGTGCAGGGGAAAAAATGGACATAAATACTTTAAAAGGGATAAAAAACCTTTTTCCAGCCTCTAATTTCTATGAATATTATGGTGCCAGTGAATTGGGTCATATTACCTATGCTTCAATGGAGGATTTATTATTAAAGCCAGGAACAGTTGGAAAAAGTTTTCCCAGTGTTAATTTAAAAATACAAGATGGAAAGATCTGGGTTAAGTCTCCTTATATTGCTCCTTTATATGGACCTTGGGGAACAGTCAATGATCTTGGTTTTTTAGACCAAGGAGGTTTTTTATTCTTAGAAGGTAGAGAGGGAAGGATAATCAATAAATGTGGCATTAAGATCCACCCAGAGGATTTAGAAAAAATCATTTCTACTTTTCCTGGTGTTGAGGAAGTAGTTGTTCTTGGGATTAAAGATTCTTTAAAAAGAGAAGTTCCTGTAGCTTTTGTTAAGAGGGAAAATGAAGGAATTAATGCTGGGGATATTATTAAATTTCTTAAAGAAAAGATCAATAATAATGCTATTCCTAGGAAGATTATTTTTTTAAATACAATTCCAAAAAATAATTTCGGTAAAATTCATTTTAAATATTTAAAAAGTATGATTTAATAGTGTAATAAGTATGGCTTTAAGGAGACATACTTATTATTAATAAAATTAGGAGATGAATTTTGTGAACAAGAAGAGTTTTGCAGTATTTTTTTTAATTTTAGCTTTACTATTAACAGGGTGCTCAAAAACTGGTACAGTTCCGGAAGAAGATATTTTAAAAATTGCATATACCACTGATCCACAAGGACTAGATCCACATAGAACAGCTGCGGTGTCTACCTTTAATGTTACTGGAAATATTTATGAAACCTTATTGGGAATTACTCCTGACTGGAAAGTAGAGAATAGACTTGCAGAAAGTTACACCTTATCACCTGATGGAATGGAAATTTCTTTTAAGTTAAGAGAAGGAGTACTATTTCATAATGGGAGAGAAATGAAAGCTATTGATGTAAAAAATAGTTTTGAGAGATTAAAGGGTGAGGGTAGTCCTAAAGCAAAAGATTACACGAATATTAAAGAAATTAATGTAAAAAATGACTATGAAATAAGTTTCGTTACAGAAACATTAGATGTTGAATTGGAAAAAGCATTTATTTATCCTTGGACAGCAATTATTCCTATAGAGGAAGAAGCTAATTTAAAATCCAAACCCGTTGGTACAGGTGCTTATAAATTCAAGGAGTGGATCCCCCAACAACAGGTTGTGCTTGAAAGATATGAAGATTATTACTCAGAACCAGCAAAAATTGGAGAACTTCAATTTATATTAATACCAGATGAGACATCTCAAATGGCAGCTTTACAAACTGGAGATATTCACTTAGCAGAAATTCAAGGTAATCAAGTAGGAGTATTAGAGAAGATTGATTCATTAAAAATATATTCTGAACCAATGAATGCAGTACAATTACTTGCATTAAATCTTGATAAGGAAATTTTTAAAGATGTAAGAGTACGAAGAGCAATTGCAATGGCAGTAAATAAAGATGATATAAATTCAAGTGTAGTTTATGGATATGGAAACAATGTTGGGTCCCATCTTCCTGTTAATTACCCAGATTATTATGATACAATGGATATAATCCCCTATGACCCTGAAGGAGCAAAGGCTCTTTTAGCGGAAGCTGGATATGAAAATGGATTAGATATTGAAATGATTCTTCCTAAAAATTATCAAATTCATATGGATGCAGGTCAAGTTTTAGCGGATCAGCTCAGTAGGATTGGAATTAATGTAGACATTAAAGTAGTAGAATGGGGTCAATGGCTAAGTGATGTTTATAGTGAAAAAGATTATGAAACTACAGTAGCAGGATTATCTGGAAGATTAGATTCCTATTATTTCTTAAAGAGATATCATTCGGAAAGTGGAGATTTCATAAGTTATATTACTGGAGAAATAGATACTCTTCTTGAAGAATCTAGATCTGAGTTGGATCCTGAGAAAAGAAAAGAAATATTTAAAGAAATACAAATAATTCTGGCTGAAAATGTGCCCGTAGTATATCTACAAAGTCCAGATAGAATTTTTGCTTTAAATAAAAATGTAGAAGGTTTTAGAATATATCCTATAGATATATATGAATATAAGGATGTATATTTTAAATAAGGGTGAACCTTGGTGTTAAATTATATTTTTAAAAGAATTATTCATGCTGCAGAGGTACTTTTTGTTGTATCATTAATTACCTTTGCAGTACTTTTATGGATACCCGGTGATGTGGCTCAGCTGATTCTCGGTTCCGATGCTACCCCGGAAAATCTGGAAGCATTAAGAATTTCCTTAGGATTAAATAGATCTTGGTATTTACAATACTGGGATTGGTTTAAAGGCCTATTTCATCTAGATTTAGGCCAATCCTACTTATTTGGTCAAAATGTTTTAACCTTAATTGGACAAAGACTTCCAGTAACACTATCCATAGCAGTTTTTTCCATGGTGATTGCTTCTGTTGTTGCCATTTTTTTAGGTTCCCTAGCAGCAATTAAAAAAAATACAAAAACCGACCACTTTATTACAGGATTTATGCAACTGGGATCTTCTGTTCCTACTTTTTGGGTAGGAATGTTGTGTATTATTTATTTTGGCTTAAAATTAAAAATATTTCCAACTACTGGATATGTTCCTTTAAAGAATGGATTGTTCCCTTATCTTAATAGTATACTTCTTCCAAGTCTTGTTCTGGCCTTAGGAGAAATAGGAATGCTTTTAAGAACTGTTAGGACTTCAATGCTAGAAGCTTTAGATCAAGATTATATGGACATGGCTAAAGTTAAGGGACTACCGAAAATGACAATATATTTAAAGTATGCCTTAAGAAGTGCTATGATAGCTCCTATTAATGTTATGGGTATACAGTTTGCAAAACTTGTAGGAGGAACTGTTGTTATTGAATCAGTGTTTTCTCTTCCAGGATTAGGAAGATTAATATTAGTAGCTGTTGAACAAAGGGATATTATACTTCTCCAAGGATTAGTTATCTTTATAACTTTCTTTGTAATTATGATATCCCTCGTTGTAGATATTACAATTATGTTTTTAAACCCTCGTATTAGAGTAGAAATGGAGGGTGAATAGTTATGAAAAAAAATAAATTTAAAAAGAAAAACAACAAAAGATATAATTTATATATAGGTGGTATTTTAACTTTTATAGTAATTTCTCTTTGTCTTATTTCTTTTTTATATACGCCATTTCCACCCAACGAAATGAATTTATCTGATCGATTTATCTCTCCTGGTCAGTCTTTTAAATATCTATTAGGTACGGATCATTTTGGGCGAGATATATTAAGTAGAATTATGTATGGATCTCAAAGTATAGTTATTGTTTGTTTATTTGCTGTGGCTGTAGGAGCTTTTGTAGGTTCTTTTTTAGGTGGAGTATCAGGTATTTTAAAGGGGAAAATATCATCTATTATTATGAGAGGCATGGATGGGTTAATGGCCTTTCCAGGTATCCTATTAGCAATGATGATGATTGTAGTTGTGGGAAAAGGGAGAGAAGGAGCAATAGTAGCTATTAGTATTTTTATGGTTCCTTCCTTTGCTCGTCTAGTTCATTCTTTAATTTTAGATAGTGAAGGTAAGCTTTTTATTAAAGCAGCAAGAAGTTACGGAATAACTAGAAGAAGATTGCTTCTAAAACATTATTTCCCTATAATATTACCAAAATTAATTACATTGTTTACAGCATGTATTGGTTCAGCTATTATGATTGAAACTTCTTTATCCTTTCTGGGTTTAGGTGTACAAGCACCTAATGCTAGTTGGGGATTGATGCTTAATGAAGCAAGACAAAACTTTCTACAATATCCATATCTTGCAATACCCTCGGGGATAGCTATTTCTATTGCAGTTTTGGGATTTAATCTTTTAGGAGATGGGCTAAATGAATTGTTTACCAAAAGAAAACCCTGATTTAACAAATCTAAACCAAGATGGAAAATTAATAGATATTAAAAATCTAACAATAAAAACTACTGGTGGTCAGGTTCTAATTAAAAATATTACTCTGGATATGGAAAAGGGAGAAATTCTTGGAGTTGTTGGAGAATCTAGCAGTGGTAAGAGCCTCACAGCTAAAGCAATTTTACATCTACTTCCAGAAAGTTTAGAATGGGAAGCCGAAAAGTTTCAAGTATTAGGTAGGGATTATTTATTAGAAGAAGAGCAAAAAATCCGCTCATTTATAGGAGAAAAGGTAGGTTATATTCCACAAAATACGGGAGAATATCTTCATCCTATGATTAAAATAAAAAATCAGATTGCCGATGGGCATATGTTATATACAAAAACTACTTTTGAAGAGGCTCTACTTAGAGCCTCAAAACTTGTCAGCGCAGTAGGTATTAGAGATACAGAGAGGTTGCTTAATTCTTATCCTTGGCAGCTAAGTGGTGGAATGAAACAAAGAGTCAATATTGCTATGGCCTTGATGAATAAACCTAGGTTTATAATAGCTGATGAGCCTACTGCAGCTTTGGATAGTACAGTACAAAGACAGGTAATAGACCTATTTAAGGTGGTAAATCAAGCCTATAATACTTCGGTACTAATGATTTCACATGATATTGGTTTAATTAAATCTTATTGCGAAAGAATTATGGTGGTATATGCAGGGGAGATAATGGAAGAAGCAGACAGGGACACATTGTTTAATAATCCTAAACATCCATATACCAAGGCCCTTATAAATGTAATACCTTCAGTTAATATAAAGAAGAATGAACGCCTGCAGGAAATTAAAGGTAATATTCCTGATACGAGAACAACTATAACAGGTTGTGTGTTTAAAGATCGCTGTCCCTATCGTCAAGAAATTTGTGATACTAAAGTTGAGGACAAAATTATTAATGGAAATCATCATTATAAGTGTCATTTTGATTTGTAAAAGGAGATTTTTGAAACATGGAGAATACAACCGATTCCTACATCTTACAAGGTGAAAATATTGTCAAAGATTTTGTTGTGGCAAGGAAAGCAATAATTGGAACACCTAAAAGGATTTTTAGAGCTCTTGATAATGTTTTTTTTGCTATTTCCGCCGGTGAAACAGTAGGGGTTGTTGGTGAATCAGGAAGTGGTAAATCTACTTTAGGAGAGATACTCGGAGGACTTTTAAATCCTACGCAAGGTAAGGTGCTTTATAAAGGGCAGGATATTTCCTTAATGACTAAAGAAGAATATAGAGAATATCGTAAAAGTGTTCAGTTTATTTTTCAAGATCCTAAAGGTTCTATGAATCCTCATTTTAGAATAAAAGATGTTGTAGCTGAGCCCTTAATTACTCTAAACATAATTAAAGACGAGGAAGAAATAAAAGCTAGAGTAATTCAAATGATTAAAAAAGTAGGCTTAGAAGAAGATGCTATTGATAAATATCCTGGAGAAATAAGTGGAGGTCAAAGCCAGAGGGTGGCTATAGCTAGAGCCTTAATCGTTAATCCTAAAGTTATAGTTTGTGATGAGGCAGTTTCAGCCCTTGATGTTTCAGTCCAGGCTCAGATTTTAAATTTACTTATTGATTTGCAGAAACAATTTAATACCGCTTATGTTTTTATTTCCCATGAAATCGGCGTGGTAAACTATATGTCGGATAGAATTATAGTAATGAATAGAGGACATATTGTAGAAACAGGAACTGCAGAGGAAGTTTTGATGAATCCCAAAGAAGAATATACAAAAAAATTAATAGAAAGTTCTTTCTAGAAAGAAATGGAGGAATAATTATGAGTAGCTTGCCTAATTGTCCAAAATGTAACTCAGAGTATGTTTATGAAGATGGAATATTACTAGTTTGTCCTGAATGTGCTCATGAATGGCCTAAGGATGAAATTCAGAAGGAAAGTAGTGAAAAAGTCTATAAAGATGCCCATGGTAATATTTTAGAAGATGGAGATACAATAACAGTAATTAAAGATTTAAAAGTTAAGGGATCTTCATCTGTGGTTAAAATAGGTACAAAAGTAAAAAATATAAGGCTAGTAGATGAGGACCATGATATAGATTGTAAAATCGATGGTTTTGGAGATATGAAATTGAAATCCGAGTTTGTAAAAAAGGCTTAAGGTGATATTGTGGTCTTCTCCCAACCTGTTAAAGAAATAATTAAAATGAGACGTTGTGTGAGAAATTTTACACAAGAGAGGATCTCTGAAGAAATCTTAGAAAAAATTTTAGGATTTATTAAGTCTTTAGAAAATCCTTTTCTAGGGGATGTAAGCATTTATCTAATTAATAAAGAAGATTTGCCTGATAATATTAAGCTAAGTACATATGGCATGATAAAAGGTGGGAACTATTATCTTGTTGGAGTTTCTGGGAATAAAGATAAGGATAAGATTTCATTAGGCTTTATGCTTGAGAAAGTAGTTCTTTATTTGACAGACTTAGGTTTAGGCAGTGTTTGGCAAGGAGAAAATTTTAATCAGAAGGAATTCCAAAAAACTGTTTCCATTCTAGGTCAACATAAAGTAAGAGTAATAATTCCCTTTGGATATGAAGGTGGGGGGAAATCTATACGGGGAAAAATAGCTGAAAGATCTAATTTTAAAAGAGAGAAACAAAGTATTACAGCAATCAAGGATTCAGGAGTGTTTCAATTACCTTTAGAAATGCTAAAACTAGCTCCATCAATCTCCAAAAAGGAATCCTGTCTCTGGATTATTAGAGAAAAGGAAATAGATTTTTATCTTACTGAAGAAAATGATTTTTCACTGATTGATATGGGAATTTCCTTAGCTCACTTTACCCTCACTTGTGCAGAAAAGAACATAAATGGGAGTTTTATAGAAACTGAATATGATAAGCTTTTCTTAGGAAAATATATGGGAACATATAAAATTAATGGAAAAGAGGCTAACACCTAAAATGTTAGCCTCTTTTTTTATAGTCTAGACATATAATCTTTGTAATTGAAGGTTCGGTGTATTTTGATACCTTCTTCATCATTATAAGATGCTATTGAAGGTAAGTTCACCCCATTGAAAGTGTTGTTTTTTACCATTGTATAATGAGCCATATCGGTAAAAACTAGACGATCTCCTACTTTAAGGGGTCTGTCAAAGGAATAATCTCCAACAATATCCCCTGCTAAGCAAGTATTGCCGCCAAGTCTGTAGGTATAAGGTTTTTCACCGGGTAGGCTTGCACCAATAATATTTGCCCTATAAGGCATTTCTAAAACATCTGGCATATGGCAAGCGGCAGAAGCATCTAAAATGGCAATTTTCATTCCATTGTCTATGATATCAAGGACGGTGGAAACTAGATAGCCTGTGTTTAGGGCAATGGCTTCACCAGGCTCTAGATAAATTTTTAGATCATATTTATCTCTCATATAGCTGATGGATTTTATTAATAATTCAATATCATAATCTTCTCGAGTAATATGGTGACCCCCACCAAAATTTAACCATTTCATTTGTTTTAAATGGGTACCAAATTTTTCTTCTAGATGAGGAAGAGTATTAGCCAAAGCATCTGAATTTTGCTCACAAAGAGTATGAAAGTGAAGGCCATCAAGACCCTCTAATAGTTCTGGTTTGAAGTTTTTGATAGTAGTTCCCATTCTGGAATTCGCTGAACAAGGATTATATAAATCAACTTCAATTTCAGAATATTCTGGATTAATTCTCAAGCCACATTCAATATTTTTTTCTTTGTTGTTTTTGACAATATCCTTGTATTTGATCCACTGACTGAAAGAATTAAAAACTATATGGTCACAATAACTCATAAGTTCTGTGAATTCACTTTCCAAAAAAGCAGGAGCATAAACGTGTACTTCTTTTCCCATAAATTCATAGCCAAGACGGGCTTCATTTAAAGAACTCGCCGTTATCCCTTTTAGATACTCCCCAACAATTGGTAACATTGAGATCATAGAGAATCCTTTTAAAGCTAAGAGAATAGAGCAACCTGTACGATCTTGTACTGAAGCTAGTATCTCCAAATTCTTTCTTAAAAGTCTTTCATCAACGATATAACAAGGGCTAGGAGTCTTATTAAAATCAATTTCTTTCATCTGGTTCACCTCTTTAATCCAATAAAACTGGATGGAAATCCTCTATCCAAGGAAGTCCCTGCTTATTAAGTTCTTCCATAAATGGGTCCGGATCAAATTCTTCTACATTATAAACACCTGGCTTATTCCATAAACCTTTTAAAATCATCATGGCACCAATTACCGCTGGTACTCCTGTTGTATAGGAGATCGCTTGTGAGCCTACCTCGTTATAAGCTTCTTGATGGTCGCAAATATTATATACATAATAATTAACTTTTTTTCCATCCTTGATTCCCTGCATTATACAACCAATATTAGTTTTTCCTTTGGTCCTTGGACCAAGGGATGCAGGATCAGGAAGTATTGCTTTAAGAAAATGGAGGGGGACAATTTCCTTTCCTTCAAAGATAATTGGTTCTATTGAAGTCATACCCACATTTTCTAAAACCCTAAGGTGGGTAAGATATTTTTCTGAAAAAGTCATCCAAAAACGTATTTTTTCAATCCCTTTAATGTTTTGAGCTAGAGATTCCAACTCTTCGTGATATAGAAGATAAATATCTTTAACTCCAACTTGGTCAAAGTCATATTCTTTCTTTTCTGAAAGAGGGGGTGTTTCAATAAATTCACCCTTTTCCCAATAGCGTCCCTTTGCAGTAATTTCCCGGATGTTAATTTCTGGATTAAAATTAGTTGCAAAGTGATAGCCATGGTCTCCTCCATTAGCATCAAGAATATCTATAATGTGAATCTCATCAAAATAGTGTTTTTGCCCATAAGCACAAAAGACACCTGTAACTCCAGGATCAAAACCACTTCCCAACAGGGCAGTTATGCCCGCTTCTTTAAATTTTTCTCTATAAGCCCATTGCCATTTATATTCAAATTTTGCAGTTTCTGGAGCTTCATAGTTAGCTGTGTCTAAATAATGAACCTTTGTTTCAAGACAAGCATCCATGATTGTTAAATCTTGATAAGGTAGGGCAACATTTATTACAATATCAGGTTTGAATTTATTAATTAATTCTACAACTTCTTTGGTGTTATCTGCATCTACTTGTGCAGTTTGAATCTTGGTGATACCATCATCAAGTTTTTCTTTCAAAGCATCACACTTGGATTTTGTTCTGCTAGCGATCATAATCTCTTCGAAAACATCTGGATTTTGACAACATTTATGAACAACAACTTGAGCTACACCACCAGCACCAATTATAAGAGCCTTAGCCATTTTACAACCTCCTTTAAATAGATAATAAATCTTATCCGGTTTATTATATTAAAACCAGACTCTTAAGTCGATACCTTTTAATGTATAATACTATTAAAACATAAAGAGGTGGTACTTTGAAAGAGATTAAGTTTTATAAAGATTCTCTTAAGAGATTCATGCTTTGTTATAAATTTGGTATGGATGAACTTAATACAAAGATAAAGATTCTCAAAGAAGAATTTGAATTTATTCATGATTACAATCCTATTGAACATGTAAAGTCTAGACTAAAAACTCCAGAAAGTGTTTTGAAGAAGGTAAGGAGGAAGGGTTTAGATTTAGACTTAGGAGATATAAAGGATAATATTAGGGATATTGCAGGAATTAGAATAACTTGTTCTTTTATTTCAGATATATACAGGATTGCTACAATGCTTGCCCAACAACCGGATGTGGAAATAATAGAGTATAAGGACTATATAGAAAATCCCAAGGAAAATGGTTATCAAAGTTTGCATCTTATCTGCAGAATACCTGTGTTTATGACAGATCGAGTGGAAAAGGTCTATGTTGAAGTGCAATTTAGAACTGTAGCCATGGACTTTTGGGCAAGTATAGAACATAAGATATTCTACAAGTATAAAAATTCTAATGAGGTTCCGGAGAATATTAAAAAAGATCTAAGGGAAGCTGCGGATAGTATTGCAGAATTAGATAGGAAGATGGAAAGCATTCATAAAGAAATCAATTTATTAAAAACAGAATAAAGTTAATAAAAAAGAATCCAGAGAGGAATTTTAGTAAAAATTATTCTCTGGATTTTGAATATTTAATTCAGATTTTTATCCACGTAGATAGCTAATTTTCCAAGAAAATTAACATAACTTCCAAATTCATTATCATACCAACCAAATATTTTAGCATGGGTAACGGGGATATTGATATCGACCTGACACTCTACTCCGTACTCTTTAAGAGTTTCCGCGAGAATAGGGATAAAACCTGTTCTTGTGTGAGTTTCCACACCTTCAATTACCACAGCTGCTTTATAACCGATTATATCTGAGGAAACGTTTTGCTTCTCACTAAAAATTAACATATCTTTTTGAGCACCTTCAGATGCTTTTTTATATATTTCATTTAAATAAGTTCTATTAATTTCCGGTTCTTGAGTTTCACTATCTAATTTTGTTTTGAAAGTTAAATTTAAAGCTATTAAAGAACTAGTGTTTATTGGTATCCTTACTGAATCCGCCATAAAACCAATTTTTTTAATTTCAGGTAAAATCTCTTCCAAAGCAATGGCAGCTCCAGTTGTAGTAGGAATTATATTATTAAAGATAGACCTATTTCTTCTTAAATCGGATTTACCTTCACCAGGAACTGCGTCAAGTATGTTTTGATTATTTGTAGCGGCATGAACAGTAGACATGGATGCTGTTAGTATTTCTGAAGTTAGCTTGTTTTCTAGGAGAGGCTTTACCATATGGGCAAGGCCTGTTGTTGTACAAGAAGCAGCAGAAATTATATGGTGTTTATCTGGATTATATTTAGTGTGATTTACTCCATAGACAAACATCCCACTATTTTCTGGAGTTTTTAAAGATTTGTCTTTTATTTTAAAAGGAGCACTGACAATTACTTTTTCAGCTCCAGCTTCAATATGTCCCCAAATACTTCCTTTAGGATTATCTGCACTAATAGTAGGATCAAGAAAAACACCAGTACAATCTATAACGATTTTTACATCTTCTTTAACCCAATTAATGTCCCTTGGGTTACGGGCCGTTGATAAAATCTTAACTTCTGTACCATCAATAGTGAAAAGCCCCTCTTCCTCATTTATTATTTTGATTTCAGCTTTTTTACCACTATAACCAAATAAAAAACTGTCCAGAGTGCCATAAGTGGAATCAGTAAGAAGATAATTCACCATATCTTCAAAATTTCTGCCTACTTTTCTGCCGGCATTTAAAACAAAAGAATCAAAGTGTTTCAAATTAAGGTGGTTCCAAAGAGTTAATTTACCAATTCTTCCAATACCATTTATGCCTAGTACTTTTTTCTGATTTAAAATATTTTCCACATTATTAACCTCCCTTTTTTTGTGGTCATATGTACATTATCTTATGTTCCCCAAGATAAATATTACCAGTCTTCCCATCAATAGAAATTATATCACCAACTTGAAGAGTTTGTGACCTAATAATACATTTTTTTTCTCCTTCTTTTACAATTAGATCTTTGCAATTGACTATACATACTTTTTTTAGTTTTCCGGCAGTTACTGCGGCGTGGGATGTAACGCCACCTCTAGAAGTAATGAGGCCATGACACATTAGAATTTTAGGAATATCATCAGGAATAGTATCCGGTCTAATAAGAATTTGTTTTTCCTTAGGGTATTTATTTTGTAGGTCAACTAAATCCTTTTTATCAAAGGCAATTCTCCCTGAAAGACAATCGTTCCCAATACCAATTCCTTGGCCTAATAAAATCATTTGACTATGATTATCACAAAACACAGGTGTGTTTTCTTTACTTGTAATTATTTGCTCTCTGGTTTGGAGGATATATAAATCCTCAGGATCTTGGGATTCAAAAGTAAATTCAATTTCCTGATTACTAAATCCGAAATCATAAATCATCATTTTTGCATATTCTAAAAGTTGTTTATAAATCTCTGGAAACTTGGATTCTAAAGATTCTGACCAATCGTTAAAATTTTCTAACCTTTGGCTTTCCGAAATAGGCAGAGGGTGCACTAATCCTGCTACAATATCTTCTCCTTGACTGCAGGGAGTGAAGTCTCCATAGAGATTAATTCCAGGTTTATTTAATTTTGGATTATGGGTAAAGACCACTCCAGATCCAGAGGTCCCTGATTTATTTCCCATTACCATCTTTTGAATAATAACCGCGGTTCCCCATTCTTCGGCTATTTGTAAATGTTCTCTATATGCTTTGGCTCTTTCTGTATTCCATGAATCTAAGACTATATCTAGAGCTTGCTTTAGTTGGATGTATGGATCTTGATGAATTAAAATATTGTTCTCATTTAAAATTTTTTTGTAATTTTCAACAATTTCTCTCATTTGCTTAGGAGTAAAATTAATTTTTTTCTCAACATTATACTTTACTTTATATTCATTCATTAATTTATCAAAAAGAGATCTTTCTAGTCCATTGATCATGCCCCAACTTTGAATGAATCTTCTGTAAGCGTCCCAAATCATCCAAGCATTTTCTTCATTTTTTTCAAGCTCAAGAGCTATTTCATCATTTATACCTACATTAAGAACTGTATTCATGGCACCAGGTAAAGAAATTGCAGTTCCTGAACGAACAGATAGGAAGAGAGGTTTCTTTTTATCACCAAACTTGAATCCAGTGGATTCTTCTATTTTATTAATATTTTTATACATTAAATTTTTTAATTCTAGACTCATGTAGGGATGGTCTAAAACTGTGTCCCTATGTCGAAATACTTCCGTTGTAAGAACAAATCCTGGGGGAACAGGAAGACCATAAGAAATAAGTTTTTTTAGATAATAAGCTTTAGCTCCAAGGAAAACCCTATTATCTGTCTGGGGGTTTATAGTGTCAAAGGAGACAATAGCTTGATCCGGATTATAAGTCATCATGTTACTTAGATACTTTTCTGGATAGTTTTCTAGCAGTGTAGATAGCTTGTTTATACAATTAGCTACAAAAAAATCTAATTGCTGGATTAAAAATGATTGAGATAAAACTTCTCGATAAAATTCTTCGGATTTTATTAGCAAGGTTTCTTCTTTATCATCATAAAGAAGAGGGATAATTAGTGATAATGTTTCATCGTAGAAGCGCATAAAATATTCATTAATGATTTCCTTGATATTTTGCGACATAAATCTGAAAATATTCATATACTGATTTAGAGTAAAACTGGAAGAATTAAGACTAAAGAGAAACATATCAAGATTAGAGTTAAAATCTTGATTATCTACACCATCTAGCTCTAGACCGATTTTAAATAAATCCAAGATTTCATAAATATTTTTTAAGGTTTTAGCGGTGATATATTCTAATTTTAATTCGGATAAAACTGCTTCCATTAAATGAGAAGCAGCTCTTTCAAGACGATAGGTTACCCCTAGTGCCTCAAATTTTTTTTCGGAATATTGTCCATACATAGAAGGAATACCCACGGCTATATGTCTTTTATAATATATATTTTCAAAAGCAATAGATTCTTTAGGATCGGTGATAATCTCTTTTAATTTTCTCATTAAATTAAAAATTTCTTTTAATGATTCTTTTTTTAATCCTGAGATAAAGAGGGTTTTTAAATTTTCAATCTCATCTTTGCTAAAAAAATTGGAATTTTGAAGGAAACTAATTAAATCTCCAGACTCCAAAGAATATTTTTCCACTAAAAGATGATTTAATTGAAAAAAATTAATCAATCTTTTTTTATCTTTTTTATTATTTAAAGGATGCATTTTGATGAAGCCTATAATTTCCTCTTCTGGTATTTGCAGAAGTTCAATATGGTTTTTTTTATAATATTCCGATGCATCTGTCATAATTGTATGAATGCCACTATAATATTTTGAAGAAGGATCTAATACTTCAGAAACATCAATAGGCAAAAACTTTATTAAATTGTCCTTTTTACCAGTGAGCCAATATTCTGCGGTTTTCTCAATTAAAAGAATTTGTGTATTGTTACTTTCAGCGTGGACTTGCTTTCTTATAAAGTGAGCCAGGATATCTTTCCTACCACAGACTTCATCCATAGTAGTGGTAACTTCTCTGAGCTTTCCCTCGGCGCCAACTTCTTTAAAATAGACAGGGAATATTCGAGCTAATTTTTTTATTTGTTTATAAATAGGATAAAATTCCGAGTTAAGAAGCTTAGTTATGTCTCTTTGGAAAAGATCTGTATCAGCAATAAAAATACCACTTAATTTTAAATTAACAATAAGGGCAGATAGAAGTTTTTTGAACTTTTTCGGGGAGGTTTCAATTAGCTCTAACCATACTCGTATATTTATAAGATGGTTTTTATTACTTTGAACCTGCCAATCACTGGAAACTGAAATTTTACCAGGGGAAATAAATCCAAAATTAATAATTTCTGAAATAAAATGAGAAATTAGGTCCAGGTCCCCAGTAGAGGAGATTTCTTTACCTAAGGTTAAAATACAGTCAAGAATCGTACTGGTATATTGGTCTTTAAACTCTTTAAAAAGACTAAAAGCCAAAGTAGTAAAATCATTGATTTCCTGAGGATCAAGTTCCTTAAGTATATCTCTTAGTAAACGATTAATATCATATAAAAGGTGATTTTCCAACTGACGCATACCAGGTAGGTGCATAATATAAAAGAGATAATTAAATTTATCTATAGGTAATTTTGGACGATCAGCCATCTGTCTTAAATAATTTGAAATATCATTAAAAAAAGGATTTTCTATTAGACTTTCCCAATCTTTACTTTCTTTAATTTTACTTCTAATCTTTGGAAAAAAATCTTGATCAATATCAGGAATTTTTCTAAGATCAATGGTTTCTTCCCAATACTGGATACCCTTATAAACAGCTTCCTTTGAAAGGTTTAACACTTCCTTTTTCATTGAATCTATTTTAACAGCTCTTTTAAGATAAGTTTTAAAATAGCTATTATTGAACAGAAAAATATTTAAATTTTCTTTCATATATAAATTAAGTAAAAACAATGTTTTCCTAGCTTCATTTACGGAAATGGATTCAGTATCTTTTAATAGTTTATCTATAAATTTAAAAAGCATTTTAATTAAAAATTCTTTTTGTTTTTCGTTTAGATTTTTTTCCATAAGTTCTTCATAGATGTTGATGAGGAAGGAGAGGGCTTCTTTTTTTTCTGGAAGAGAGTTATAAAACCAGGTATCCGAGAGAGTGATTTCATGTAGGATCTCAAGAAGGTAATCATAATTTACATATTTGTGCTGGTATTCTTGGATAAAATCCTTAGCCCGGTTATTTATCCCAAAATAATCTTTAGATAGATTTATAAACCATATGTATTTTTTGGATAAAGGAAGAATTTCTCCTTTGGTTTCTTCAAGATTTGCTTTTAAAGCTTCCGAATTTAAAAGTTTTTCCATTTTAATTCCCCCTTCAAAATCTATTTACCCTAAAAGGAATAAATTAAAAGAAAAAAATAGAAAGCCCATTAGTAAGGCTTTCTATTTTTTTATTCTCCTTTAAGTCCTAATGCTTCGGCAGATTCTTTCATACCAGAAATAGTCCAAAGTATAACTTCATCTAATTCCATATTTAACATCTCACAACCAGTTAGAATAACCTCTCTATTTACTCCTGAAGCAAAGCCTTTAGATTTAAATTTTTTCTTTACTGATTTAACCTCCAAATCCATAATACTTTTATCTGGGCGCATTAATACTGTAGCATTGATGAGACCTGTAAGTTCGTCTATGGCATAAAGTACTTTTTCCATTTTTTTTTCTGGTTTTACATCAATGCAAAGATTCCAACCATGGGAAATTACAGAATGAATAATATCTTCAGGGATACCCTCACTTTCAAGAATCTCTTTGCTCTTATGACAATGTTGATCTGGATATAACTCGTAATCCAAGTCATGAATTAAACCTATATTTCCCCAATAATCCTCATCTTCATTGTTTTTACGAGCAAAATATCTCATAACTGATTCCACAGCTAAGGCATGAGTAATGAGAGCTTGGTTATTGTTATATTTAATTAGAAGATTATATGCATTTTCTCTTGTTAACATTAGATTTCCTCCTAAAATAATAATATAGTATAATTAAATTATAAACTTAAAAGATAAGAAAGGACATGTGATTTTAATGAATGGTCTTGAAAAAATTAAATCTGTAGGAATTTTTTTTGGTGTAGCTTTTATATTAGTTGGTGTAGTATTTCTTGCTTTTCCCGAAAAAATAATTACTTCACTAGCTTTTATAATTGGTGGAGTTATAATTGTCTACGGCATTTTCAAAGGTTTTATGTTAGCTTTTCAATGGAATGAGATCAGCAAAAAATATATTAAATTATCAACAAGCTTGCTTACAATTGCTCTTGGTATTTTTATCGTTACAAACACTCTTATAACTGTTACAGCTCTAGGGGTGGTAATGGGAGTATTTGCTATTTTATTAGCTTTTGATCGTTTCAATATGGCAATTTTGAGAAAACAGGCAGGGCTGAATAACAAATGGACTTTAACTAGCGGATTTATTCACCTAGCCTTTGGTATAGGAATGTTTTATTCAGCTTTTACAGTAATCTCAATAATTATTTCAGTTATTGGTATTTATTTATTAATGGCTGGAATAATGATTGCACTTTCAACTTCCTACTTTTTAGATTTTTAATTGATAAAAATTTCAGGGTGAATAATTCTTGCTACTTCTTCTAATCCTATAATGATCCGCGGACCAGGAAGAGTTACATAATCATCCTCAATACGATAATAGTTATTATTTTTTACTGCATTAAGGTTTTCATAACCAGGACGGTTTTTAATGTCTTCATTTTTCTGATGATCTACAGCAATATAATAATCAGGGTCTGCTTCTAAAAGAAGTTCTAAACTAATTGCGGGATAGTCGGAATCAGCTTCTTCAGAGAAATTAATTCCCCCTGCAATATTTAAAATATCAGATACAAAGGTATTCGGGCCAGCGGACAATAATGGTTCATCCCATATTTCAAAAAAAACCAGAGGTTTTTCCAAATCTTTGGTTTTTTCTTTTATAAAATTCTTTCTATTAATCATATCTTGGCTGATTTCCTTTGCTTTTTCCTCAGCATTTAAAATAGAGCCAACTAACTCAATATTAAGAATTACTTGATCAATAGTGTTTGCGTCTAAAACAAAAGTTTTAATTCCTAGATTCTTAAAAGTTGCTTTTAATTCAGCTTGAACTCCAGCAGAAATAAAAATCAGGTCAGGTTCAGCTTCTAAAATTAATTCAATGTTAGGTGTATTAAAACCTCCCATTTTAGGTGTATCCTTGGCAGCCTCTGGATAATCACAATAATCAGTGGTACCAATAATTTTATCTTCTAAATTTAAAGCAAAGAGTATTTCCGTAACAGCAGGGGATAGAGAAATGATTTTTTCTGGTGTTTTTTCTAGAACAAGTATATTTCCTGAACTATCCTCAAAAGTCTTTCCATTTTCCTCAATATTAGTGTTTTTATCTCCACAGGCTGATAGTAATAACATAAGAGCTAAGAGAATTATTAATAATTTTTTATGCTTCATTTTTATCTTCCTCACTTTTCCTTTTTTCGTAAGCTTCCTGTTCCTTTATTATAGAGCTAGCAACCCCTCTTTTTACAATAGTACTAATTAGATAGCCTAGCTTTGAATGGTTTCCTGAATCCGTAAAGATTATGGGATCCTCTTTATGGCAGGCAATAATTAAGCCATCTGTTCCTGTTCCCGTAGCAAGACCTTCTGAAAAACAACTTTTAACAGATAAATCTTGTAAAGCTGCTGTTTTAGCCTCCGTGGCTATTATAGCTATTCGGGCTAAAGTTTCTGGAGGTAGCTTTGCCTCTATTACTAAAAGTATATTAATTGTTCCACCAATTGGAGTGAATTTATCAGGGAAATGCTCATGGTAACAAGGAAGATCTCCAGACCTAACAGCATTTACTCCTGCCCCTCCTGTGATTAATGCAAAGATACTAATATTGTCCTCCTGAGCCCATTCTATGGAAGCATTATCCATTGAGGCGGTAGTCATAAGACCTGTGGTAGTTTTAGGTTCAAGATTTAATCTGGCACCTGTTTCATAAAGATAATCTTTGATGCTTGAATTAGGAAGATCATCCACTGTTCCTACCCAGGTATTTAACTGATGATTAAAACAACTCTCTATTTCATTTATTCCACCTTTTAATTGAGAGGTGGATAAAGCTAACATTGTTTTAGAAAAGTTAATAGTATAATTTTGTTCTTTTTTTGTTATTTTATGTCCTCCAGGACTTATTGATATTCGTTTCATTTTAGGCCTTTCTTAAAAAAATTTATTTAGATAATCAAAAAAATCAGAATAATTATTCATAAGTATTCCACCAGAATTTAAAAGTTGCTCCATTATTTCATCTGTTTTTCCCTCTGTATAGTCATGGCTTAATAAAGGATCATTGTTTTTGATAATTACAATTTTCTTCTTTTCTTTCGTCATAGTTAAGGCTACTTCAAGATTTGCAATATTACCTAAGCCAAAGGGAACGGGGGTAATGACAACAAGATCTGAATTTTTTATTGCCCTTATATTTTCTTTTTTAATATTCTCAGAAATTTTAGCGAAGGGAGCCTCTTCCACTGTTTGTATTCCTAATTTTTTAGCCTTATTCCAATCAGAATCCCCAATATTAAGAACACCAGTAGAGAGACTATAACCCATTTGTTGTAGTCGATCCATAAGATAAATTCCAGTACCACCACCGCAAATTATATGGATCTTAATATTTTTATTTTCTGGATTTGTACTTTTACTCCTTGAAAGAGGTATTATATTAAATTTTTGATTTAAAGGATTTTCTGCTAAAAGAACTTCCATTTCATAAACATCTCTAATATTACTAGCATTTAATACTTTTGAAGTTTTCCCTTGAGCAAAAATTCTACCTTCTTTTAGCATAATTATTTCCTCACTAAATTGGGATGCTAAATTAAGATCGTGGAGAACTGCTACTACAGTTAAACCAGCAGTTTTATTAAGACTTTGGAGAAGTTCTAATAATTCCATTTGATGCTGGATATCTAAGTGGGCTGTTGGTTCATCTAAAAGAATTATTTTTGGATTTTGGGTAAGTGCTCGAGCCACTATAATTCTCTGTAATTCACCACCACTTACCTCTGTAACTGAACGGTCCCTTAAATGCCAAGTGTTGGTGATTTCCATAGCCCATCTGGCCAAGGCGTGGTCTTTTTCCCCTTCTGGTTGAAATCTTTTTAAAAAGGGAGTTCTCCCCATCAAGACTGTTTCCATAGCCGTAAAAGGAAAATCTACTTGAAAAGTTTGTGGGACAACAGCCATTACTTTTGCTAATTCTCTTATAGGCATTTGTAAGAGGTTTATATTTTCCAGCCAGATTTCTCCACTTTTTGGATCTAGATTTTTTGCAATGTTTTTTAACAAGGTAGACTTACCAGAGCCATTTGGACCGATAATACTTACAAAGGATCCTTTAGGAATGGTAATAGTAATGTCTTTTAAAATATTATTATCTAAGTAATTAAAATTTAAGTCATTTATTTTAATATGATAATCCATAATACACCCCTAAGATCCCATAGTTTTCTTGTTTTTTAATAGATAAATAAAGAAAGGTCCCCCAAAAAGTGCAGTAATTATACCTACAGGTATTTCCCCAGGGCTTAAAACAGTTCGAGCTATAGTGTCTGTAAATACCATAAAAATGCCTCCTGCCAAAGAAGCTACAGGAATTAATATTCTATGATCCGAGCCTACGACAAGCCTCATACTGTGGGGAATAATTAAACCAACAAAACCGATGGTACCACTAACAGCAACAGCTGAAGCAACAGTGAAGGAGCCTAGGATTAATAAAATCTTTTTAGTACTTTCCACATTAATACCTAAGTTTTGCGCAGTGCTTTCTCCGAATAGAAGGAGGTTTAATTCTCTGGCAAAAAAGTAGAGGGATAATATTCCGAAAGAAATAAAAGGAAAAGCAATCCTTACATGTTCCCACGTTTTGCCGGCGAAACTTCCTAACATCCAATAAAGGATTTGAGTAGTTTCATTAGAATTTAAAATCATTAAAAGAGAGGTCAAGGCGGATAAAAAAGCACTTAAAGCTACTCCGGATAAAAGCAAATTATAGATAGGTATTTTATTTCCTACTCTGGCAATATTATAGACAGTAAAGATACTTATAAGGGCACCAATAAATGCAGCCAAGGGAACCATAAAATAACCAAGGGATATACTAACGCCTGAAACTATAGCAATGGAGGCACCTAAAGCAGAACCAGAGGACACTCCAATTATATATGGATCAGCCATAGGGTTTTTTAGTAGTCCTTGAAAGGCTGTACCAACAGCGGCTAAAGCCATACCTGTTAGAGCAGCAAGAATAATTCTAGGTAATCTTACTTGAAGTATAATTGTTTCTTGGCTTCCTTTTATATTTGCAATATCCGAAAAATCAGTAAGAAAAGGAATTTTACTAGCAACGATATTAGTTACTTGAAAAAAAGTAATATTTGCTGGACCTATGGTAATGGCAAATATCATAATAAATAATAATGTTAGAGTAAAAGAAAGAGTTATAAAAATATACTTTTTCCTTTTATTTGTTTCCATATAATCAATTCCTTCCAAAAATTAATTATATCAAATATTTCATGATAAAAAAACAGCCTAGTATTTACTAGGCTGTTTTTTATTAAAATTATGCTGCGGGGATAATAATATTCTGGTTAGGATATATTAGATTAGGATTTTTTAATTTATTTACTTTTTGTAGATCTTGCCAAGTCATACCATATTGGTAAGCGATTTTTGATAAATTATCTCCCGGCTTAACAATATATAATTTGCTGATTGCTTGGTCTGTTTTCATTTCTTCAATCCTAATTCTATTTTCTATTCCTGTTGTAACAGTTCCACCAATGGCAGTAATATAATCTGCTAAAGCTTCTTCCATAGATACTAATTCAGCTGTAACTGGGTAAGTTTTAAGAACTGTATAACCATCTCCCCCTGCTGCTAAGAAATCATTTGTTGCTAGACTATATATTTTATCTAAGATTAATTTTTCTCCATTAATCTTTACATCATGAACTCTATTTAAAGCTTCTTGTGTTTCATCAATAGCAAAGGTTATACCAGCTACATGGAGAAAACCTCCATTAGCTTCAGGATATAGTCGAGAACTATATTCAAGCATTTCTTTAATAACACTTCCTGGTACATCTTTAACAGCGATAAGATTTCCAAAGGGGAGTACTTCAAATACATCTTTTCTTGTAATGTCTCCAGCTTCTATTGAAGCCCTGATCCCTCCACCGTTAGTTAATACTACATCTGCACCAGTCTTACTTAAGATGGCATCAGTAATTAGATTACCAAGATTAGTTTCTTGTGTTCTTACTAAATCCCTTGTTCCTTCAAGCTTAACAATAGTTTTTCCTATAACTTCAGAATGAATGTCACTAACTTCCTTTTGATAAGCTGTAATTATTTCCAATACTTTCTCATTATCCATTACATCTTCAAAGTCCTTTACTTCAAGTATAGAGGAGGTAAGAGTAAAACCATCATCTTTAAATTTTAGTAGAATTTTGCCAAGGCCTTTTCCGTATTCTCCAGTTTGAACTATTGTTGTTTTACCAACTTTTAGCTCTCCCTTATCATGGCTATGACCATCAATAATTAAATCAATTCCACTTACATTTTCCGCTAACATAGTACTAGTGTAACTTCCCTCTTGACCTAAATGGGATAAGGCAATTACAAAGTCTACTTTGCTTCGGTTTTCTGAGACAATCTGTTTTGCAATTTCTATAGGATCTAAGAAAAGAAGACCCTCAGTATTCTTAGGATGAGATTTGTAAAGAGTTTCAGGGGTACTTAAACCCATAATTAATATCTTCTTGCCACCGATTTCCTTAATAAAATAGTTTTTAAGGAAGTTATCTCCTTTTTCAGTTAGAATATTAGCACCCATAATTGGGAAATTTGCTAATTTCGCCAGTTCTAAAAGCTGTTTTTGTCCGTAATTAAAATCATGGTTTCCGGCAGTCATTCCATCATAACCTACTAGGTTCATAACTTTAATAACACTTTCTCCCTGAGAAAGATTTGCGATAGACTGTCCATGGGTAGCATCCCCTGCATCTAATAGTAAAATCTTGTTTCCCATAGCTTTTTCTTTTTCTATTAAGTTAGCTATTCGAGCATATCCTACTTGAGAGTCTGTTTTTTCAATTCTGCCATGAACATCGTTTGTGTGATAGATTACTATACTTGAGTTATTTTGCCCTAATGCAGGTGTTAAAACTGTGAATATTAGCAAGAAGGCAAGAAGTAAAACAAGTATTTTCTGTGAAAATTGTTTCTCTTTCATAAAAGTTCCTCCTTTTTTATTTGTACTCATATATAACCCAAGAATATGAAAATATAAACAAAATTTTAGGTTAAATTTACAAATTAAAGGTAGAACTGTATTATATATGTATAATTGTTTAAAGTTAGGGGGAAAGAGATGAAAGATAAGAAGGAATTATTAAAAGTTTTAAAAGATTCTGGATTAAAAAACACCAAGCATCGTCTTTCTCTTTTGGAGGTTCTTTATGAGGAAAGTCAACCTGTAAGCGCAGAAAAAATTTATTTTAAAATAAAGGAAAAAGCTGTGGATATTAACCTTTCTACTGTTTATAGAAATTTAGAAATGCTGGTAAATAAAGGTATAGCTACAAAGTTAACTTTTCTGGGAGATAGTAAAGCCTTATATGAATATAATAGGATGGAACATCGGCACTACCTAGTTTGTGTTGATTGTAAAAAGATTTTAGCCATTGAGCATTGTCCTCTTCAAGATTATGAAATGTCTTTAGAGGAAGAATTGGGGTTTCAAATAAATGCTCATAAACTTGTAATGTATGGCTATTGTCCAAAATGTAAAAAAAATAAAGGCAATGATAGGTAAGTGGCCTATATCATTGCCTTTAAGTTTTTAATATTTAAATATTATATTGTCATTCCACCATCAATAACAATTTCAGTACCAGTAATGTAACTTGCATCATCAGAAGCTAGAAAAGCTACTAATTTTCCTATTTCTTCAGCTTTACCAGCTCTTTGTAAAGGAATGGAACTTAAAATAGCCTTAGTTTCTTCTGAAGGATCAGCTAATAAATCTTTGGTCATATTAGTAGTAATTGTACCTGGACAGATAGCAATAGCTCTTATTCCATATTTACCATATTTACTAGCAATATCTTTAGTCAATCCGATAATGCCATGTTTAGAAGCGGTATAGGCAGGACTTGCAAGACCTCCTCGAATGCCCGCCACAGATGAAGTATTAATAATTACTCCTCTTTTAGTTTTTACCATATTTTTTAACACTAATTTAGAACCGTAAAAAACACTTTTTAAATTAACATCAATAACTCTATCAAAATCTTCTGGATCAGTAGCCAAAAGATCATTTTGACCATCAAAAATTCCTGCATTATTTACAAGGATATCGATTTTACCATAATCTTTCATTCCTTCTTTTATTGCTTTATCAAAACTAGCAAAATCTCCTACATCTACTTGTACTGCAATTGCATTACCGACATAACCTTTTATAATATCAACGGTTTCTTCAGCAGTTTCTAAATTTATATCCGCTGCGATTATAAAAGCACCTTCCAGTGCAAGATATCTAGCAATTTCTCTTCCAAGTCCTGAGCCTGCTCCAGTTACAAAAGCTACCCTATTTAATAGTCTCATTAACTTACCTCCTCAAATTTTAGTGAAGCGTTACTATATAATAATACCCACTATTTATAATATTCAAAATTATATGTTACAATATTCTGATGAAATTTAGAAAGAGGGACAACATATGCAAAGCCAGCGAGTTGAGATCTTTGAAACTCTAGCAATACCTAAAGCTGTATTAAACTTAGCTTTACCTACAATGATGGGGATGCTTGTATCTGTAATCTATAATTTAGCGGATACTTTTTTTGTGGGGCAGCTTAATGATCCTTTCCAAGTAGCGGCGGTTACAATTACTATGCCCTTATTTCTTTTCTTAATGGCTTTTGGAAGTATCTTCGGAATAGGCGGCGGGGCTTATATATCTAGATTATTAGGGATGAAAGATTATGATAAAGTTAAAAGAACTTCTTCTTTTGCTTTTTATGCCTCTATTATAATAGGATTAGTTTGTACTTTCCTGGCCTTAATTTTTATGCCTGGGCTATTAAGACTTTCCGGAGCAAGTGTAAATACCTATGTCTTTGCGAAAAGCTATTTAACAGTTATAGTAATAGGAGCTCCAGTGATTGTTCTTGGTTTTTCTTTAGGACAACTTATCCGTGCAGAAGGATCTTCTAAAGATGCTATGTTTGGTATGATGCTAGGTACGGTTATTAATATAATTCTAGATCCAATATTAATTTTATGGGCAGGCTGGGGAGTGCAAGGCGCAGCTATTGCTACTGTAATTGCAAATTTAGTTTCTGTTTTATATTATTTAAGATATTTTAATAGAGGAAGTAGTGTCTTATCTGTTTCTTTCAGTTTGTTTAGTTTAGATTGGAAAATTATTAGTGAGGTTTTCTCTATAGGAATTCCAGCTTCATTAAATTCTTTGTTAATGAGTTCATCTACAATAGTGTTAAATAATTTTGCTGCTAGTTATAGTGACAATGTAGTCGCTGCTTTGGGTGTAGTTAGTAGGATTAATATGCTGCCAATATTTTTATTAATAGGCCTTGCTCAGGGTGTGCAGCCTCTTTTAGGATATAATTATGCTTCTGGAGATCTTAAGAGAATGAAAGAAGCGATGAAATTCACAGGGATATTATCTGCCACGATAGGATCTTTTTTCTCTCTTCTTTTTTTCTTATCAGGAAGAAGATTAGTTAGATTATTCATTGATGATTTAAATGTTATACAACTAGGGGAGCAATTTATAAAAGTAATTATAATTTCTCTACCTGTATTAGGAATCTTAATGCTTATTACAGTTACATTTCAGGCTATTGGTGCGGCTAGACCTTCATTGATTTTATCCATAGCTAGACAAGGTTTTATTTTCTTACCCGTTATTATAATTGGAAATTATTTTTTTGGGGTGGAGGGACTAGTTTTCGCTCAACCTATAGCAGATATAGGAGCCGTTGTCTTAGCATTATTTTTATTTAGAAAAATTAAATGATATCATGAAGCTATAAAAAAATAGTTACTTTGTGAATAAGGAGGGTAAAAAAGATGGAATACCAACATATATTTGGTCCAGTTCCTTCAAGAAGGCTTGGTTTGTCTCTTGGTGTGAGCCCAATTCCTGATAGTACGTGTAATTATTCTTGTATTTATTGTCAACTAGGTAGAACAAGAAATATGACAAATAGCAGGGAAGAACACTATCCCATTAAAGAAATAATCAATGAATTCAAGGAATTTTTAAAAAGCAATGTAAAATATGATGTAGTATCTATAGTAGGAGAAGGAGAGCCAACACTTTATTCAGACTTGGGTAATCTCATAATCGAATTAAAAAAAATAACAGAAAAACCTGTGGTGGTTATTACGAATGGATCTTTATTATCCTTTGATGAGGTAAGAAGAGCATTGTTAAATGCTGATATTCTACTACCCTCCATGGATGCGTTTGATGAGGAATCTTTTAAAAAAATAAATCGGCCTTATGGGAAATTAAAATATGAAGAAGTAAGAAAAGGATTAGAGATTTTTTCTAAGGATTTTAAAGGTGAATTATGGTTGGAAATAATGCTGATGAAAAATATTAATGATTCAAAAGAAATAATTGGCAAATATAAAAAAATATTAAAAACCATTAATTATGATAGATTATATATTAATACCCCAGTAAGACCGCCAGCGGAGGAAGAGATAAGAGAAATAGATAAAGAAACGATGGCTTATGCTGCAGAAGAATTAGGAGGAATTTCTATTGATCTTTTAAGTTCCCAAGGATTCTATAGTGATATTAAGGACCATAAACAAGCAATTAAAAGTATTATAAAACGTCATCCTATGAATCAAATGGAATTATTTTCATTTATTACAGGTCGAGGCCTTAATAATTCTGAAGCAGAATTATTAATAGAAGATTTAAAAAAGGACAAAGAAATCACTTTAAAAGAATATAAGGGATATATAACTTTCCGTCTTAAATAAACAAGATCCATTAATGCTAGGAGGATGTTTTAATGTTTGGCACTATTGTAAATACATTGGCTATAGTTGTTGGTGCTAGTTTAGGAATTTTATTCCGTAATGGTATACCAGAAAAGAGTAAAACCACTGTCCTTCAAGGAATTGGTCTAGCGGTAATTTTGGTTGGAATAAACATGGCTGTTAAAGCGGATAATGAACTTATTATAATCATAAGTTTAGCTTTAGGTGCCCTTCTGGGAGAGATGATGAAAATTGATTATTATTTAAATTCATTTGCTGAGAAACTTGAAAAATTAGTAGGAGCAGGAAGACCCACGGAAGGGAATTTTGTTAAAGGATTTGTTTCTGCAAGCTTAATTTTTTGTATTGGTGCAATGGCAATTATGGGATCTCTAGAGGGTGGATTAACAGGTACTTATAAAATATTATATGTTAAGTCTGCTTTAGACTTTGTAACTTCCGTTATTTTAGGTTCATCTTTAGGTATTGGGGTAGCCTTTTCAAGTATTCCAGTTTTGGTATATCAGGGTACAATAACCCTACTGGCTTGGGCTATTAAACCTTTCTTAACGGATTCAGTTATTCTTTATATGACAGCCACTGGGGGACTGTTAATTATAGGAATTGGAATTAATGTTTTAGGTATTAAAGAGATCAATGTTGCAAACTTACTCCCAGCAATTTTTATTGCTGTTTTCGTAACAATGGCAGCAGCAGCCCTATTTCCTTCCTTTGTTTAAGTTAAATAAAAATCTGGCCTTCTCTTTCTTGAGAAGGCCTTAATTTTAGATGTTTTTTAATTTTTTTAAAGTTTCTTTGAAATTATTAATAGTAGCGTTAATTGGTTTTGGGGAGGACATATCTACTTTAGCAAGTTTAAGAAGCTCTACTGAATAATTAGAATCACCACTTTTTAGAAAATTAAGATAATTATTAATATCATACTTTTCATCATTCATAATCTTGTCTGAGATGGCAATTGCCGCTGAGATTCCAGTAGCATATTGATATACATAGAAAGCAGAATAAAAATGTGGAATTCTTGCCCACTCATATTCCAGTTCTTTATCAATTACAAAATTTTTACCATAATAATTCTCGTATAGAGATTTATACATCTCAGAAAGTATGGATTCTGTTAAGGGTTGGTTATTTTCTACTAATTCGTGGGCATTTTTTTCAAATTCTGCGAAAAGACATTGCCTAAAAAAGGTTGAGCGAAGACTATCTAAATGATCATTTAGTAAGTACTTTTTCATCTCTTTAGATTGAGAATTATTTAAAAGATAATGATAAAGTAATTGCTCATTTACAGTGGATGCTACTTCAGCACAGAAAATCGAATAATTTGAATTTACATACTCTTGTTCCTTGTTACTATAATAACTATGCATAACATGACCTAACTCGTGAGCTATTGTAAAGATATCATTTAATGTTCCATTAAAATTTAGTAGAGAATAAGGATGAACATCATAGACACCAATAGCATAAGCTCCGGATGTTTTGTTTTCTTGGGGATAAACATCCATCCATCTTTCATCAAAAGCTCTTTTAAGAACTTTAAGATAATCTTCCCCTAATGGCTTCAAAGCTTTGAAAATAATTTCTTCAGCTTCCTCAAAGGTATATTCTTTGTTGATATTCTCTGTTAAAGGAACAAACAAATCATAAAAATGTAATTCTTTATAATTCAGCATATTCTTTCGGTAGTCAAGGTAATCTTGAAGGACATGGGTGTTATCTCTAACGGTGTTAATAAGATTATGATAAATCTTTTCATCTATAAAATTACTCTCAAGGGCCATTTTTAAAGCGCTTTTATAATTTCTTTTTTTAGCCTCAAGAACATTTTTCTTAACACTTCCAAAATAAAGAGAAGTAATTGTATTACTATATTTTTGATAAGTTCCAAGAAGACTGGTAAAAAAGTTTTTTCTAAAATCCCTATCTGAGTTAAGCATAGCTAGATAATAATTTGTATTGTTAGCAGAGATTTCTTTTCGTGATTCTGGCTCCTTAACTAAGGGGTATTCTAGATCAGCAATAGTTAAATCATCATAGGCTTTTTCAAAGAAAGATGACACTGAATCCATTCCTGAAAGTAATTGTTCTGTTTCTGCATCTAGAATATGTTCTTTTTTCTGGAAAAGTTTTTTAAACATAAAGTTGTATTTTCCCAGTTGAGGAACTACTTTAAGAAAACTTTTGTATTCTTCTTGGGGAATCTTCAAAAGTTCTGGTTCGATGAAAGATAAAACATCTTGAACTCTGAAACTAAGATCATCTGCTTTTTCAAAATTCTTTTTGTTTTTTTGATCTTTTAAATTTGTATCTAATGATAATTTAGCGTAAATATAAAATTTAGAAAGAAGTATCTCCAACCTTGTTTGTTTTTCTAAAAAATTAAACAAATTTAATCCACTTTTAGTAAAAGATTCCTTTTTATTTGTTAATTCGTCTAATAATAAGACTATTTCTTGAAATTCCATTTCCCATTTATCAATAGAGTAGTATAATGGACCTAAATCCCAATTGTAATTTTTCATAATGCCTCCCATTTAAATTTAGTAAAATAATAATATACATATTATATAAGTTAAGGAGATGGATATGCAAATTAAGAAAAAAGAAATGTGGTTTTGTTCTAAATGTGGGTATAAAGAACCTGTGTCTTTATATAAGCAAAGTCTCAAAAGATACTGCCCTGAATGTTTTAAAAATAATAGGGTTCAATTACCAATGAGGAAAATCTAATACATAATTAAGGAGGAAAAAAGTAAATGAAATTGAATTTATCTAGAAAAATTGCATTATATGTAGGACTACTGGTTTTATTGGTTTCTATTGGCTTTGGTCTCACAGCTATGAATTTTGGGACCACAGCAGTGGAGGGTGGCGCGGAGGAGGCTCTTTTACTTCTAGCTAAGGAAGGATCTGAAAAGTTAGAAAGTATAATAGCTGGTAATTACCGTGTAATGGAAGTTATAACTAGAGAACCAGCTATTAGGTCAATGGATTGGGAAATACAAAAACAAATACTAGTAGATCATATGGCGGAATTATCAAAAGAAGGCTATATGGGAATGGGTGTTGTCTATCCTGATGGAACTACTCTTTATGCAGATGGTAGTGAAGCTAATTTAGGAGACAGATCTTATGTAAAGAAAGCTTTCAGTGGTGAAACAAATGTTTCAGATGTGTTAATAAGTAGAGTTACTAATTCTGCGGTTATGATGTATGCAGCACCTATTAAAGATAATTCAGGTAATATTGGTGGGGTTTTAGTTGCTAGAAGACCAGGAGATGGGTTGACGGATGTTACTGACTTTATGGGTTATGGAGAAAATGGTTTTGCTTTTATTTTAGGATCTGACGGTACTTATTTTGCTCAAGCAGACCATGAAGCAGTAATGGAACAAATAAATATTTATAATGAAATAGAGGTAGATGGACGATATAAAGATTTAGGTCTAGAAATGCAAAAGCTAGGGAATGGCCAAGCAGGGATAATTGATTATAATATCGAAGGTGTTTCTAGGATGGTAGGGGTTTATCCCATGGAGCTAACAGGCTGGACCTTTGCTGTAGGGGCTTTAGAGTCTGATGTTTTAGGAAGGCTTAGTGGACTAAAAAAAGGAATATATACAGGAGCCTTTGCCTTTGTATTTATAGGCATAGCAATTGCTCTTTATATTGGTCGACTTATTTCCAGACCAATTGTTAGGGGAAGTCAATTTGCAACCCAGATGGCTGCTGGAGATTTAACAGTGGAGATAGATGATAGATTTCTCAAGGAAACTGATGAAGTAGGTGATTTAGCCCGAGCTCTAGCTACTTTAGGTGAGACCTTTAGGCAGACCATTTCAGAAATTCAAAACTCAGCTCAAGATCTTGCAGCCTCTAGTGAGGAAATGTCTGCTACAGCAGAAAGTT
>CAZXPJ010000013.1:0-43898 GCA_964642925.1 uncultured Eubacteriales bacterium | reverse complement strand
CTCACCAGCCTTTCACGCTGGCATCCACGGGTTCGAATCCCGTACGCGTCACCATTTTTGGCATTGTAATTTGCCTCGATAGCTCAGTCGGTAGAGCAGAGGACTGAAAATCCTCGTGTCGGTGGTTCGATTCCGCCTCGAGGCACCAAGAGATAGAGATTTTAACTAAATCTTTATCTCTTTTTTATTGTTCAAAGTTGTTTTTTAGAAATTTATTTGTTATAATTTTTTCAAGGAACAAGGGGGAATTAGATATGAAAAAACATATTAAGACTATAGCGAAAAAAGACTTAAAATGCACAATACATAAGGGTGGATGCGGGGAATGTCCAACTTCCTGTCAATCAGCATGCAAGACTTCATGTACTGTAAGTAATCAAACTTGTAAAAACTAAGAGACAGAGAGTAAAACAGATCCTTATTTTAAATAAGGGTCTGATTTTTTGTTTATAATCAAAATTTAATGAAAAGGATGTTTTCCTTCATGAATAAATATGATTTTTCAAGGATCCATTTTTATAAATACAAAGAAAAAAACATTTTAATAGATATTAACTCAGACAGTATTCACCTAATAGATGATCTAACTTTTAATGTACTTAAAGAATTAAAAGAGGTTAAGGATCAGAATGAAAAAGAATTAGTATCCTTACTAGTTGCCAAATATTCTTATCAAGAAGAAGAACTAGTAGAGGTTCTTAAAGAAATTTCCGAATTAACCCAAGAGGGTATTCTTTTTTCTTCTCCTTTAGAAATAGAGAGTTATCAACCACCTAAAGACCCTATTATTAAAGCAATGTGTTTGCATATAGCCCATGATTGCAATCTTCGATGTCCTTATTGCTTTGCAGATCAAGGACCCTATGGAGGAGATAGAGGTTTAATGTCTTTTGAGACAGGGAAAAAAGCACTGGAGTTCCTTTTTAAAGAATCTAGGAACAGAAAAAATCTAAATATAGATTTTTTTGGCGGTGAGCCATTGATGAATTTTGAAGTTGTAAAAGAACTAGTTTTATATATAGAAAAAAGAAGCCAAGACTTAGGTAAAATTCCCGAGCTTACCCTTACTACAAATGCACTTTTATTAGATAAAGAAAAAGGGGACTTCCTGAAGGAACATAATATAAGTGTTGTTTTAAGTCTTGACGGAAGGCCGGAAGTCCAAAATAGCATGAGGTATACTGCTAATAAAAAAGGATCCTATGATATAGTTTCTAAAAACATTTTAGATTTTATCCAAGATGGCTATTCAAATTATATAGTAAGAGGTACTTTTACTCGGGGAAATATGGACTTTTTAAAAGACCTGCAACATCTATCTAGTTTAGGTTTAAAAAATCTTTCAATAGAGCCAGTTGTTGGACCTGATGAGGCCTTTTATTCGATTAAAGAAGAAGATCTCCCACAATTAATGGCGGAATATGATAAATTGACGGACCATATGGAAGAAAATAAAGATTTTAATTTTTTTCACTTTAATATTGATATTTATAAGGGACCTTGTCTTCCTAAGAGAATTTCTGCCTGTGGTGCCGGCCACGAGTATGTAGCTATAAGCCCTCAAGGAGATGTTTATCCTTGCCATCAATTTGTAGGAAATAAAGAATTTATGATGGGTACTGTTTATGAAGGGAACATTTCTAAGAAAATTGGCAAAGATTTTCAAGAGGCTAATGTTTTAAATAAAAAAGAATGTATGGATTGTTGGGCAAGATTCTATTGTAGTGGAGGATGTCATGCTAGTAATTGGCACGACACAGGTAGTTTTTATGAAGTTTATCAAAAAGGTTGTGTCTTGCAGAAAAAAAGACTAGAGTGTGCAATTTATTTAAGTTGTCTAGATTAAAATCTTAAAAAATAATATATAGTATAAACACAAAAAATACACCTCTTTTGATGTATTTTTTGTGGTCTTATGCTATAATCATTCTTGCAATAAGTTTGCGCAAAGGAGGTGTCCAAGACATAGAGGATTTAGTCAAACAACTCACAGCCAAGCTGAAAGCAGATAAATTTAGCAGAATACATATTGTAATTCCAGTTCTTTTGATACTTACAATAATAGCATTCTTCTCTTTTGGTGGCTCGGACCAGGTATTAAGCGTTAATGAAGTAGATATCGCAAAAATAAATAACATAAAAACATATGAAAAAGCTTTAGAAATAATTAAAGCAGAACAAGAAGAACTTCTGGGCTATGCTTTGAGTGGAGTAGAATCCCAAATAATTTTATCTACAGATAAAGTTTTCGAAGGTAAAAAAATTAAAGACGCAAAAGAATTAGCAGAAATAATAAAACCCTATGTTGATTGCCAGACAAGTGCCTATGCCTTAAAGGTTAATGGGGAAGAAAAAGTTTTTTTGAAAACAGCAGAAGAGGGCGAGTTATTACTAAAGGGTTTAAAGACAAAATTTCTTAAAGAAGGGGAAGAAATATTGTCTTATGATTTTAAAGAAGAAATCGAAATTATAGAAACCTGTGTTTCTTCTAGTAAAATCTTAACCGTAGACCATGCTCTGAATTATGTATTTACCGGAACAGATAAAATAGAAACCTACAAGGTGGCTAAAGGTGATACACTTTCTATTATTGCTGAAAAACATGGTCTAGGACTAAGTAAGCTTAGAGAGGCTAATTCTGACATAAAGGGAGATATGATCTCCATTGGTCAAGAATTAAAATTAGTAAAAGCTGAACCTATTGTTCATGTTATGGTAGCAAAAGAAATTACAGTAGAAGAAGCCATTCCATATAACACAAAATATATAAACTCATCAGAAGTATGGGCCGGTCAAACTAAAGTTAAAAAAGCCGGAGAAAATGGATTAAAAAAAGTTACTTATAAGGTAGTTTCAGAGAATGGTAAGGAAGTAGAAAAACAAGAATTAAAATCAGTAGTTCTTAAAGAGACAACTACTAAAGAAGTTTTACGGGGAACCCAGAAAATGGTAGCTTCTCGTGGTGGTGGAGATGGGCAACTTGCCTGGCCTTTAAGAGGTTCAATTACCTCAAGATATGGACCAAGGGGTAGAGGATTCCACACAGGGATAGATATTTCTGGGACAAAAGGAACACCCTTTTATTCTGCGGGAAACGGAAGAGTTATTTTTGCTAGTTGGTCTGGAGCTTATGGTAATTTACTTATTGTTGATCATGGGAATGGCCTTACTACAAAATATGCACATTTAACAAGCTTTAAAGTAGGTTTGGGTCAATCTGTTCAAAGAGGCGACTTGCTTGGAACTGTTGGATCAACAGGTAGAAGTACAGGAAGTCATTTGCATTTTGAAACAAACATTAACTCGAAACATGTAAATCCCACAAGATATTTAGGAAATTAACAGACCACAGGTTTTTACCTGTGGTTTTTTTTAAGAAAAATTATGGATGGTGAATATGATAAAAAAGAATTTTAAAATACTATTGTTAATATTAATAATTAGCCTAATTATGGGAACTGCTTGCGCTAAGAATCATGAAAACAAAGAACCTGCTGTTATTGTTATTCCAGAGAATCAAAGAATTGTTAATACAGACTTGCTTGTATATGGATCAGAACCAGAGGGGATCGCAGCTGCCTTAGGGGGGGCAAGAAGTGGAATTAAGACACTTCTAGTAGACCCACGGAAAGAGCCAGGGGGCTTATTTACCCTAGGAGCTTTGAATTTTCTTGACATGAATCATGGTAAAGATCGAACCCTTCTTACAAGAGGAATCTTTGAAGAATTTTATAATAGGGTGGGTGGAACGGCTTTTGATATAGAAAATGCAAAAGTAGTATTCAAAGATATGCTAGGTCAGGAAGAAAATATAGAAACAGCCTTAGGATATAAAGTACAGAAGATTATTTTAGAAGATAAGGTTCTTAAAGGATTAGAAATAGTAAATATTTCTACAGAAGAAGAAATTACTGTTTATGCCAAGAAGTTTATCGATGCCTCTGCAGATGCTGATCTTTCTGCCCTGGCAGGAGTTCCCTATACTCTGGCAGGAGAAGATATAGGACAAAAAGATAGACAAATGGGTGTAACTTTAGTTTTCACCTTAAAAAATGTGGATTGGAAAGAAGTAACAACATACCTAAAAAGCGGTAAGGAACCTAACACCGGAGTTACTGGGAAGGCGGCTTGGGGCTATACAGAATTAGGTTACGCCTATGAGCCAAAAGATCCATTAATGAGGCTTAGAGGCTTTAATGCCGCCCGTCAAGATAATGGTGATGTACTAATTAATGCCCTGGTTATTTTTGGAGTAGATCCTCTAGACCCAGAGAGCAAAAAAGCTGGGATAGAGAGGGGTAAAGAAGAACTAAAATATATTATGCCCTATGTTAGAGAAAACTTTCCAGGATTTAAAAATGCAGAGTTAATTCGAACAGCAGAAGAACTATATATAAGAGAATCAAGACATATATTAGCAGAATATCTTTTAACTATAGATGATGTATTAGAATATAATGATCAATGGGATAAAATAGCTCTTGCTAGTTACCCTGTTGATGTCCAGCCCACAGAAAACCAACGCTGGGGCACAATAATAGGGAACCCAGACAGATATGCTATCCCTTTTAGAAGCCTAGTTCCCTTAGAGGTGGACAATCTCATGGTTGTGGGCAAGGCCTCCGGTTATACTTCTTTAGCCGCAGGAAGTGCTAGAGTGGTCCCTATTGGCATGGCTTCAGGAGAGGCTGCAGGAATAGCAGCTAAAATAGCTATTGAGAATGGTATTACTCCTAGAGACTTATCTAAAAATGAGAAATTAATTAAAGAATTGCAAAAGGAGTTAAAGACCAGAGGGGCATACTTAGAGGATATTAATGTACCTAAACCAGAAGTGATGAACCACTGGGCTTATCCTGGAGTACGGGTCGTTCGTTCCCTTGGTCTTTTAGATGGGGGATATGATAACGATTATCGTCTAGAAGAAAAAATGAGCAAATGGAGATTCCAAAATCTTATTAATAGGATTTTATTAAAAGTAGGGAAAGATCATCCTATAATTGAAGTAAATGATCCTGCTATTAATGAAGAGTTTGTTTTAAGTATTGCTAGAGTTATAGATAAAAACATAAAAAATTATGAGGATGGACTAGAATTGTTAAAAGAAAAGGGAATTATGACAGAGATATTAGAACCCTATTTTCAAGATAAAAATGCTCAAAGTAATGCTGGGGAAGTAACCTGGCTAGCTGCAAATTTCTATACATTTCTTGCAGATAAGTAAAGGAGGGCTAAGATATTAAAAACTTTTTACTGATTATCTTAATAGTTGTGATATTTTTTAGCTTTGCCCATAGTGAACCCATCTATAATCAAAATTTAGAATTAAATAATCCAGATTCTTTGGAATATGATTTAATTGTTTATGGTTCTTCCCCTGAGGGAATAGCAGCTGCTACTGTGGGTGGAGAAAAAGGTCTTAAAGTTCTTCTCATAGACGAAAAAGAAGAGTTAGGAGGACTTATGACTTCTGGAAGACTTAATTTTATTGACATGAATTATGATAAGAATGGCCTTCTTCTTACTCAGGGGATTTTCAGTAGATTTTATGACACCGTCGGAGGAAATGCTTTTGAAATAGAAAAGGCAAAAGAAGTCTTTAAAACTTTCCTTATAGATGGAAATGTTCGTGTAGAACTAGGTATAGACCTTCTTCAAGTTAATGAAAAAAATAAGAAAATAAGAAATATAATAGTAAAGAAAAATAATGAAGAAATAAGATACACAGGTAATTTCTTTATTGATGCTTCTCCTGATGGGGACCTAGCAGCTATGGCTAAAGTACCCTTTACTTTGTTTGGGGAAGATATAAGAAAAAAAGATTCACTAATGGGAGTTACCTTAGTATTTGAACTAGATAATGTAAATTGGCCTAAGGTTTTTACATTTCTAAACTATAACCGCTTTCAAGGAAAAAGAAATAATGACGAAAGGCAATTTTACGGAGGCAGTCTTAATACAGCTTGGGGCTATTCTATCGAAGGATATAAATATGAGCCCATAGATGAAAATATGAGATTAAGAGGGTTAAATGCTGCTAGGCAGAAAGATGGGTCAGTTCTAATAAATGCCCTGATCATTTTTGACGTAAATCCCTTAGATCCCAAGAGCAAGGACCTTGCTTTAGCAAGAGGTAGGAAAGAACTTGAATATATAATTCCCTATCTTAATAAGAACTTTTCTGGTTTTGAAAATGCCAGATTAAAAGATGTAGCAAAAGAGCTTTATGTGAGAGAATCAAGACATTTTAATACAGAATATATTTTAACCATAGATGATGTTTTAGAAAACAGGAATTTTCCAGATCAAATTGCAGTGGCCAGTTATCCTGTAGATGTTCAACCATCAGTACCTGGGGATTATGGTAAAATAGTAGGTAATCCAGATCGTTATGGGATACCTTATGGCTCTATTTTGCCTAAAGAATACACAAATCTTCTCCTTGCAGGTAAACATGCGGGTTACTCCTCCCTTGCTGCAGGAAGTGCAAGAGTAATACCCGTGGGTATGGTTACAGGAGAGGCAGCAGCTTTAGCTGTACTTGTGGCCCAAGAGAATGGAACACATTTAAGAGATATTCATGGGAATATAGAATTAACAGAGAAATTGCAAAATAAAATTAGAGAAAATAATGGCTATATTGAAGATAGGGAAGTATTTAATCCATTGAAAGATGAATACTCTTATGAGGAAATGAAAAATCTTAGAAGCATGGGAATTCTTTCTGGAGGCTATCACAACGATTATTCATTCTCGGTAGTAGTTAATAAATGGCAATTTGACGATCTATTTAAGGGTCTCCTAAGCTACTACGGAAAAGAAAGGGCACACAAAGAAATTGATCTTTATCCAACATTTAGGTCTATTGGAGATTTAATTTACCAAATAGAAAAAAATACCCAGGAAAAACCAGAGGAAGCAATATTGAAAAAATTTATAATTGACACAAATATTTCAAAGAGATTAGAAGATCGAAATTGGACCTATCAGGAACAACCTTTACTTGGGGATGTTTATATAATTTTAAGTAATTATAGTTTATACCTAGAAGAAAAAGAGTAAAAAGGGTATATTATAGGGTAAAGGATATCTGAAAGGAAGTGCTTTAAATGATTTATGATGTAATAATAATTGGAGCTGGTCCTGCTGGGATGACAGCAGGGATTTATACAAAAAGAAGTGGTTACAGTGTTTTAGTCTTTGAACACGGAACTCCCGGGGGGCAAGCTGCTACAACCCATGCAATAGAGAATTATCCTGGATTTCCAGAACCAATTTCAGGTCCAGACCTAATGGCAGGATTTTTCGAGCAAATGATGAAGTTTGGCGCAGAAATGAAGGGACAAAGAGTAGAAAAAATAGATATTTCCGGGGAAATAAAAAAAGTTTATGCTGGTGGTGAAGAATATCAATCCAAAGCCTTAATATTGGCATCTGGAGCTTCTCCAAAGTTATTAGGAATCAAAGGAGAAGGGAAATATAGGGGACGAGGAGTATCTTATTGTGCAACCTGTGATGGCTTCTTTTTTAAAGATAAAGAGGTAATTGTAGTTGGTGGTGGAGATTCAGCTCTTCAAGAAGCTCTTTTCTTAGGAAAAATTTGTAAAAAGGTAACCCTAGTTCATAGAAGGGATACCTTTAGAGGAGCAAAAGTGATTCAAGATCGAATCATGGAGAAAGATAATATTTTCTTAGAGCTTGATCAAGTAGTGGAAGAAATTATAGGTGACGATAGTATGGTGACGGAAGTCCTGCTTAAAAACGTTAAAACTGGAGTAACAAAAAATATTCAGGCCTCTGGTGTATTTATTTTTGTTGGTTATAATCCAAATGCAGAATACTTAACTGAGGAAAACAATCTTGAAAAAAACTCTCAAGGTTATTTATTAGTAGATGAGGATTTAATGACGAACATTCCCGGAGTTTTTGTAGTTGGAGATTTAAGATCAAAAAAACTACGCCAAGTAGCAACTGCTGTAGGAGATGGAGCGAATATTAATATTGGTGTGGAACATTATATAACGGGGGTGCAGGGAAATTGAAGAAGAATGGACGCTCAAAAGGACAACAAATATTTTTAATCATTTTAGTTGTGGTTTTGTCCCTTGGACTAATCCTTCCCTCTTTTGGAGCATTAATAGCAGCAATGTTTTAAGGAAAAGAGGTAAAAAATGAATTTTTATTCAATAGCCAGTGGTTCCAGTGGCAACTGCTACTATATTGAAACGGAAAATAAAAAATTTCTTGTAGACGCTGGAATTAGTTTTAAAAGAATAAAAGATGCACTAACAAACATTCAGGTGGATATGTCCGAAATTGATGGAATTTTTATAACCCATGAACATACAGACCATATTAGTGGCTTACCAATGATTGGAAAAAAAACTGGAATGAATATTTTTTCATCAAAAGGTACCCTAGAAGAAATCCGAAGAAAAAATCCAGAAATTTCTCTTTCAAGATTTAATGATATTCCAGTAAATTCTGTTCAAGATGTTTTTGGAATATCCTTAAGGACATTTTCCGTTTTTCATGATGCAGTAGAACCTGTAGGATATGTTTTCGAGAATATAAAAAAAGACAAGAGAATAGGTATAGTAACCGATACTGGGATAATTGATGAAAATATTTTACGTAATATTATTGATGTAAATCTTTTAGTAATAGAAGCTAATTATGATGAACATACTTTAAAAAATGGAGAGTATCCCTCTTTTCTAAAAAGAAGGATACTCTCCAACGATGGTCATTTATCCAATTTAGCAGCAGCTAAAATATTACATGATATTTGTGGAAATAATTTATCCCATGTATTTTTAGGACATCTGAGTAAAGAAAATAATCTGCCTTATATGGCCCTAGATACAGTTTGCCAATTTTTAAAAGATTTTAGTAAAGAACAAAATTTTGAATTAGATACCCTTTCAAGAAATATGCCAGGAAAAGTTATTAATATATAAAAAAACAAATGTTGACAAGCTCAGAATATAAAGGTAATATACACATTATTATTCGTTGCAATGTATATTTATTCAGAGGTGTTAAAATTGTCAATACTAGTAAGAAAAGGAACAATCCAAGATGTAAAGGAAATAACGACTATCTTCAATCAAGGAATTGAAGGTGGAGTTGCGACCCTAGAAACAAAACTGCAAACAGAAAAGGATATTTTAGCCTGGATGAAAGATAGAGACCCTCGGTACATGATATTAGTAGCCCAAGAGGAGTCAGGGAAAATCTGCGGCTATGTTTCATTAAATAAGTTTAATTTCAAAAGTGCCTATACGGGAGTTGCAGATTTATCAATTTATATAGAAAAAGACAACCGGGGCCAGGGAATAGGAGAAATCCTTCTTAAACAAGTAATAGAAGAAGCCAAAAAAGAAGGCTTCTATAAACTTGTAATAAACGTAATCAGCAAAAATAAAAAAGCCCTGCATTTTTACGAGAAAATTGGATTCTCATTAGCAGGTATTTATAAAAAGCAAGGCATCCTCCAAGGAGAATGGGTAGACGCCATAATTATGGAAAAATTCCTCGAACCCTAGGGGACGTTTAATTTTGGTTCGGGTTATCCACAGGAAGCAGAGTCAGAAGTAATTATCTGACTCTGCTCTTTTAATTTTTATATTTCTTTTACAAAATCCTTTTCGAATTCCTCAATACATTGAAGTAATAGGGTTGAGAAATATGTTAAGACTGGTCCCCCACCCATACTTACAGCTACCAGACCAGCTTCTACTATTTCATCTTTTGTTGCACCAGCTTTTAGTGCCTCGTATGTATGAATAACAACACAATACTCGCATCTAATATTTAAACCTATAGCAACACTTATTAATTCTTTTTCCTTGTAACTTAAAGCTCCTTCGCTATTTAAAGCTTGGCTTTGATTTATAATTGCTCTAGTTGTTTCTCTGTTATCCTTCATAAAACCTTTAAAGCCACTTTTGTATTCCTGAAGAATATCTCTTGGGTTCCTATTTGCCATTTTTTCTACCTCCAAAATTTTAAGTACACATCTATTAATATACCCAATAAATTAAATAATAAAAAAATTATTACAAAACTTTTTAAATTTACCCTATAATGTATATATAGATTTATTAATCTGAAGAAAGTGTTCAGGGAAGGATGTTATTTTATGGATTTTATGGATTTTAATAATTTAAGAATAATTATTACCACAGCTTTTGGTATGGAGGCTATTTGTAAAAGAGAAATACAAAAACTAGGATATACAGAACTCTTCGTAGATAATGGGAGAATTGAAATAAATGGTAGCTTCGCCGATGTAGTTAAACTGAATCTTTGGCTAAGAACAGCAGAAAGAATAAAAATTAAATGGGGAGAGTTTAGGGCAGAAACTTTTACTGAACTTTTCGATGGAACAAATAAAATTGATTGGGGAAAGATCATACCTAAAGGAGGAGCTTTTCCTGTAGATGCAAAATCGGTTAAATCAAAGCTTTTTAGCCTTTCCGATTGTCAAAAAATAGTAAAAAAAGCCATGGTAGAGAAACTTAAAGAAGAACGTAAGGAGGACTGGCTTGATGAGTCTGGAGCTCTTTATCGCTTTGAGGTAAGTATCCTTAATGATATTGCAGAAATAACTTTAGATACTTCAGGACCAGGCCTTCATAAAAGAGGTTATCGTAAACTTATAGGCTTTGCCCCAATTAAAGAAACCATGGCAGCTGCTATGATTGATTTAAGTTACTGGAATAAAGAAAGAATACTACTAGATCCCCTATGCGGTTCAGGAACTTTTCCAATAGAAGCAGCTTTAATTGCTAGAAATATTGCCCCTGGTTTAAATAGAAAATTCTCCGCTGAGAAATGGACAAATTTTGACCAAAGTCATTGGGAAAAAGAAAGAAAAGCAGCAAAAAAAGTAATTGATTATAAAACAGAATTGAAGATTTACGGATATGATTATGATCCTGAAGTAATTGAAATAGCTAAAATTAATGCGGATGATGCTGGAGTTTTAGAAGACATTGTTTTCGAATCCCATGACTTTCTTCAACTAGACAATCAACTGCCATGGGATTATGGAGTTATGATAACTAACCCTCCTTATGGAGAACGAATTGATAAAAGAGATGAAGCTATTCAGATTTATAAAAAGTTCGGAGAAATAATGGAAGAAAATCCAACCTGGTCCTACTACTTGTTAACCTCCAACGAAGATTTCGAAGGAGCTGCAGGAAGAAAAAGTGATAGGAAAAGAAAATTATTTAATGGAAATATAAGAGTAGACTATTATCAGTTTTATGGTCCAAGGCCACCAAGAGGAGAGTAGAAAATGTCAATTTGTTCAATTAAAAAGGTAGCTGCTATACATGATTTGTCAGGTTTTGGCAGAGCATCTCTTACAGCTATCATTCCAATAATTTCTTCCATGGGGCACCAGGTTTGTCCTATGCCCACAGCAGTTTTATCTTCTCATACAGGAGGTTTTGAAGATTATAGTTTTGTGGATTTAACAGAATCCATGTCCGCCTTTGCGGAGCATTGGAAAAACTTAGAACTAGATTTTGATTGCATTTATACTGGATTTTTAGGTTCTCCAAAGCAGATAGATATTATAGAAAAATTAATAGATGATATGAAAAGAGAAAATACCCTTATTGTTGTAGATCCAGTATTAGGAGATAATGGTAAACTTTATGAAACCATGTGCGATAATATGGTTAAGAAAATGAGAGGCTTGATTAAAAAAGCTGATATTATTACCCCTAATTATACAGAAGCAGTCTTACTTTTAGGAGAAGAGTATAGAGAGGAAATTAGTGAAGAAAAAATTAAAAAGTGGCTTGTAAGATTATCAGACATGGGGCCTAGAATAGTAATAATAACCAGTGTGCCACATAATGAAGATACAACCAATGTAATTGCCTATAATAGAGATGACGGTAAATTTTTAAAGGTAAGTTGTGTTTATATTCCAGCCCACTTTCCAGGTACAGGAGATATATTTACTAGTGTACTAATAGGTAGCATACTCAATGGGGATAGTCTTCCTATGGCCCTAGATCGTAGCGTTCAATTTATAACTTCAGCAATTGTAGCAAGTTACGGCTTTGCCTACCCACATAGAGAAGGTGTCTTATTAGAAAAAGTTTTAGAAAATTTAAAGCTTCCTCTTTTAAGCAGTACTTGTGAATTAATATAAGGGGGTGAGACTTTGTCTGAAAAAAATAAAACAATCCAAATGGAAAATGGTCAAATTATAGAAATAGAAGATGGAAGTATTCTAGATGGTAAATTTACTGGTAAAGGTAAAATTACCCATAGATTTGATAAAAAAGCGGAAAAAATCCTTGAAGGACAATTTATTGAAGGACGACTTCATGGCAAAGGTAAAGCTACTTTTATAGATGAGCACGGGTCAGAAAGAATATATGAAGGACTTTTTAAAGAAGGACGTCTAGTAACAGAAAAAAAGATAAGAGGACAAGCTCATGAAACTAAAGAGGAAATTACAGGAAATATTTTTTCGGGAATTGGATTATTAAAAAACAACTTTCCTGGTAATGCCTTTATTCAATACGAGGGACAGTTTAAAAATAAAAAGTTAAATGGTGAGGGAAAAATTGTTATTAAAAATAAACAAGGCCTTCTAAAGGAAAGATCAGGAAACTTCGCAGACAATAGGCTTAATGGTAAAGGCAAATTAGTAATAGAAAAACAGAATGGTGGGAAGTTTGGATTTGAAGGCTCTTTCAAAGATAATGTTCCTTCAGGAAAAGGAAAAATCTTCGCAGAAAAGATCTCGGGAGAGCTCGTCCAGCAGGAGGGAACCTTTAAAGGGAAAGAATTTATTGTTAACAATTAATTAATATTATTTGTAATGATTTGTCTAAATTTTTAGTTTATGATACACTATAACTCAATTTGCTAAAGAATGGTGGGTGACTATGCCAGAAATATTAGAAGAAGAATACCTTGGACTTGTTGGTGATATTTTAGACAACGAAGAATTTCAGGATTTAAAAAAATATTACCATCACAATTCATCAACATATGAACACTCTCTTCGCGTTTCTTATTTTGCATATAAGGTAGCGAAAAAACTTCGTTTAGATTACGAGGCAGTTGCTAGAGGAGGACTTTTACACGACTTTTTTACCTATGACTGGAGAGAATATAAAAAGAATAAAAATAATAAAAATCATGGTTTGGAGCATCCTAAAACTGCATTAAAAAATGCTCAAAAACATTTTGAAGTTAATACAAAAGAAGAAGACATAATTTTAAAACATATGTGGCCGAAAGTTTATGGTATGCCAAGATATAAAGAATCAATTTTAGTTTCTTTAATTGATAAATATTGTGCCACTGGAGAGTTTTACCTTGTATATAAATCAGTTGTGCAAAGAAAATTTAGGTTCTTTGCACAAGCATCTTAAGATAAAAATAAAAATACCCCTTTTTTGATAGTCAATCTATCAAAGATGGGGTATTATTTTTTTAAGGGGGATATAAAAATGGAAAACATTGAAATTAACCAAGATAGACTAAAGTATCTTAAACTCTTCTCAAAAGATTATCCGAATACAAATGAGGCTAAATCTTGCCTGGTACAGAAGTTAGCCCGCTTAGAATTACCAAAAAAAACAGAATATTTTTTAACAGACATTCATGGAGAGTATGAAGCCTTTAGCCATGTGATTAAAAATGCTTCTGGACAACTTAAAATAAAACTTAAAGAATTATTTTCAGAAATACTTACAGAAGAAGAAATCAAAAAAACAGCAACCCTAATCTATTATCCTTCCAGAAAAATTAAAATGATGAAGGATGAGGGTGAAAAAGATCTTATCTATTACAAATACCTTCCAATTATAATAAGTTTAGTTAAAAATCTTGCAGATAAATATAATAATGAAAGTATCATAGAAAAAATTTCCCCTCATTTCAGAGAAATTATGATTGAATTAATTTTTAGTGAGGATTTTGATGAAGATAAAAATTATTACATAAAAACTCTCTACGAAGAAATGATTAATAATGATATTATAGACGATTTTATATATCAGGTTTCTGAATTAATTCAAGTTTTAGCTGTGGATCACCTTCATATAATAGGAGATATTTTTGATAGAGGACCCGGTCCTCATTTTGTAATGGAGCAATTAATGAGTTTTCATTCAGTGGATATTCAATTTGGTAATCATGATATTTTATGGATGGGGGCAGCTTCAGGCTCAAATATTTGCATAGCGAATGTAATTAGAATTTCTGCCAGATATGGTAATTTAGATATTTTAGAAGATGGTTATGGTATTAATCTAATACCCCTTGCCCAATTAGCAAATGAATATTATGCAGAGGATCCTTGCCATCTTTTTCTTCCTAAACTAGAAGGGGAGTTTTTAAAAGAAAGAGACCTAAGCATTATTAGTAAAATGCATAAAGCTATAAGTATTATTCAGTTTAAATTAGAGGGAAAACTAGCAAAAGAAAACCCTCAATATAAGATGGAAAATAGAAAAATTCTAGAAAGAATAGATTTTAAGGCAGGCGTTTTAAAGCTAGGAGGGAAATCCTACCCCTTAAAAGATACTAATTTCCCCACTATTGATCCAAATAGTCCCTATGAATTAAATGAATATGAATTAGATGTTTTACAGAAGCTTGAAAAAGCTTTTTTAAATAGCGAAATCCTACAAAGGCATGTAAACTATTTATTCTCCCAAGGAAGTTTTTATAAAATTCACAATAACAATCTTCTTTTTCATGCATGCATTCCTTTAGACGAAAACAATGAATTTGCGGAAATACATCACCAAGGAAAAACATATAAAGGGAAAGCACTTATGGACTTTTTTGAAGAAAAAGCCAGAAACATTTACTATTGCCGAGGAGACAAGGAGAATAATTTTGGAACAGATGTAATGTGGTATCTATGGCAGGGGGCCTTGTCACCTCTTTTTGGAAAAGATAGAATGGCAACCTTTGAAAGATATTTTTTGGATGATATTGAGACTCACCAAGAGAGAAAAAATAACTATTATCCATTAAACGAGTCAGAAGAATTTTGCATAAAGATCCTGGAAGAATTTGGTCTTTACTCTGAAGAGTCAAAAATAATAACAGGACATGTTCCTGTGAAAGCTAAAAAAGGGGAGGAACCAATTAAAGCCGGAGGCAAACTCTTTGTTATCGATGGAGGCTTTGCCAAAGCCTATCAAGAACAGACAGGTTTAGCAGGCTATACTCTTGTATCTAATTCCTATGGACTTCAATTGGTAGAACATCAACCCTTTGAATCTGTAGAGAAAGCTATTAAAAATGAAGAAGATATTATCTCTGTAACTAGGGTCGTAGAAAAAGCAGAGAGAAAATATATTCGTGATACAGACGAAGGTAAAAGACTTAAAGAAGAAATTCAAGATCTAAGAGATTTAATTAGTGCCTACAAAAAAGGTATAATAAATAGTAATCAAAATTGAAATGGAGGATTTTAAATGAGTGTCACAGTAGAACTATATGCAAATGAAGTTGAAGGAAAATACGGAGAAGTGATTTTTGTTGATGAAGACAATTTAGGGCTTAAAGAAGAAAGTATCAAACTTTTCCTTGAAAATACTTCTTTTAAGGGTCTAGATCAAGAGTTAGAATATTTATCTGTATTGAAGGAAGAAAAAATAAAAAACTATATTCTGGTGGGTCTTGGAAAAACTGAAAAAATGACTTTAGAGAAATACAAAAAAGCCTTAGCTAAGATTATTAAAGAGGGAGAAAAAAGGAAGCTGGACTATATCATCCTTGATATTAAAGATATAATCTTTTCTCCCGATAAAGATACTATAACAAGAGTAACTACAGAAATTGCAATTTTAACAGGTTATAAGTTTAACAAATATAAAACTCAAGAAAAGGAAAAAGAGGCCAAGGATCTAAAACTCCTTTTAAAAAATGGAGGAGCACAAAGTCTTCTAGAAGGAAAAAACCTAGGAGAGAGCACTTTAATTGCTCGAAACCTGATTAATGAACCAGCCAATGTAATGACCCCACAAGCTCTAGCTAAGGAAGCCCAAACTAGAGGAAAAGAGTCTGGTTTTGAAGTTCAAGTTATAGAGAAGAAGGACATAGTAAAAATGGGTATGGGAGCATTCCTAGCTGTGGCTGAAGGATCAGAGAAGGACCCTGTACTCATCGTGATGAGATACCTGAACAATCCAGAAAACCCTAAGGAAATAAATGGCATAGTGGGAAAAGGGCTAATCTACGATAGTGGAGGACTCTCAATAAAACCTAGTAATAGTATGTTAGAAATGAAAAGTGATATGTCGGGAGCAGCAGGAGTTATCGGTGCCTTCACTGCTATAGCCAAAGGAAACATAAAAACCAACGCCATAGGAGTTATTGCAGCCTGTGAAAATATGATCTCAGGAAAGAGTTATCATCCAGGAGATATCGTAAAATCCATGGCAGGGAAAACTATTTTTATTGGCAATACGGATGCAGAGGGAAGATTGACCCTAATAGATGCTATTCACTATATTATTGAAAAGGAAAAAGTTACTAATATTTTAGACATTGCAACCCTTACAGGGGCTGCAGTAGTTGCTTTAGGAGATACAACAACAGCGGCTTTGAGTAATAATGATGACTTCTACCGTGAAATCGCAGAAGGAAGTAAAGAAGCTGGTGAAAGAATCTGGAGACTTCCACTTTTTGATGATTATAGGGAGAAAATAAAAGCTAAAGAAGCAGATTTAACAAATTCTGCGGGAAATCCAGGAACCATAACAGCAGCTCTATTTATAGAAGCTTTTGTGCAAGATAAACCTTGGGTACACCTGGATATTGCTGGTACATCTTGGACTGAAAAAGAGTATGACTACTACAGTGCCGGGGGTACTGGCTATGGAGTAAGAACAATTTACCATTGGTTAAAGAAAAAATCACAATAGGAGAAACTATGATAAATATTCTACTTATATTGGCTGTAATAGGATTAGCTATTTTTCTATTAACAAAATATTTCTTAGAAAAACAAAAGAAGGCAGCCCTTGAAGATCTATATAAAAGTTATTTCAGTCTCCTTGAGCTATTTAAAGTCCTTCCTAGAGAACTGAAAGAAATTATTGTTGATATATACAAGAAAATTAAGATTTCTATTAGTGAAATAGAGGTAAAATATGAAGATTATAAGAAATCTCCTGATGTTTTTGAATTTGTAGATTTAAAAAAATCTCAAGGAAAAGAATTAGAAAGACAAATAAGAGAAAAAAAGAAAAAATGGGAAATCTTTGAGAGCTTTATGAAAGAAGTAGGATATACAAAACTTAATATTGAAAATTTGCAAAAGGATATTAAGAGAAAAGCCCAGGATATAATGATTAGTTTTGGGGAAAAGAATAGGGAGCAAGAGGAAAAAGAAGAATTTATTAAAGGTGAGACAGATAAAGTTATTGCTAGTATGGATATTGTCTATAAAGAATATGACAAAATGCAAGGAGTTAATTTTCTGAATTTTGATATACAGAGATTAAAAGATATTGAGAAGAGGAAAGAAATTGCAATTAGTGATGCTGCCAGCTATTACTCTCTTTTAAATTTATACAATAAAGAAATTGAAATTAAACTTATAAAACTTACTAGACGAAGTAGCTTCTATATAAAGCTAAAAGAACTTCTTGAAGGATATCCTAGTGGAAAGAACAAAATGGCTAATTTAGGGGAAATAGCCGTATCGTTTAAGAATTTTGAAAAACTAGAAGAAGGATCCAGGTATCGTCAAGATATTTTTGTAAGTGGTAAAAGAGCGGTTCAAGAGATAGAAGCTGAGTTCAAGGTAATTACAGGAGCAGATGAATTTACTCATTTTGAGAAGTTAACTTATGATGAACTACTTGATCTACTAAGCGTCTCAAAATTAAAGATTGCTGATGAAGAAAAAGATGAAAATGGGGTAGCCTATAATTTTGAAATAGAAGCTTTGGACATTACTTTAGCAAAAAAAGAGAAGCAAGAACTTTTAATAGAATATATAAAAAACATAGATATACTAACAAGAATCCCAACTAAAGAATAAAAGGCTTCAAATAATTAAAGTAATTATGAGGAGGTGCTGAGATGACTAGAGTTGAAAGGGTAGGATCTTTAAGTTTCAATAGGATAAGGGGAGCTTATGCAAGTCGCCAGAGAGGCTCACCTCCTGTAGATAAGCCTAATCCTATAGAAGGGGCTATTTATGCCCAAAATAACACGGACCTCTCCTCCGAGAATCATCTCATCGCCTACGATAATTATTACCGGAATTTAAATAAGTTAGAAAAAGAATTTGATACTTTTTTAAAAGATGCCGATCTTCTTAAAGAAGAAGTAAATAAAGAAAAAAACAAAGAATTAGTGGATAAAAATAGTGGCTTATACAGGAGGATAAAAAAATTAATAAATAAATATAACACTACTATTGATGCCTTAGTATATATTGATAAAAATTATTACACAAATAATATAAAGGAATTAGAGTTTATTATATTAAACCATGAGGATAATTTAAAAAAAATCGGAATAGTAGTAAGAGATTTAAAACTTGAAATTAATGGTGGGATTTTTTGGAGCAACTTTTTATCCAGTGTAGATCCCTACGAGGAAATGTTCAAACCCCTGTCTAGGCTAATAATGGCTCTATTTATAAAGTTTAGAAATATAATGATGATTAAAAAAAATAAATATAACCAATATTCAGAAGACTATAAAGGGACAATAATTAATAGAGATTTTTAAAAAAGTTCCACTGAGAAATCAGTGGAACTTAATTAAGTCTAAAAACTATTTCATTGTGATAACTTGTTCATTTCCCCAAAGACCATGAATATTACAATAGCTTAAAGCCATAAACTTACCTGATCCTGGTAATTTTACCTTTGCTATAGCAAAAGGCTCTGCATAAGTTTCGCTTTCCCCGTGTGCTGCAAAATGATAGTCACCTAATTCGATGGCAAACTTTTTTCCATCCTCAAGATAGAATAATTTAATCCATGAAATATAGTGTTCTAAAGTATTAGGGTGTCCAACAGCATCCCCAATAGATACTTTTACTTCTATTGCTTCGTCTTTTGTAAAGTGCTCAGGAGCTGTAATTACTGGAACATGTTTTTCACCCTTCCAATCCCCTGTTTGAATTATTTTGTCAAAAATCATTTCAAGACCTCCTCTTAAAAAATTTACTCCTTTACTTATTTACCCGAAAATGTGAAAATCTTAAACAAAGAATAAAATTAAAGGAGAATTTAATGAAAAATGTATGTGTTTATGCATCTTCCAGCGACAATATAGATAGAAAATATTTTAGTGTTGCCGAGAAAGCAGGACTTTTATTGGCTGAAGAAGGATATGATCTTGTTTATGGCGGTGGAACAGTGGGATTAATGGGGTCTTGTGCCCGAGGATTTCATAAAAAAAACAGAAAAGTTATAAGTGTTATTCCAGAATTTCTTAAATTACCTGGTGTATATTATGAAAAAAGTGACGAAGTTTATGTAACTGAAAGCATGAGAAAAAGAAAAAGAATTATGGAGGATTTATCAGAAGGTTTTTTAATATTACCTGGTGGTTTAGGTACATATGAAGAGCTACTGGAGATCCTAACTCTTAAACAATTAGGTAGACATAATAAACCAATAGCAATTGTAAATGTTTTTGGATTTTACGATGCACTGCAAGAGATCTTTTCAAATCTTGTGGAAGAGAAGTTTACTCGAAAGGAACACTTAGAATTATGTTATTTTGCTGAAAGCGCAGAAAAAGCTGTAGAATATATTATTAATTATGAAGAAAAAGAATTTGAAGCAAAGTGGGGGAAGATTAAAAAATGCGCAGAAGAAGAGTAAAAGGCTCCGATGAAAAAATTGTTACTTATAAGGACCATGTAGTAACTCAAGCACAAGAATATAGAGGAAAATGGAAGGAGCTTTTTGGCAATAACAACCCTATTCACCTAGAAATAGGAATTGGTAGGGGTAGTTTTCTTAAAAAATTCGCCATTAAACATCCAGAGATTAATTATATTGGAATAGAAACAAAGGAAGAAGTTATGTTATATGGAGTAAAGGAGAGCTATGAAGAAGGACTTACAAATATTAAATTTATTTGGCAAGATGCAGCTAATTTAAATGATTTTTTTGATCTGAAAGAAGTGGATAGAATTTATTTAAACTTCTCAGATCCTTGGCCGAAGAACAGGCATAGTAAAAGAAGATTAACAGCTGGAAGTTTTTTAGAAATGTATAGAGACGTTTTAGTGGATCAGGGAGAGGTTCATTTTAAAACAGACCACGAAGAACTTTTTGAGTTTAGTCTTAATTCTTTCTCTGAAAAAGGTTGGAAATTAAAAAACATAAGCCTAGATCTATATAAAAACTTACCAGAAGACAATATACCTACAGATTATGAAACTAAATTTGTGGAACAAGGACTGAAAATTTACCGTTTAGAAGGCATTGCTCCTGTAAAGTAACAAAAAGTTTAAGGATTATTAGCATCACTTAAGTTGTATTGAATACTATGCTATGCTTTAATTATTATAAGAGTGATATTGATAAATAATAGAGAATGGGGTCTTTTTAATGGTTTTAGGATTTATAAAAAATATGTTTGATGATAATAAAAAAGAAATAGGGAAACTAAGTAAACGAATAGAAGTAATTAACAATTTAGAATCAGTTTTTGCAAAGAAAAACGACGAAGAGTTAAAAGCTATGACAGAAATCTTTAAAAATAGATTAAGTGCAGGAGAAGGTCTTGATGATCTTCTTCCGGAAGCCTTTGCTCTCGTTAGGGAAGCTTCAAAAAGAGTTTTAAAAATGCGACACTTTGATGTTCAACTAATGGGGGGTATTGTACTTCACCAAGGAAGAATTGCAGAAATGAAAACGGGGGAAGGTAAAACCCTAGTAGCCACTCTACCTGTTTATCTCAATGCCCTTACAGGAGAAGGAGTTCATATCATAACAGTAAACGACTATTTGGCGAAAAGAGATAGCCAATGGATGGGACAACTTTATGAATTCCTAGGATTAAGTGTTGGTTTATTAATTAATGGTATGAATTACCAAGAAAAAAAGGAAGCCTATAATGCAGATATAACTTACGGAACGAATAATGAATTCGGATTCGATTACCTAAGGGATAATTTGGTAATGGATAAGGTTAACAAGGTTCAACGAGGTTTTAACTATGCTATCGTGGACGAGGTTGACAGTATTTTAATCGACGAAGCTAGAACTCCTTTAATTATTTCAGGAGCTGCGGAATCAGCGAAAAGTCTTTACCAAAGCGTTGATACTATAGTTAAAAGGCTTAAAAAAGAAGAAGATTATACGGTAGACGAAAAAGAAAAGAATGTTCAACTAACAGAAGAAGGAATTCTTAGAGTGGAAAAAATGCTTGGCGTGGAAAATCTTTATGATAATGCGGAAGAAAAAAATATAGAAATGCAGAATCATATTAAACAAGCCTTAAAAGCTAATAATATTATGAGAAAAGATATTGATTATGTCGTAAACGACGGAAAAGTTATCATAGTTGATGAATTTACCGGCCGTTTAATGTTTGGAAGAAGGTATAGCGAAGGTCTTCATCAAGCAATAGAAGCAAAGGAAAATGTTAAGGTAGAAAAGGAATCTAGAACTTACGCACAAATTACCTTCCAAAACTATTTTAGAATGTACAAAAAGTTGGCAGGTATGACGGGTACAGCTCAAACAGAAGAAGAAGAATTTATAAAAATTTATGGTATGGATGTTGTAGTAATCCCTACTAATAAAGAGCTTGTAAGAGTTGACCATCCTGATGCCATTTTTAGGACAGAAATGGGTAAATACAATGCAGTTGTAGAGGAAATAATAAAACGCCATGAAACTAAACAACCAGTTCTTGTAGGAACTATCTCTATTGAAAAATCTGAACATATTTCTTCACTTCTTCAAAAAAGAGGAATACCTCATCAGGTATTAAACGCCAAGTATCATGAGAAGGAAGCAGAAATTGTATCTCAAGCAGGGCAGCCTGGGATGGTAACCATTGCTACAAATATGGCAGGAAGAGGAACAGACATTGTCCTAGGTGATGGAGTTCAAGAGCTTGGGGGCTTAGCTATTCTAGGTACAGAGCGCCATGAGTCTAGACGAATAGATAATCAACTTAGAGGACGTGCTGGTCGTCAGGGAGACCCAGGTTCCAGTCAATTTTATATTTCTATGGAAGACGAATTAATGAGACTTTTCGGTTCAGAAAAAATCTTCGGAATTTTAGATAAGCTTGGTATGGATGACTCAATGGCTTTGGAGAATAATATGCTCTCCTCTAGTGTGGAAAATGCACAGAAAAAGGTAGAGGGACGGAACTTTGATATTCGTAAAACCGTACTTGATTATGATGATGTTTTGAATAAACAGAGGGAAGTTGTTTATGAACAAAGAAATAGAGTCCTTGAAGGAGATAACGTTAAAGAAAGTATCTTAGATATGATCGAAAAGACTGTAGAGAGTATTTTTGAACAGTTTAGTCTAGTTTCTGAATATCCAGAAGAGTGGAATATGGAGGGGCTTCTTGAAGAATATAGTAACAAAACTCTTCCTCACCTACCTAAAGATTTAAATAGAGAAAAATTAATTAAACTTGATAAAGATGAAATTTTAGACCTTCTTAAAAAGACTGCTTTGGAAGCCTATGATAAAAGAGAAGAAAAACTTGGGGAAGAAGTACTTAGGGATCTTGAGAGAGTAGTACTTTTAAAGAATGTTGATGGAAGATGGATGGATCATCTTGATGGTATGGAGGATCTTCGCCAAGGGATTTATCTAAGAGCTTATGGTCAGAGAAACCCGTTAACAGAATATCAGTATGAGTCTTTTGAAATGTTTAATGGAATGATTGAGGATATTCGCCAAGAAACTGTAAGAATCTTATTTAGGGTGGAAGTAGTAGAAAAGCCAGAGGAGAAAAAAGATCTCGTGGTTAATACCTCAGTAGAAATTAAAAAAACACCAAAAAAAGTAGAAAATAGGGTGGGACGAAATGATCCCTGTCCTTGTGGCAGTGGAAAAAAATACAAACAATGTTGTGGTAAATAAAAGGCAAGTAGAAAAGGAAGTGAAATTTTGGACTACGAGATTAAAAAAGAAATGGAAAGTTTAGAAAAGAGAAAAAATGATTTAGGTGATTCACTTTGACCTGGCTAATAAAAAATCCAGTATAAGTGAAATGGAAAAAGAAACTCTGAATCCGGAATTTTGGTCAGACTCAGAAAAAGCTCAGAATTTAATGAAGGAAATTCGGATTATTAAAGATAAGGTTAATAAATTTCAAGATATACAAGATATTTTTGATAATTTGGAAATAGCCTATGAATTAGCAGAAGATGATGAGGGATCCGAGTATGCAAAAGAAGTTCAAAAATTCATAAAGATTCTTCAAAAGAAGATTGATGCTATGGAAATTGAAACTATGCTATCAGAACCCTATGATCAAAATAGTGGAATTTTAACTATTCATCCAGGGGCAGGGGGTACAGAAAGTCAAGATTGGGCTGAGATGCTTTATAGAATGTACCTAAGATGGGCAGAACAAAATGGCTATAAAACCACAGTTCTTGATTATCTTCCTGGAGAGGAAGCCGGGCTTAAAAGTGCAACTATTCTTATTGAAGGAGATTATGTTTTTGGTTACCTGAAAGCGGAAAGAGGAGTCCATCGCTTAGTAAGGATTTCACCCTTTGATTCTTCCGGAAGAAGACATACATCTTTTACTGCTGTGGAAGTAATGCCAGAGGTTCCTGAGGATGACAAAAGTATTGAGATTGATCCAAAGGATATGAGGATAGAAACTTTCCGATCTGGAGGTGCTGGGGGCCAGCATGTTAACACCACGGATTCTGCCGTAAGGATAACCCATATTCCTACAAATACGATTGTACAGTGTCAAAATGAGAGATCCCAGATTAAAAATAGAGCTACAGCAATGAAACTTTTAAAATCCAAGCTTTTGGAATTGAATTTAAAAGCTAAAGAGGCAGAAATGTCAAAAGTACAAGGAGATCAACAGGAAATTGGTTGGGGAAGCCAAATCAGATCCTATGTATTTCACCCTTATTCCATGGTTAAAGATCATAGAACAAATTTTGAAAAGGGAAATGTACAGGCTGTAATGGACGGGGAAATTAACGAATTTATAACAGAATATTTAAAAAAAATGGCGAGACATTAATATGTCCCGCCATTTCTCTCTTTTACCACAAAGCTGCATTTGTGATTTGTTGATAAAAAGAATCAACTCTCTTAATGTAAGTTTTTGGAAGAGCTTGGTTATTTGATAATTTCTTTTGTACATAAAATTCCCCTGCATTATATGCAGTAAGAGCTTTGTGTAGGTCATTATCAAATCTGTCCAACAAATAACTTAAGATATAGGTTCCCATACTAATATTATAATCAATATCAGTAAGAGCCTCTCGGTTAGCTGGGGGCGTTTTCCCCATTCCTTTTGCCCAAGAAGAAGTATATCTTAAACGAATTTGCATTAGCCCTGTGTCATCAAGAGTTCCATACAACTGGGGTTTAAATTCAGATTCGCACCCGATTATTGCTAAGATCAATTCCAAAGGTACATTATATTCCATTGAGGCTTTTGTTGCAGACTCATAAATGTTATCCCTTGAGAGATGATCTAAACCAGGGTTGTATTTTTCGATCATGTTCTGAAAATTTAAATAGGTAAAACTTAATGTTGTAGGAGAATATCCATTATTCTCCTGATTGTTTATGTCTAGTGGTTCATCAGGAATCTGATCATCACTTTTGTTCATATCAGGGTTTGCAATTGTCGCACCACTGATTGAACTTAAGGCCATCAGAAACGTAAAGGCTGCAGCTGCCACCTTTCTTCTCTTAAAATTTGACAAAAAATTCCCTCCTTTTTAAGAGCTTTAAGGATGCGGAAAGGATTATATAACAGATTTAAAATAAAAGCAAATTGTAATTGTAACTAAAATATGATATTTTTAGAAAGATTTAGATAATACTGAGATTTATTATAATTTATTTGATAAAATAAATCGGATAAGAAATGAGTAAAAGATGGAGGAAATAATCAATGACAGAAGAGAACCTTAAAGACTTAAAAAACATGGCACAAAAAATTAGGTGTCATATAATCCGAATGACAACATTAGCGGGCTCTGGACACCCAGGTGGATCTTTATCAGCAGTTGAAATATTAACTTATCTTTATTTTAAAGAAATGAAAATTAATCCTAGCCAACCAAAATGGGAAGAACGAGATAGGTTTGTTCTTTCCAAAGGTCACGCTGCCCCAGTTCTTTATGCGGCATTAGCAGAAAAGGGTTTTTTCCCTACAGAAGATTTAGGAACATTAAGAAAAATAGACTCCTATCTTCAAGGGCATCCTGATATGAGAAAAGTACCAGGAGTGGAAATGTCCACAGGTTCTTTAGGAACAGGTTTTTCTACTGCTGTTGGAATGGCCATGGCTGGAAGACTAGATAAAAAAGATAATTATGTTTTTGCTCTTCTAGGAGATGGTGAAACTCAAGAAGGTCAGATTTGGGAAGCAGCTATGGCTGGGGCTCATTATAAATTAAATAACTTAATTGCTTTCATTGATTACAACGGTTTGCAAATAGACGGAGATATTGCCAATGTTATGTCTCCAGAGCCTTTGGCAGATAAATGGAGAGCTTTTGGATGGAATGTAATAGAGATTGATGGTCATAACTTTGAAGCAATAGAAAAAGCAGTAGCTTTTGCTAAGGAAAATAAAGAACAACCATCTATGATTATTGCTAAAACAATAAAAGGTAAGGGAGTTTCCTTTATGGAAAATGAAGCAGGCTGGCACGGAAAGTGTCCAAGTCCTGAGGAAATGGAAACAGCTCTTTGCGAATTAGAATATTAATTTCAAATGTAATTATATTGGGAGGAAACTATGACAAAAATAGCTACTAGGGATGCTTATGGAAAAGCATTGGTAAAACTTGGAGAAATAAATGAAAATGTTGTGGTTTTGGATGCAGATTTATCCAAGTCTACAAAAACAGCTGATTTCCAAAAAGACTATCCAGAAAGATTTTTTAATTTAGGAATTGCAGAACAGAACCTAATGGGAGTTGCTGCAGGCTTTGCTGCGGCTGGAAAAATACCTTTTGCTAGTACCTTTGCTGTCTTTGCAATAGGAAGAGCCTACGATCAAATTAGAAATACCATTGGATATCCTCATTTAAATGTTAAGATAGCAGCAACTCATGCAGGACTTACTGTAGGAGAAGATGGTGGTTCTCATCAGATGCTAGAAGATATAGCACTAACGAGAGCAATACCAGGAATGACAATAATTGTCCCAGCAGATGCAGTAGAGACAGAACAAGCCATATTGGCAGCGGCAGCAATGGAAGGACCTGTATATATTAGATTAGGTCGGACTGCTGTCCCTGTAATTTTTGATGAGAATTATAAATTCGAAATTGGTAAAGCTAAGGTAGTAGAAGAAGGAACAGATATAAGTATTTTTGCTACAGGCATTATGCTTTCTATTGCTTTAGAAGCTAGTAAATTATTAAAAGAAGAAAATATTTCTGCGGAGGTTATTAACATAAGTACTATTAAACCTTTAGATAAAGATGCTATTATTAAAAGTGTATCTAAAACTAATTGTTGTGTAGTATGTGAGGAACATAATATTTTAGGTGGTTTAGGAAGCGCAGTAGCAGAAGTTCTTGGAGAAAACCATCCTGTTCCCTTAGAAAGAGTTGGAGTGGAAGATGTTTTTGGCAAATCTGGTTCTCCTAATGAGCTTCTTAGAGCTTTTGGTTTGACACCAGAAAATATTATAGCTAAAGGAAAAAAAGCACTACAAAGAAAATAAAACTGAGGGGTGCAAAAAATGATTCAGTTTTTTAATGTGACAAAAAAATATGAAAATGGAAATATTGCACTGAAAGATGTTAGTGTTGCTATTAAAAAAGGAGAATTTGTTTTTCTTGTAGGGGCCAGTGGAGCAGGAAAATCAACTTTTACCCATATGCTGATTAAAGAGATTATTCCTAGTTCTGGGCAGATTTTGTTAGATGGCCAGAGTATTATTAGAATGAAAAATAGAAACGTTCCTTTTCTCAGAAGGAAGATAGGCTTTATTTTTCAAGATTATCAGTTGCTTCAAGATCGAACAGTTTATGAAAACATAGCTTTTGCTTTAGAAATAGTTGGACTTGGCCCTTCAGAAATAAAAAAGAAAGTAGCCATGTCTATTGATTTAGTTGGTCTTGCAGGTCACGAAAAATCCTATCCGGAACAACTTTCCGGAGGAGAACAACAAAGAGTAGCCATTGCTAGGGCAATCGTCAATAATCCTCCTTTGATAGTTGCTGATGAACCAACGGGAAATTTAGATCCTGAAACATCTCTGGAAATAATGAAAATTTTTAATTCCATCAATAAATGGGGAACCACAGTACTTATGGCAACCCATGATAAAGAGATGGTAAACCGATTGAGGAAAAGAGTAATTCAGCTCAGTTATGGTGAAATTATCAGGGATGAAGAAAAGGGCGGTTATTATAATGCTCAGTAATTATATAAACATTGTTGTCAGAGATGGTTTTAAGTTTTTGTGGAGGAATAAAGGAGTAGCTTTTGCCTCAGTTATAACATTAGCAGTGGCACTAACTATCACAGGATTTACACTAGTATTTGTAAATTCAGGGAATCAAATCGTTACCCATCTCCAGGAACAAGTGGAGATAAATGCTTATGTTAAAGAAGATGTAAGTAGAATAGATGCACTAAATTTAGCAAAAGAAATTGAAAAAATGCCAGGTTTTGCAAAACTGGATTTTGTATCTAAAGAAAAAGGAATACTACTCCTTCAAGAACGTTTTGGTACAGAAATGGATTTGAATTCAACCCTGGGGGGAGATAATCCTCTTCCAGATCAATATATAATTAAAGCCACTTCCCCGGACATGGTGGAAGTTATCGTAAAAGAATTAAAAAGAATTGAAGAAATAGATAATATTGTTTATGGAAAAGAAATTGTTGATAACATCCTTTCTTTTACTTTTTGGGCAAAAAATCTTGGCATGTTTTTAATTTCTGGAGTAATGTTAGCAGCCTTATTTTTAATTATGATTACAATTCGTCTTACCGTATATTCTAGAGCCCATGAGATCAGGGTAATGAAGTTTATTGGTGCAACTAATTGGTACATAATTCTACCTTTTCTTATAGAAGGTTTAATTATTGGTTTGCTAGGCTCAATAATAGCAGCAACAATTATTTTCTTTGGTTATCAAAATCTCATGGAATATGTAATTGTAAATATCTCTTTTATTCCTTTGGAATATGATTACCAGAAACTTTATTATACCCTTGCTGGTTTAATCGGCGGAGGGATCCTAATTGGCGCTGTAGGAAGTCTTACAGCAACAAGAAAACATCTTAAAGTTTAAATCTTTTTAGAAAAGGCTGATGACATTGTTGAAAAAAACCTTAAAAATAATATTAACACTATTCCTAATCTTTTGTGTTATTTTTACAACAATGGGAGTAGGAATTATAGCAACAAACTATAATAACCTTGGGCATTTTTTACAAAGCTATGTTCTTATAGAAAATCTATTCCTTTGGCCTGTAGAGAAGGAAGTGCTGGTCGAAGGAATGTTGGATGGAATGGTGGCAAGTCTTGGAGATAAATATTCTCGTTATTTTTCCCCGGAAGAATATAAAAATTTCCAAACTTCATTTCAGGGAATTTATGGTGGAATAGGAATATATGCAGATTTTGTAGATGATGCAGTAGTTGTAGTTTCTACAATGAAAGATAGTCCCGGAGAGAAAGCAGGATTGCTTCCTGGGGATGTTATCATTGGAGTAGACGGAGAAAGCGTTGCTGGGATGAGTATTGACCAAATTGTTGCTCTGGTTAAGGGAGAGCCAGGAACAGAAGTTATACTAAAAATTGAAAGAGATAAAGAAGAGATCCTGGACATAAGTATAATTAGAAAATATATAGATAATCCTACAGTTTACACAGAGATGCTTTCAGAAAAACCTGATCTTGGCTATTTACAGATAACAGGCTTCTCTCAAAAAACATATCCAGAATTTTTGGAAAAGATGAATAAACTTCTTTCCCAAAACCCTAAAGGTTTAATTATCGATCTTCGAGGAAATCCTGGGGGAGAACTTGAAGCAGTGGTAAATGTGACAGGAAGTTTCATTCCTGCAGGACCGGTAATCCACCAGGTGGATAGAGCTGGAAAAACACAAAGCATTTTAACTTCAGGAAACACTTTAGACTTACCCATAGTAGTTTTAACTAATGGGGGTACGGCAAGTGCAGCTGAGGCAATGACAGGAGCTCTTCAAGATAATGGAGTGGCCTATGTAATTGGTACAAAGACCTTTGGTAAAGGAATTGTGCAAACCATCTACCCATTAGGAAACGGTGGTGGACTTGAAATAACCACTCACAAGTATCTTACAGCAGGTAAAAGGGATATCCATAAAGTTGGCATAAAGCCAGACTTAGTGGTAGAATTAACTCTAGAAGATACCTATGATACTCAATTAGAAGCTGGAATTAAGTACTTAACAGAAAAAATAAATCCATAGACAAAATAGGGTCAGGATATAAATAGATTAAAGACTTATGAGCAGAGCTTATAAGTCTTTTTTTTCCCGGAGGAATGAAAAATGGAGAAGAATGAATTTAAAATAAAGTCAAAATATAAGCCCGCAGGGGACCAAATTAAAGCCATTGATCAATTAGTAAAAGGTTTCCAAGAGGATAAAAATATCCAGACCCTACTTGGAGTAACAGGTAGTGGTAAAACCTTTACAATGGCTAATGTAATTGAAAAATTAAATAAACCCACATTGGTAATTGCCCATAATAAAACCTTAGCAGCTCAACTTTGCAGTGAATTTAAAGAATATTTTCCTGATAATGCAGTGGAATATTTTGTAAGTTATTATGATTACTATCAACCAGAGGCCTATGTTCCCTCCAGTGATACCTATATAGAAAAAGATTCTTCGATTAATGAAGAAATAGAGAAATTACGCCATTCAGCTACCAGTTCCATCTTTGAAAGAAAGGATGTAATAATCGTAGCCAGCGTATCTTGCATATATGGCTTAGGGTCACCGGAAGAATATAAAAAACAACAATTATCCTTAAGAAGAGGTCAAATTATAGATAGAGATGTAATCCTAAAGAAATTAATTGAAATACAATATGAGAGAAATAATTTAGTTTTAGATCGTGGATCTTTTAGAGTCCGTGGAGATGTTATTGAAATTATTCCTGCTTCAATAAATGAGAAATCCATACGAATTGAGATGTTTGGAGATGAAGTAGATAGAATCTTAGAAGTTGATATCCTAACGGGAGAGATTATGGGAGAGCGAAATCATGTAGCAATATTTCCTGCTACTCACTATGTTACAGATCCGGAATATTTGGATACAGCTATTAGTAATATTGAGAAAGAGTTAGAGGAGAGAGTAAAGTATTTGGAAGATAATCATAGATTAATCGAGGCTCAAAGAATTAGAGAAAGAACAAAATATGATATAGAAATGCTTAAAGAAATTGGATTTTGCTCCGGAGTGGAAAACTATTCTCGCCATCTTAGTGGAAGACCTGCGGGTGCAAGTCCAGATACTCTTATTGATTATTTCCCTGAGGATTTTTTAATTTTTATTGATGAATCTCACATGACTATTCCTCAAATTGGTGCCATGTATGAAGGGGATAGATCTAGGAAGACTAATCTGGTAGAATACGGATTCCGTCTTCCTTCGGCTTTGGATAATCGCCCTCTTCAATTTCACGAATTTGAAAGCAAAATAAAAAAGGCACTTTTTGTTTCCGCAACTCCTGGTCCCTATGAGCAGGAGCATTCTAAAGCTGTAGTAGAGCAAATAATTAGGCCCACCGGTTTAGTTGATCCTGTAATAGAGGTACGTCCTATCAAGGGGCAAATAGATGATTTAATTCATGAGATAAAGAAAAGAACAGCAAAAAAGGAAAGAGTTTTAATAACTACTCTTACCAAGAAAATGTCAGAGGACCTTACGGACTATCTAGCCAATGCTGATATTAAAGTTAGGTATCTTCACTCAGAAATTAAAACTATTGAAAGAACTGAAATAATCAGAGATTTACGTCTAGGGGAATTTGATGTTCTTGTAGGGATAAACCTGTTAAGGGAAGGTTTAGACCTTCCAGAAGTTACCCTAGTTGCTATTTTAGATGCAGACAAGGAAGGCTTCTTGCGTTCAGAAAGAGCATTGATTCAGACCATTGGTAGAGCAGCTCGTAATCTTAATGGAACAGTAATTATGTATGCTGATCAAATGACAAAATCCATGGAAAGAGCTATTTCCGAAACAGAAAGAAGAAGAACCATTCAACAAGCATATAATAAGGAACACAATATAGATCCAAAATCTATAATCAAAGATGTTTATAAAGTTCTTGAAGCAACAAAAGAATACAAAGGAAGCGACAAAAAAGAAGAAAGAAATGTTAAATACAAAGATAGCAAGTCAGTGAAAAAACTTACAGATAAGCAAAGAGATAAATATGTACGAGATCTAGAAAAGGAAATGCTAGAAGCTAGTAAAAAACTAGAGTTTGAAAGAGCTGCGATAATTAGAGATTTAATAATAGAGGCAAGAAAATAAAGAGAAGGTAGAGGTGTCAGAATGGCTTTAGATAAAATCGTTATCAAGGGTGCAAGAGTTCATAATCTAAAAAATATAGATATAGAACTACCTAGAGATAAATTTATAGTAATGACAGGTTTAAGTGGATCAGGTAAATCTTCTTTGGCCTTTGATACAATATATGCTGAGGGTCAAAGAAGATATGTAGAATCTCTTTCCTCCTATGCAAGAATGTTTTTAGGTCAAATGGATAAGCCGGATGTTGATTATATTGAAGGATTATCTCCTGCTATTTCTATTGACCAAAAAACTACAAGTAAAAACCCTAGGTCTACTGTAGGCACTGTAACGGAGATCTACGATTATTTCCGTCTGCTATTTGCCAGAGTAGGTGTTCCTTATTGTCCCTCTTGTGGGAAATTAATCCAAAAACAAACAGTAGAGCAAATAGTTGATCAAATAATGGAAAGTCCAGAAGGAACTAGAATTCAGATTGTAGCTCCCCTTATCAATGGGCAAAAGGGAACCCATAAAAAAGTATTTGAAGAAATTAAGAAAAAAGGCTATGTGAGAATGAAGGTAAATGGAGAAATTTATGATATTTCTGATGTGCCAGAGTTAGAAAAGAACAAGAAGCATGATATAGCGGTAATAGTAGATAGGATAATAATTAAAGAAGGTATAGAAAAAAGATTGGCAGACTCCCTAGAAACAGTTTTTTCTATCAGTGAGGGAATAGTGAAGATTGATTATCTTGAAGAGGGCAAAGAATTAATTTTCAGTAAAAATTTTGGTTGCCCTGATTGTGGAATCAGCTTTCCTGAAATAAACCCAAGAATGTTTTCTTTTAATAGCCCTTATGGAGCTTGCACTTCTTGTGGAGGTTTGGGAACAAAAATGGAAATTTCTCCAGACTTAGCAGTTCCCGACCCAAGTAAAAGTATTCGCCAAGGAGCTATTGCCCCCTGGAACACAAAATTTAATGGTATTTATATGCAAACAATATTAACTGTAGCAGAAAAATATGGATTTTCTCCTGATGTCCCTTTTTCCCAATTAAAAGAAAAAGACAAAAAGATAATTTTGTATGGCTCTGGTAAAGATGTTCTTCAATTTGAGTATATAAATGGAGAAGGAGATTCACGAAAATATAAAAATAGTTTCGAGGGAGTAATTCCTAACCTTGAAAGAAGACATTTAGAAACCAACTCGGATTACATGAGGAACGAAATAGAAAAATTCATGGAAATTAATCCTTGCTCCGGATGTAATGGGGCCAGATTACAAAAAGAAGCTTTAGCAATTAAAATTGGTGGAAAAAATATTTATGAAATAACTACTATGACTATAGAAGACTCTTTTCAGTTTTTTATAAATTTACAGTTTAAAGAACGAGAAATATTAATTGCTCAGCAAATAATTAATGAGATAAAATCTCGTCTAAGTTTTCTTTTAAATGTTGGTCTAGATTATCTAACTTTAGCTAGGAACTCGGGAACTTTATCTGGTGGGGAAGGACAGAGAATAAGACTAGCAACTCAGATTGGTTCTGGATTAGTGGGAGTACTATATATCTTAGACGAACCTTCTATTGGTCTTCATCAAAGAGATAACGAGAAACTTATTCGTACTCTTAAAGAATTAAGAGATCTTGGTAATACTTTAATCGTGGTAGAACATGATGAAGACACTATTCGGGCAGCGGACTATGTTGTGGATATTGGCCCTTACGCAGGAGCTCATGGGGGAGAAATTATAGCAGTAGGGACTCCAGAGGAAATTATTAAATCAGAAAAGTCTATAACGGGACAATATCTTTCAGGAAGAAAGAAAATAGAAATTCCTGAAGAAAGAAAAAAACCTACAGAAAAATATTTGGAAATAATTGCTGCAGAGGAGAATAACTTACAAAAGATAAATGCTAAAATACCCATCGGTCTCTTTACCTGTGTTACAGGAGTTTCCGGTTCAGGAAAGTCTACTCTAATAAATGAGATACTTTATAAAGCAGCAGCTAGAGCAGTTTATCCTCAAGCAAAAATGAAACCTGGGAAGTTTAAAGAATTAAAAGGGGTAGAATATCTTGATAAAGTTATAGAGATTGACCAGTCCCCCATTGGGAGAACACCTAGGTCTAATCCAGCAACCTATATTTCTGTATTTGATGACATTAGACAGGTCTTTTCCATGTTACCAGAGTCTAAAATGAGAGGCTATAAGCCAGGAAGATTTAGCTTTAATGTTGTAGGAGGAAGATGTGAAGCTTGTAATGGTGATGGAATCCTTAAAATAGAAATGCATTTTCTTCCAGATGTATATATACCTTGTGAAATTTGTAAAGGGACTAGATATAATCGGGAAACTTTAGAAATACGTTACAAAGGTAAGAATATAGCAGATGTTTTAGACATGACCGTAGAAGAGGCAAAAGAATTTTTTGAGAATATCCCTAGAATATTTAGAAAGCTTAAAACCTTGGAAGATGTGGGTTTAGGTTATGTTAAATTAGGTCAATCTGCAACAACTCTTTCTGGCGGTGAAGCTCAAAGAGTTAAATTAGCTTCAGAACTTCATAGAAGAAGTAACGGAAAAACTCTTTATGTTTTAGATGAGCCAACAACAGGCCTTCATACAGCGGATATTCATAAATTCCTTGAGGTAATTGAAAAAATGAAGGCAAACAATGATACAATTGTAATCATAGAGCATAATTTGGATGTTATTAAATCAGCAGATCATATTATTGATCTTGGACCAGAGGGAGGAAACAAGGGGGGAACTATTGTTGCTGTAGGAACGCCGGAAGAAATTGCAGCTAATCCCTTATCCCATACAGGACAGTTTTTAAAGAAAATTTTGAGGTGAATCTATGTCATTCCTTGAGGAAAAATTAAAGAATATTCCTGAAAAACCAGGGGTATATCTTATGAAGGATGAAAAAGATAAAATCATATATGTAGGAAAGGCTAAATCTCTTAAATCTAGAGTAAATAGTTACTTTAAAACTAACAAATATGATTCAGCAAAAACTAGGATTCTTGTAAAAAAAATTCAGGATCTAGAATATATTCTGACAGACACGGAATCCGAAGCTTTAATCTTAGAAAACAACTTAATAAAAAAGCATAAACCTAGATATAATATTGATTTAAAAGATGATAAAACTTATCCTTTTATAAAAATCACTAAAGAAGAATACCCCCGGCTTATGGTGACTAGGAATATTATTAAGGATGGAAGCCAATACTATGGGCCCTATACAAGTGCTGGGGCTCTTAATGAAACAGTGGAACTTTTAAAGAGGCTTTTTCCTTTTAGGACATGTAATAATACAACCTTTAGAAGTAAAAAGCCCTGTCTTAATTATCATATAAAAAAATGCTATGCTCCTTGTGTAGAAAAAATTAGCCAGGAAGAATATAAAGAGATAATACAAAATATTGAGAGTTTTTTAAAAGGTCATAAAAATGAAGTGGAAAAGAATTTAGTTAAAGATATGGAAAAAGCCGCTGAATCCTTGGACTTTGAAAAAGCTGCTCGAATTAGGGATAAAATAAGTGCTGTAAGGCATGTAATAGAAAAACAAAAAATTGTTTCTGGAAGAGAAGAAGACCAAGACGTCATTGGTATTTATCACCAAGGTAAGCAAGTAGTTTTCCAGGTGTTTTTTATCAGAAATGGTCGCCTAACAGGACGGGATAACTTTCATTTAAGCTCAGTCATAGAAGAAAGCCAAGAAAAAATTTTAGAAGAGTTTCTAAAAAACTATTATATTAATAAACCAAAACCACCTAGAGAAGTCTTAATACCTTTTCCTATAGAGGATACAGAACTTATTGAAGCCACTTTGGCCAGAGAGGTTAATTATAAGGTTAGATTATATGTTCCCGTAAGAGGTAAAAATAAAGAGCTTGTAAATATGGTTATGGAAAACGCTAAAAACTATATGGTAAATGTGGTTATCAGAAAAGAAGAAACAGAAAAGATAGCGTTAAAGGAACTTAAAGATAAATTGAGATTAAAAGAAATACCTCAAAGAATAGAATGTTTTGATATTTCAAATATTTCCGGTACAGATAATGTGGCCTCCATGGTGGTTTTTAGTGGGGGTAATCCGGATAAAAGATCTTATCGTAAATTTAAAATAAAATCCTTTGTAGGAGCAGATGATTTTAGATCCATGAATGAAGTTCTTGGAAGGCGTTTAGAGGAAGGCCTTAAAGGGAACGAAAAATTCTTACCCTTTCCAGACCTTATTATTATTGATGGGGGAAAAGGCCAGCTCAGTAGTGCCTTAAGAGCTTTAGCGGATAAAGGACTAGAAAATAAAATAGCAATTGTTTCCCTGGCAGAAAAGGAAGAATTAATTTTTCTACCAAAAGAATCTCAACCTGTAATTTTAGACAGAAGGGGACCAGGCCTACACTTAGTTCAAAGAATTAGAAATGAAGCTCATCGGTTTGCTATAACTTTTCATCGTAGCCTAAGGACCAAGAGGAATCTAGAATCTATTTTAGACGATATCCCAGGAGTTGGGGAAAAAAGAAAGAAAATACTACTGAAAAAATATGGCAGCCTTTATAATATCGTGAAAGCGGATTTAGCAGAATTATATGAAGTTCCAGGGATTCCAAAAAACATTTTAGAAAATGTGTATAATTATCTTAAGAGTCATGAAGATTTACAAATGAGAATGAAGAGAAAAGAGGGAAGAAATGATTAAATTAATTGCGGTGGATCTTGACGATACTTTATTAAATTCCCAGGTAGAAATATCCCAGGAAAATAAGAAAGTAATTCAGGAGTGTCAGGAACAGGGAATCCATTTTACTTTTGCTACAGGAAGAATGTTTCGGGCTACTACAAAATTTGCCAGGGAAATTAATTTAGATCTTCCTTTAATAACTTACCAAGGGGCTCTTGTAAAAACCTTAGAAGAAGAAGAAATTCAACATCATGTAATTGAAAAAGAAATAGCAGCAGAAGTAATTCATTTCCTTAAAGGCTATAACTTGCAGCTGAATGTATATATGGATGATTATCTTTATGTAGAGGAATTGAATGATTTTGGGAACAATTATACAAGTCTTTCTGGGGTAGGGCACAGAGTTACTAGCTTTCCCCAGGGACTTATTACAAGCCCAACTAAAATCTTAATAGCCGGGGATCCAGATATACTTGATATTGCTCAAGATAAGGGCAGGATTCTTTTTGGAGATAAACTTACTATAACCAAGTCTAAAAGTTATTTTTTGGAGTTTGGCAATCGTGAGGCAAAAAAAAGTATCGCCTTGAAGGCTCTTGCAGAATCTCTTGGAGTAAAAAGAGAGGAAATATTAGCTATTGGGGATGGAATGAATGATTTGGATATGTTGGAATATGCTGGTATAGGAGTTGCCATGGAAAATGGCGAACAAGAGGTAAAGGAAATTTCTGATTATGTTACAGATACCAACGATAACCACGGTGTAGCTAAAGCCATTAGAAAATTTGTATTATAAGGGAGGGTGATAGGAATGGAATTATTAATTGTTACGGGAATGTCAGGTGCAGGTAAATCCACAGTAATCCAAATATTGGAGGATATGAATTATTTCTGTGTAGACAATCTTCCACCTGCACTCTTTTATAAATTTTTTGAACTAATAGAAAAAACGGAAGATGCAGAGCGTAAAGTAGCTCTAGTAATCGATATTCGTTCTGGAAAATATCTTAAAGATTTTTTTCTGTACCTAGATGGTCTTAGAGAAAGAAATATTGATTCCCATATTCTATTTTTAGAAGCTTCGGATCAGGTAATCGTGGATCGTTTTAAGGAAACCCGTAGGAGACATCCTATGAGTGATGTATGTGGTGGAATATTAGAAGGAATCAAGGAAGAACGGAAGCTTCTTGAAGAAATCCGAGGACGAGCAGATTTAGTTATCGATACAAGTATGCTCTCTGCTGCAAAACTTAGGGAAAGAACAAAAGAATTATGGGGAAAAAGTAAAGGTCTCCAATTTAAGATATCATTTATGTCTTTTGGCTATAAGTATGGTGTACCTATAGATGCAGATTTAATGGTGGATGTGAGATTCCTACCTAACCCCTTTTATATCCCTGAATTAAAAAATAAAACAGGAAATGATAAGGATGTGCAAAATTTTGTCTTTTGTCAAGAAGCCACCACTATTTTTCTAGAAAAATATCTAGACCTTTTGACCTTCCTTCTTCCCATGTATGAAAAGGAAGGGAAGGCTAATTTAACCATTGGAATAGGTTGTACCGGTGGGAAACACCGTTCCGTTACCTTAGTTAATTATTTAGCCGAACAAATAAGCTCCCTTGGTTATCAAACGGAAGTAAGGCATAGAGACATTGAAAGAAAGTAAGGGTGATTTAAATGTCATTCTCCATGGCTGTAAAAAATGAAATATCTAGAATAATTCCTGAAAAGGAATGTTGTAAAAAGGCTGAATTATCAGGATTAATTAGAGTAGGTGGGGCAATTACAATTGCTTCTAATATGAAGATGGCCTTAAAAATCAGAACAGAGAACGCAGCAGTAGCTAGAAAATTTTTAATTTTATCCAAGAGTCTTTATGGCATAGAAACAGAAATAAGTGTATTAAGAAAGAATCGCCTTAAAAAGAATAACTCTTATCGAATTAAAATAAGCAATGAAGAAAGTGTTAAAACAATTCTTGTAGATCTGGGAATAAGTGACGACGGTTTTTTTATTAATTCTGGGGTCAGCAAAGAAATAATGGAAGATGTTTGTTGTAAAAGAGCTTTTATCAGAGGAATATTTTTAGGATCTGGTTCTGTTACAGATCCGGATTTTGGTTATCATCTCGAGCTAATTTTTGCTAGTGAAGATATTGCTAAAATTGTGGTGAAACTTCTTGAAAGCTTTGAATTGAATGCAAAAATAATAATGAGAAAAAATAACTATATAGTATATATTAAAGAAAGCGAGCAAATAGTAACTTTTCTTAGTGTAATTGAAGCTCATAATGCTCTTTTCTCTTATGAGAACACAAGGATTCATAAAGGAATGAGAAACCAAGTTAATCGCCTAGTAAATTGCGAAACTGCTAATTTGAACAAATCTATTGATGCAGCCTTTCGGCACATTAAGAATATTCAGATAATCGAAGAATATTTAGGACTAGATAATCTCCCGGAGAATTTAAGAGACACAGCTTTATTAAGAGTAGAAAATCCAGATATAAGTTTAAAGGAATTAGGGGAAATGTTAAATCCCCCCTTAGGTAAATCCGGTATTAATCATAGGATGAGGAAACTTGATACTATTGCTAAAAGTTTAATAAGAAAGTAAGATAGTAGTATTAATTATTAATAAAGGAGGTAAAATTTATGGCTTATAAAATTGATGATAATTGTATTAAGTGTGGAGCATGTCCAGGAGAATGTCCAGTAGATGCCATCTCCGAAGGAGACACAGTTTATATTATTGATCCTGATGCTTGCATTGATTGTGGAGCTTGTGAAGCAATTTGCCCAGTAAGTGCAATTTCCCAGGAATAAAGATAAAAAAAAAGAGCCTTTGATCAGTAAGTAAATACTGCTGTTGAAGGTTCTTTTTTGTTGACAAAATATGTAAATATCTTATCCTTAATGGATAGGTAATTGTTTATTCTTCAAGGAGTATAGGTATAAATGATTAAGAACGGGAAAATTTTAAATTAAAATGGGAGGTACTAGAATGAGTTTTAAAATTGGAATTAATGGATTTGGTAGAATAGGCAGAATGAGTTTAAGGTATGCCATGGATAAGGGTCTTGATATCGTAGCAGTAAATGATCTAGCAGATGCTAAAACTTTGGCCCACTTACTTAAATATGATTCAGTTCACGGAATTTTTGCTAAAGAAGTAGAAGAAAAAGATGGATCTATTTTTGTAGATGGGAAAGAAATAAAAATTTTTGCTGAAAGAGATCCAGAAAATCTTCCTTGGAAAGATTTAGGTGTAGATATAGTTCTGGAATGTACTGGAATATTTAGAACTAAAGAAGGTGCAGAAAAACATATTAAAGCAGGAGCAAAGAAAGTAATAATTAGTGCACCGGCAAAGGATGAAGATATTACAATTGTTCTTGGTGTTAATGAAGAAAAATACCAACCAGAAGAACATCATATTATTTCGAATGCATCCTGTACAACAAATTGCCTAGCTCCTGTAGCAAAGGTTTTAATGGAAAAATTTGGAATTAAAAAAGGATTGATGACAACTGTTCACTCCTACACTAATGATCAACGTATACTTGACTTCCCTCATAAAGACTTAAGAAGAGCTAGGGCAGCGGCAGAATCAATCATTCCTACAACCACAGGAGCTGCAAAAGCTGTAGCCCTAGTATTACCAGAATTAAAAGGTAAGTTAAACGGTTTTTCCTTAAGAGTACCAACACCTAACGTATCAGTTGTAGATTTGGTTTGTGAATTAGAAAAAAATGTAACCGTAGAAGAAGTAAATCAAGCTTTTAAAGATGCTGCAGAAAATGAAATGAAGGGAATATTGGCTTATACTGAGCTTCCACTAGTTTCTATTGACTATAATGGGAACCCTAATTCATCTATCCTAGATGCTTTATCTACTATGGTTATTGAGGATAATATGGTTAAGGTTATTTCTTGGTATGACAATGAGTGGGGCTATTCAGCTAGACTTGTTGACCTTGCTTCTTATATTGGAGAGAAAATGTAAATGAGAAAAAAAACGATTAGAGATGTTGAACTCAAAGGTAAAAAGGTATTTGTTAGAGTTGATTTTAACGTTCCTTTGGATAAAAATGGGGAAATTACCGATGATTCAAGAATAATTGCATCCCTTCCTACAATTAATTATCTTCTAGATAATGGAGCTAAGATTATAATAGCATCTCATATGGGAAGACCTAAAGGGCAGTATCTTGCTGACCTTCGTTTAGATCCTGTTGCTAAAAGATTATCCGAACTTTTAGGTAAAAATGTAAAAAAAATGGATGTAGTTTTAGATGATTATGTAAAGAAAGCCATAGCTAATATGAAGGATGGAGAAATAATTCTCCTTGAAAACATTCGTATGGATAAAAGAGAAACGGATAATGATCCTGAGTTTGCTAAAGAGTTGGCGAGTCTTGCCGATCTTTTTGTAAATGATGCTTTTGGAGCTGCTCACAGGTCCCATGCTTCAACAGAGGGAATAACAAAATTTATCCCTAGCGTAGCAGGACTTCTTATGGAAAAGGAGCTTGCCCATCTTGGCAAAGCTCTAGATAATCCAGAAAAGCCTTTTATGATAATTATTGGGGGTGCCAAGGTAACAGATAAAATCGGCATAATTGAAAACCTTTTAGATAGTGTAGATTCTATTTTAATTGGTGGAGGTATGGCCAATACTTTTCTTCTAGCTGAGGGAAATAAAATAGGTAAATCTTTAGTAGAACTAGATAAAATAGACTTAGCTAAGGAAATACTTATTAAGGCTAAGGAACTTAAAGTAAAGATTCTTCTCCCGGTGGATTGCATTACTGCACATAACTTTGAGGACAAAGAGGGAATTGAGACTTGCTTAGTTTCAGAAGTTAAAGAAGATAAGATGATTTTAGATATTGGACCGGAAACAATAAAGATTTTTGCAAAAGAGCTAAAGAAAGCTAAAACCGTTGTTTGGAACGGACCTATGGGTGTTTTTGAAATTGACGAATTCGCTAAGGGAACTGAAGGGGTGGCTAAAGCAGTGGCTTGCTGTGGTGCTTTCTCCATTGTTGGCGGAGGGGACTCTATGGCAGCTTTGAAAAAAGTGGGTCTTTCCTATAAAATTACCCATATTTCTACAGGGGGAGGAGCTTCCTTAGAATTCTTAGAAGGAAAACCCCTTCCAGGCATTGAAGCTCTTAATGATAAGGAATGTATTAATAATCGTAGACCAATAATTATTGGCAACTGGAAAATGCATATGACTCAAAAAGAAACAAAAAAGTTTTTCGATGAATTCCTTAAAGAATACAAAGAAAACTCTGTAGAAACTGGATTTTGCCTTCCCTTTACTGCATTAGCTGCCGCTGGGAATTTAAAAGACCAGGGTATAAAAGTAGGAGCACAAAATTTTTACCCTCAAGATCAAGGAGCATATACAGGTGAAATATCATTAAAAATGCTTAAAGAGTTTAATATTGAATATATATTAATAGGTCATTCTGAAAGAAGAAGTGTTTTCAAAGAAGACAAAGAATTAATTAGAGAAAAACTTGAAAAGGCTATTAAAGAAAAAGTTACCCCTATCTTTTGTTTAGGGGAGACCCTGCAAGAAAGAGAAGAAAAAAATACAGAAAAGGTATTAAAGGAACAATTGAAAAGTGCTTTTGTTAATATATCTTCCCAAGAAGCAGAAAAAACTATAATTGCCTATGAGCCTGTTTGGGCTATTGGTACTGGTAAGAATGCAACCAAAGAAATTGCTTCTGAAACTATCGCTTTCATAAGGAAATGGTTTACTGAAAGATATTCTTCAAAAACTTCCGAAAAAATTAGAATCCAATATGGAGGTAGTGTAAAGCCAGAAAACATAAAAGAGTTTATGGAGATGCCTGGTATAGATGGTGCTCTAGTTGGTGGTGCAAGCCTTAAGCCGGAAGATTTTCTAGCACTAATTAACTATAAGGAGTAATAGATGAAAAAAGTAATATTAGCCATCCTTGATGGATTTGGCTGTAGAGAAGAAAAAATAGGCAATGCTGTTGCTTTAGCTAATAAAAAAAACTTTGATAAATTATGGCAACTCTACCCTCATACATTACTTTCCGCATCTGGAGAAGATGTAGGACTACCCCAAGGACAAATGGGAAACTCTGAAGTAGGGCATTTGAATATTGGAGCTGGGCGGATTGTTTATCAGGAGTTAGTAAGGATTAATAAAAATATTGAAAGCGGAGAGATAGAAAAGAACCAAGAGATTATAAAACTTTTTGATTATGTAATAAAGCAGAATAAGATGCTTCACTTTATTGGTTTAGTTTCTGATGGAGGGGTACATAGCCATCAACATCATTTAAATGGACTTCTAGAGTTTGCTGCAAAGTATGGGGTAAAAAAACTACAAGTCCATGCCTTCTTAGATGGTCGAGATGTTCCCCCTCGCTCTGCAGAACTATATCTTAAGATCCTTGAAGAAAAATTAAAGGATCTAGGATATCCTCCTGTAGCTTCTATTATGGGTAGATATTATTCTATGGATAGAGATAAGCGTTGGGAAAGAATTCAACTTGCTTATGATGCCCTTACTCAAGGAGATGGATATAAATACAAAAACTCTCTGGAAGCTTTAGAAGGAGCCTACCAAAGGGGAGAAGATGATGAATTTGTCAAGCCATCATTGATTTCCCAAGTAGATGCTCCCTTTATTCCTATTGGTAAGGAGGACGGAGTTTTTTGTTTTAATTACCGCTCCGATCGCTCTCGCCAGTTAACCAGAGCCCTTACTGATGCTGATTTTAATGCCTGCAAAATTCAAAAACTTGATTTAAGATATTTATGCTTGACGGAATACGATGCTACTCTTAATGTTCCTGTAGCTTTTAAACCTGTAATTATGAAAAATACTTTAGGAGAATATCTTGGATTAAAAAACTTAAAACAGCTTAGGATTGCAGAAACAGAGAAATATGCTCATGTTACCTTCTTTTTTAATGGGGGAGTAGAAAAGGCAAATCTCGGGGAAGATAGGATTCTTATTCCCTCACCTAAGGTTCCTACTTATGATTTGCAGCCAGAAATGAGTGCTCCAGAAGTTTGCGAAAGATTAGTAGAAGCAATAAGAAAAGATGAACATGATTTTATCCTTGTTAATTTTGCTAATCCCGATATGGTAGGTCATACAGGAAATATAGAGGCGGCCGTAAAAGCTATTGAAGTAGTAGATGAGTGTCTAGGGAAAGTTTATGAGGAAGCCAAAGCAAAGGGTCGGGTTCTATTAGTAACTGCGGATCATGGAAATGCAGAGCTGATGCTGGATCCTAAAGATGGAAAACCTTTGACAGCTCACACAACATTCCCTGTACCTTTTATTATGGTAGGTAATGGAGATTGTAAGTTAAGAGATGATGGTGTATTGGGAGATATTTCGCCAACAATACTAAAGATAATGGAACTAGAACAACCGGTAGAAATGACTAGAAAAAGTATTATTCTTTAAAAAAG